>CAJOCV010000113.1:6210-11871 GCA_905233785.1 uncultured Oscillospiraceae bacterium
TTTGTAGAGGAGTTTTTCAATGTCTTTCGGGGAAATCATTACCTGGCCGTTCGCCAAGCTGATGGTTTGGCTTTATAACCTTACCGGCAACTATGGCGTCGCGCTGATTTTCTTCGCCCTGGCCGTCAACCTCATCATGACCCCCTTCATGGCCAAGAGCAAGAAGAGCATGATGCGCCAAACCCGTCTGCAGCCGCGTATCCAGGAGCTGCAGAAGCGCCACGAGGGCAACCCCCAGAAGCTCAACGCCGAGATGCAGAAGCTCTACCGTGAGGAGGGCGTCAACCCCATGTCCGGCTGCCTCTGGTCCCTCATCCCCTTTCCCATCCTGATCGCCCTGTACAGCGTCGTCCGCCAGCCTTTGACCCGCATGATGTTCGTGGCCAAGGACTTTGTGACCGTGCTGCAGGACTTCTTCGTGGAAAAAGGACTTTACACCGCGGCCACCGGCCGCGCCAGCGCTTACTATGAGATCGAGCTGACCAAGCTCGTCCATGACAACTGGCAGCTCGTGAGCTCCGAGCTTGCGGACAAGCTCGACCCCAATCTCCTGAACGTCGATTTCAGCTTCTTGGGGCTCAACCTCGGCGACCAGCCCCAGTGGAACTTCTTCATGAACACCGACTGGAGCCAGGTCTCCGTATGGCTGCCCGCGCTGGGTCTGTTCCTGATCCCCTTTATCTCCGCCGGTCTCTCCTGGGCGAGCATGAAGCTGAGCACCAAGATGAACCCCTCCACCGGTCAGGACGCCCAGACCCAGGCCACCATGAACAGCATGAACCTGATGATGCCGCTCATGTCCATTTGGATCTGCTTTGTCATGCCCGCCGCCATGGGCATCTACTGGATCGCCAACAGCGTTTTCGGCATGGCTCGCGACTATGTTCTGACCAAGGTGTTTATGAAGCAGCTCGCCGTGGAGGAAGCCGAGCGCGCCGCGCTGCGCAGCGCCCGTGAGGCCGAGCTGGAGGCCAAACGCGCCGAAACCGAGCGCCTCAAGGCCGAGGGTAAGACCGAGGTCAACACCAACACCAGCAAGAAGAAGCTTCAGGCCGGGGAGAAGCAGAAGGCCGCCGAGCGCAAGGCCGCGCTCGACCGTGCCGACCGCGCCGCGCGTCGGGAGCGTCTCGGCATTGCCGAGAACGAAAAGCCCGCCTCCCAGGTGGGTAACCGCCGCTACGCCCGCGGCCGCGCCTATGTGCCTGACCGCTTCACCAATCCCGATGCCGCCGAGGCTGCGACGCTGGCCGCCGCGGCGGAATCCGAAGGCGCCGACGCCATCGACGAGACCGTGGACGAGGTTCTCGAGACTGTCGAGAGCGCCGTCGAAGAAAACAAGGAGTAATACAAGATGCAGAAATATCTGGAAAAGACCGGCAAAACGCCGGACGACGCGATTGCCGCCGCCCTGGCTGAGTTAGGGCTCGACCGGGACGATGTCTCTGTGGAGATCCTGGAATTTGGCAGAACCGGCTTCCTGGGCATCGGCGCTTCCCCTGCGGTGGTGCGCGTAAGCTATGAGCTGCCCGATGAAGTCAAGCCCGCCCCCGCTCCTGTGAAGCCCGAAAAGCCCGCCAAGGCAGAAAAGCCCGTCAAGGCGGAAAAGCCCGCCAGGATCGAGAAGCCCGTTGAGGCCGAGAAGCCCGCTGAGGCTCCCGCCGCGGAGGAGGACGCCGACTATGCCGCGATTCGCAGCTTCCTCACCGGGCTGCTGGAGCGTATGGGCATTCAGGCCGACATCGCCATCAGCCCCCGCGAAAACGGCGGCATCAATGTCAATCTCTCCGGCAATGGCATGGGCGCGATCATCGGTCGTCGGGGCGAGACGCTGGACGCCATTCAGCACCTGACCAACTATACTGTCAACCACGGCAGTGACAAGCACCTGCATATCAGTGTAGACGCGGAGAACTACCGCAGCAAGCGCGAGGAATCCCTGGCTCGCCTCGCGGAAAAGATGGCGGAGAAAGCCATCAAGTATAAACGCAGCATGGCTCTTGAGCCCATGAACTCCTACGAGCGCCATGTAATCCACACTGCGCTGCAAAACTACGAGGGCGTCACCACGAGCTCCACCGGCGTGGAGCCGAACCGCCGTGTCGTCGTGTCCTATGTAAAACCCGAAGCCCCCGCTTCCAACAAGCCCCAGAGCCGCGAATGGGCATGAGCCCACACTTATCGCAAAGAAAACCCTGGCGCGTGTCATAGTGAATAACGAATAGTGAATAGTTAAGGTGTCCCCTGCGGGGACGGATTATAATCCGTCGCGAAGCGACACCATAACTTTTCACTTTTCACGAGGAATCAACATGTATTTTGAGAAAGTCAAAGCCGCGCTGGCTCAGCAGTTTGAGCTCGATCCCGAGACCATCACGCTCGACACCAACCTGATCGACGATCTCGGCGCCGACTCGCTGGACGTGGTGGAGCTCATCATGTCCCTTGAGGACGAGTTCGGCATCGCCATCTCCGACGAGGACGCCGCCCAGCTCTACACCGTCGGCCGCATCGTCGAGTATCTGGACAAGCTCCAGTAATAGCAAATCTGCACAAGAATACGCTCCCATCCCGGGAGCGTATTCATTTATATGCATGATTTTGGCAATTTACATTGACAAAGCGCTCGCAATGGTTTATAGTAAGCGCATCCTTCGAGAAAGGAGCGAACCGTTCATGGCTAACGTCACGCGCAAGATGATGATGGCTGAGATGTACATGTGCGGCATGTGCAGGATGATGTGCGCGCAAAAATGCGGTTCGCCCAGTTTCAAAGCCATTTGAATGATGTAAGATCATCCGGCCGGGAAGCGAGCGAGCTCGCCTCCCGGCTTTTTTACGCCCCCGCGACAACATATAAACGGAAAGACAGACACCAACATGATCGAACTGAAACATCTGTGTAAAACCTACGCCGCGCCGGACAAGGAGATCCACGCGCTCGAGGACATCAACCTCACCATCCGGGACGGGGAGATTTTCGGCATCATCGGCCTCTCCGGCGCGGGCAAGAGTACGCTTGTGCGCTGCATCAACCTGCTGGAACAGCCTACCTCCGGCGAGGTGCTGGTGGACGGTCACGATTTGACGAAGCTTTCGAAGAAGGAGCTGCTGCTCCTGCGCCGCTCCATCGGCATGATTTTCCAGGGCTTCAACCTCTTAGAGCAGCGCAATGTGCTGCGCAACGTCTGCTTCCCGCTGGAAATATCCGGCGTGGATCGCAAAACGGCGGAGGCGAAGGCAAGGGAACTGCTGGGCGTCGTCGGTCTTGCCGACCGCGCGGACTCCTACCCCTCCCAGCTCTCCGGCGGACAGAAGCAGCGCGTGGCCATCGCCCGCGCCCTCGCCACCGACCCGAAGTATATCCTCTGCGACGAGGCCACCTCCGCCCTCGACCCCAACACCACCCGCGCCATCCTTGACCTGCTGCGGCAAATCAACCACGACATGGGCGTGACCATCATTGTCATCACCCACGAGATGAAGGTCATCGACCAGATTTGCGACCGCGTGGCCGTTATCGACCACAGCCGTATCGCCGAGGAAGGCAAGGTCAGCGAGGTGTTCACCTCGCCCAAATCCCAGATCGCCCGCGACCTCATTATTCCGCGGGATCGTGCCGCGCTCGACACCAAAAACGGCCGAAAGATCCGCCTGACCTTCAACGGCGCTTACTCCCGCGAGCCGGTGATTTCCAACATGGTGCTTGAATGTCAGGCGCCGGTCAACATTCTCTTCGCCGACACGAAGGAGTTCGAGGGTATCATCTACGGGCACATGATTATCGAGCTGCCCTCAGATCCCAAGCAGGCCGACAAGATCCTGGTCTGGCTGAAAAACAGCCCGGTCGAATGGCGCGAGGAGGTGTAAGCCATGCTGTCTGAAATGTTTTTTAAGCTCTGGCACGCGGGGCTCATCCAGCGCGGCGTCTGGGAGACGATCTATATGACCGTGATCTCCACCGCGATCTCCTATGTGATCGGGCTTCCCCTCGGCGTCATTCTCACCGTGACCGACAAGGGCGGCATCCATCCGATCCCCTGGTTCAACCGGCTGCTGGGCGTGGTCGTGAACTTCTTCCGCAGCATCCCCTTCATCATCCTGATGGTCGCGATGCTCCCGGTGGCAAAGTTTGTCGTGGGCACCTCCCTCGGCAACAAGGCCATGATCGTCATGCTGGTCATCGCTGCCGCGCCTTATATCGCGCGCATGGTGGAATCCTCCGTCAAGGAGGTAGACGCCGGCGTCATCGAGGCGGCGCAGGCCATGGGCGCCACCAACTTCCAGATCATTTACAAGGTGCTGCTGCCGGAGGCGAAGCCCTCGCTGATCCTCGGCGCTGTGATCTCCATGGTCACGATCCTCGGTTACTCCGCTATGGCCGCTACCATTGGCGGCACGGGTCTCGGCCAGATCGCCATCAGCTACGGCCACCAGCGCTTCCACGCGGACATCACCTGGATCTGTGTATTTCTGACTGTTTTGATCGTTCAGATCATTCAGGAGGTCGGTACCGCTATCGCGCACCGCACCGATAAACGCGCAAGACAGTAAAACGTAAACAGGAGGAAAACAAAATGAAAAAGACACTCGCACTCGTACTCACCGCCGCTCTGGTTCTTCTGACCTTCGCGGCCTGCGGATCTTCCACCGCCCCTGCCGCTACCGAGGCTCCCGCCGCCGCCGAGACGCCCGCCGCCGAGGAGGCCGCCCCCGCCGTTGAGAATGTCAAGCTCACCGTCGGCGCAAGCTCCACGCCTCACGCCGAGCTGCTGGAGATCGTCAAGCCCGCGCTCGCCGAACAGGGCATCGAGCTCGACATCGTGATCTATGACGATTACGTTCTGCCCAACACCGCCCTGCAGGACGGCACCCTGGACGCAAACTACTTCCAGCACACCCCCTACCTCAACAGCTTCAATGCCCAGAACGGCACCGATCTGGTCTCCGCCGGTCTCATCCACTATGAGCCCTTCGGCATTTACAGCCAGAGCGTGACCGATCTTGCGGAGCTTGCCGAGGGCGCGACCATCATCGTTCCCGACGACGACTCCAACCAGACCCGCGCCCTGCTTCTGCTGCAGCAGGAAGGCCTTGTGGAGCTTCCTGAGGGCGCTTCCGTTGACACCGGCGTGACGCTGCTCGACATCGTGGACAACAAGGGCTACAACGTGCAGGCCGTGCAGGCTGACGCCGTTCCCTCCCTGCTTGCCAACTCCGACGCCGGCACTGTCGCCGTCATCAATTACAACTACGCTCTGGGCGCCGGCTTCAAGACCAGCGACGCGCTGGCCATTGAGGACGCCTCCGGCGACGCCGCCCAGACCTATGCCAACATTATTGCCGTTCGCCGCGGCGACGAAAGCCGCAGCGAGATCCAGGCTCTGGTTGCCGCGCTGCAGGCCGGTGCTGTTGACGCTTACAACGAGCAAACCGGCGCCGGAATCGTCGCGATCAAGTAATTGCGCTGCTCTTATGGGGGCTGTTGCAAAATAGGCACATAGCCCACTCACCAGCGTAGACCAACTATGAAAAGTCAAGCAGCAAAAGAGTCAACAAAAGAGGCATTGCGGGAGAGAAGAGAGAAGATAACACGAACAAGTTTTTTGGCAACATGAGAGCGAGCAACAGAGGGAGATTTCCCTTCTGAGCGTTTTTTTGCGT
>CAJOCV010000114.1 GCA_905233785.1 uncultured Oscillospiraceae bacterium
GAGCGCTGCCTCAACCAGCCCTTCCAGGCGCTCGGGCAGGAGACCTGGCGGCTCGTGTCAGAGCGCTTCCCGGATCGGGAACTGTATGTGCACGTCTCCCGCATTTACCGGGACGCGCGGCGGCTTTTCGGGCGCGGGCCGTATAAGGATCACCTGTGGTTCTCGATCTTCAGCGAGGATAAGAACGAAGGCCCCAGCTTCTGGTTTGAGATCGGCGCGGCGGGCTATTCCTACGGCCTCGGCTTCTGGAGCTGGCGCCCGGCGCTGATGGAGCAGTACCGCCGCGCCATCGACGCCAATCCCGCCCGCTTCGAGCGCCTTGCGAGCGGCGTGGAAGCGCTGCCCGGTCTGCGGCTGCTGGGCGAGGAATATAAGCGCCCCAAGGGGGACAGGGGCGAGGCGCTCAACCGCTGGTATAACCGCAAGTATGTGACGATGGAGTTTCGCGGCGACTTCGGCGGCGTGATCCTCACGCCAGAGCTGCCGCGGATTCTGGCGGAGGCTTACGCGGAGCTGATGCCGATGCACGATTTTTTGGCGGAAGTCTACCGCACGAGCCGGGAGGAGGCGGAGAAATGAGCACCCTGACGCTGATCATGCCCGCCCGCAACGCCGATAAATATATCGAGCGCTCGGTGCGAAGCGTACTCAACCAGAGCTACCGCGAGCTGCGCCTTGTGGTGGTGGACGACGGCTCCACGGACGAGACGGCGGCGATCCTGCGTCGCCTTGCGGCGGAGGACGCGCGGCTCACGCCCCTGACGGTTCCGAACGGCGGCCCCGCGAAGGCGCGCAACCTCGCGCTCGACGCGCTGGACGCGGACACGCGCTATGTCATGTTCCTCGACGCGGACGACGAGCTGCTGCCCGACGCGGCGGAGAAGGCGGTCGCGGCGGCGGAGGACGGCGCGGAGCTGGTGATCTTCGGCTTTTCCATCGTGGAGCAGGACGGAACGAGGCGGGACTACCGCGAGCCCGCTGAGACCCTCACGCCTGAGACGCTGGGCGCGGCGCTGGGCAGGCTCTACAAGGCGAATCTTTTAAACCAGGTCTGGGGCAAGCTCTTTTCGGCCGAGACCATCCGCGCCGGGCGTATCCGCTTCCCGGACTACCGCTGGGGCGAGGATCGGCTGTTCGTCTTTGATTGCCTTGAGCGGGCGAAGACCGTCGCCGTGCTGCCCGACTGCCTGTATCATTATCTCATGCACGAGGGCGAGAGTCTGATTTCAAGCTGGTACGACAAAAAATTTTCCGTCTGTCTGGAGATCGACAGACGGCTGGAGGCGCTGTGCCGTGCCCTCGGCGTCACGGACGAGCGGGATTATCGCTATATGTTCGCAAAGAGCGTGTTTTCCTGTCTCACGGTGCTCTACGCGCCCTCCTGCCCGCTGACAAAGGCGCAAAAGCTTGCGTTTGCGCGTGAAATCGCGCGGGACGAGCGGGTTCGCCGCCGCTGCCGCGATTGCGCAGGGGGGCTTCCGGTCAAGGCGCTGTGCGCCGTGCTGCAAACGGGAAAGCCCGCCCTTATTCTCCCGACCTTCCGCGCCGTCGCCCGGGCGGGCAAAACGCTGCCGGGGCTGTTCATGGCCTTGAAGCATAGAAAGTAGGGGATGTGAAAAATCACAGCCCCTATTTCCTTTTTTGCAGCTTGTGCTTCTTTCCGTCCGGCGTGACGACATAGGTGTTCTCCAGCACAGCGATGGCGCCCTGCCGCCATTCGGCGATGTACTCCTTACGCAGTACGTCGCGCTCTTGAAGCTCCTCTTCGGTCAAGGCGCGCTCCCTGGCAAGGCGCGCCAGCTCGTTGATGCGTTCCAGTTTGCTGTTTTCCATGGTTTAATCCTCGATCGTTCCCAGCTCGTCCAGATTCAGCTCAAAGGACGGCATGAAGTGTTCCAGAAAATACCTGACCTCCGGCATGTCGCTCTCCTCGAGCGCGGCGCGGGTCTGCTTCTCGGCGGAGAAAAACTCGTTGTTGCCGGTCTTGCGCTCCTCCACGCACTTGATGTAGGCCGAGAGCTTGTCGGCGGCTTTCACGAGATCGTGCAGCTCCTTCGCGCTCTCGCCCAGCAGCAGATCCTCATAGGCGGGGCGGAGCTTTCCCGGCAGCGTCGAGAGCAGCTTGCTGCAGGCGAGGTTCTCCACCCGCTGATAGGCCTCGCGGATCTTGCGGCTGTGGTACTTGATGGGCGTCGGCAGGTCGCCGGTCAGGATCTCGCTCGCGTCGTGGTAGAGGGCAACCGCCGCGGCGGCGTTCGGGTCACAGGGGACGCCGTACACGTCACGCCGGATGACGCCCAGCGCGTGCGCGATCACCGCGACCATGTGGCTGTGCTCCTGAATGTTTTCGGGCAGGGCGTTTCGCATCAGGCTCCAGCGCCCGATGTAGCGCATGCGGGAAACGTAGGCAAAAAAGTGAAAGCTCATGTTGATGTTCCTTTCTGTATCCGGGGAGATTGTAGCATGTGACAGGAGAAGATGCAAGGCCATCAAATTCGAAAAATCTCCTCATAGCTAACATTCAGTATTTGCTTGATCTGAATGATCTCGTCCGGATAGAGATGCCGCTGACCAACTTCAATCTTGGCAACGGCGCTCCGCGTCACGTCGCATCCGGCAATTTGCAGCTTTGCCGCCAACTGCTCCTGCGTCATTTTTTCCCGTTCACGGAGAAATCGTATATTCTGACCAACCTGTTTTTCAACTTGAGCATTCATGGCACGCATCTCCTTGCACCCATATAAGAGCAAAAAAGTCTTGACAATATTGTAAACAGGTGATTTAATATGTTTGCACCTATATAAGTGCAATTATAATATTGGGAGATGGGAGAATATGTTTTGCCCAAAATGTGGAAAAGAGCTTGCGGACGGCAGCAAAGCGTGTCCCTCGTGCGGCACAAAATTTGAAGCCGATCAAACCATCCGTTTATCCTCCGCGAGTTCGTGGGACAGCGGAAAGTTGGCGGTTGGCTGTCTTTCCGTGCTTTCGTTCCTTAGTTTATTCATGCACTGGTTTCAGGTTCGCTATCTTGAGTTTTTCTCCGATCGGTCCGGGTATTCCTTTTTTGATATACTTACGCAAGCGCGTAAAATTCTATCTTATATAAATGATTTTACCGGTGGAGAGACGGTACGGCTGGGTGATTTGCTGTCGGGAGAAGTGATTGGAATCATTGTTGGCGTAATGGTTTGTGCAGTTTTATTTCTTGCGGCACTTATTCAGTTGGTGATGCAAGACAAGGCGGATATTTTCTGCGCAGCCGCAATCTTTGGAGCGCCGTTTTCCTTGACGGTTCTTCTCATGCTCCATGCGAATCAATATATCTATGTCAGTTCCTGGCCCTGGATTTTTCTTGCTCTGTGCGTTGTCGATCTTTTCGCATATACGGTGTTTATTAAAAACAGAGCATAGCAAGAAGCGCTCCTTGCTGTGCTCCGTAAAGGGGATGCAAAAAACAGCTGTTTTTGCATCCCCGCTTGTTTTTTATGGGCTTGAGCGAATAGAGGAAACGCCAAAGCTCTCAGCTTCCCCACGCCTTCCCTTGGTATCCTCCCCAACAGCGAAATAGCTGGTTATTTCTGATCGGAAACAAGCCGAATATAAAGTAATGATTTGGTTGCAGATAACTCGGAGTTGTGGTATAGTCTATTCCGTTCTTCACAAAAACAGAAAAGAGCGGAAATTATGAACGATAAAAAGAAATTTCGCTTCGGGCTGTTCCTCGTGACCATCGGCATCGTCTATGGCGATATTGGCACCTCGCCGATGTATGTCATGAAGTCCATCCTCGAGGGGAACGGCGGCCTCCAGAACGTGAGCGAGAGCTTTATCATCGGCTCGCTGTCGCTTGTCATCTGGACGATTACGCTGCTGACCACAGTCAAATATGTACTGATCGCCATGCAGGCTGACAACCACGGCGAGGGCGGCATCTTCTCGCTCTACGCGCTGGTGAAAAACTGCGGCAAATGGCTGATCCTGCCCGCGATGCTGGGCGGCGCGGCGCTGCTGGCCGACGGCGTGCTGACCCCGGCAGTCACCGTGACCACGGCGGTGGAGGGTCTCAGAAGCATCGAGCGCATGAGCCGCTTTCTCGGCGAAGGACAGACCAGGGTCGTGCTTATCACCCTTGCGATCATCACCGTCCTGTTTGCCATCCAGCACGCCGGCACCAGCCGCATCGGAAAGGCCTTCGGCCCTGTGATGCTGCTCTGGTTCTCCTTCCTCGGCGTGACGGGGCTTTTGCACATCGGGGCGCTGCCCGCCGTGCTCAGAGCCTTTAACCCGATCTATGCCGTGCAGGTGCTGGTAAGCCCCTACAACAAGGCGGGCTTTATGATTCTCGGCAGCGTCTTTCTCGCCACCACCGGCGCGGAGGCGCTCTACTCCGATATGGGGCATGTCGGCAAGGAGAACATCTACTTCAGCTGGCCGTTTGTAAAGCTCTGCCTGATCCTCAACTATCTCGGTCAGGGCGCCTGGATCATCCGGAACCAGGCCGACGCCGCCCTCTACGCGGTGGAGGACTTGAATCCCTTCTTTCTGATGCTCCCCCTCGGGCTGCGCCCCTTCGCGGTCGTGCTGGGCGCGGCGGCGGCGATCATCGCCTCCCAGGCGCTCATTACCGGCTCCTACACGCTGGTTTCCGAGGCGATTTTGCTCGATCTGCTGCCGCATCTCGAGATCCGCTACCCTGCGCAGACCAAGGGGCAGCTCTATATCTCCACCGTCAACACCATCCTCTGGATCGGCTGCAGTATGGTAGTGCTCTATTTCCGCTCCGGCGCGCGCATGGAGTCGGCCTACGGCCTCGCCATCACGGTGACGATGCTGATGACGACGCTGCTCATCTCGGTCTACCTCAGCAAAATCCGCGGCAAAAAGCTTGCCGGATACGCGCTGCTGCTCATTTTCGGCGCGGTGGAGGCGGTATTCTTCCTCTCGAGCCTCGGAAAATTCGCCCACGGCGGCTATGTCACCGTGATCCTCACGCTGCTGCTGCTTGCGATCATGGTGGTCTGGTACCGCGGCACCCAGCTTGAGCACCAGTACAGCACCAAGCTCAAATTCGCCGACTATGTGGAGAACCTGCGCAAGCTGCACGATGACGAGGCGCTGCCCCTGCTGGCAAATAACCTCGTCTATCTCGACAGCAGCCCGGACACGGAGTATATCGACCGCGACATTCTCTATTCCATCCTCGATAAGGACCAGAAGCGCGCCCAGGCTTATTGGTTTGTGAGCGTGAACGTCCTGAGCGAGCCGGACACCATGGACTACCGCGTGGAGACCTATGGGACGGATTTTATCTTCCGCGTCAAGCTCGATCTCGGCTTTCAGTGCTCCCCGCGCATCAACGTCTACCTGCGCCAGATCGTGCAGGATCTGCAGGAGAGCGGCGAGCTGCCGCCCCAGGACAAGAAGTACTCCATCTATGGCCCCTCCACGGTGGGCACCTTCAAGTTCTGTATCATCCACAAATCCGTCACCACCAAGACAGAGCTTTCGACCCTGGACGAGCGCATCCTCAACACCAAGTACCTGATCCGCCGCCTGGCCGGCTCAAAGGTCACCTGGTACGGGCTGGACACCTCCTCGCTCATCATGGAGAAGGTGCCGCTCATCACCGGCGGCGGCGGCGACAGCAAGCGCATCCGCCGGGTGAAGCCGTAGGGACGAGCATCGCTCGTCCGTTCACCGTAAATCCGTCCGGACAGAGCCGCCTATGAGAGGAGACACGATGGAGTTTGATACCCCGCGGCTGCACATCCGC
>CAJOCV010000115.1 GCA_905233785.1 uncultured Oscillospiraceae bacterium
GTTTGTAAATTAACCCTGCGGGTTTTGACCCTGAGCACCGGGATCAGCATCGAGGTCGATAGGATTGCTTGTCGTCAGCACATCGCTGCCGCAATAGATGATTGCAACTTCAGGCTTTACAAAATATTGTTTCATTCCAGTTTTTTTCCTTTCTTCGGAGTTAGTTAAACACAGCCGCTGCCGCAGCGCCATACGCCTTGACATCTTGTGCCAGCTTATAATATGCTGTGCCTCTATCGTATCTAGCAAGCAGGGAGTCCTCAAAAGCATTAACTGTGATAGAGTAGACATTAGCGCTGCACTCCTCAAGCACAGCATCGGTAATAGTTTTTGCGTTGACATTTTTATTCAGATAGAGCGGGGTCTCGCTGCCGTCGGCCTTGAGAACCTTCACCGTGCAGGCCGCGTCCATCTTGTTCGGGAACACGCCAAAGCTCACATAGTACCAGGATGACGGGGTGCCCTCTACATAGTGACGCCCGCAGTAGAAGCCGTTGGTCGCAACACCAATACGCATAGCGCTCTCACTGTAAGCGCCAACTCTGTTCAAATCAATTTCGTAGCTGTTTCCGTTATAGCTGAGCTGCAGCTTGCCGTTCTGTGCGTAATCCGTGCTGCTCGTATCGCCGGTAAGATAAAGCTGATAGTTCAGGAACAGGTTAGTCTGCAGGTTCATGTAGGTGCGGTAGACGGAGTTACCGCTTTATTGTTGCTCACGGTTGGGACAGTGCCGTCATTCGCACTTATTAGCAGCCAGCTGAAGCGATTGAGCTCAACAGTGATCGTGCTATTTACGGGCTTCTGTTCTGTAAAGGTATCTAACAACTCGCCGTCCGCCGTGTAGTGGTAGACGGTATAAGTCTTGCTTTCATCAAGCCCGGTGAGCGAGACGGGGAATTTTGCCCCGGAGGCAAGCTCAGTATTGGGGACGGTGTAGCTGATCTCACCTGTCGGCGAGCCGTTTACGTTATACTTGATATAAAGTTCGGGATGTACCTCATAAGCGAAGCTGCGATTGCCGACTTTGCTGCTGACCGTTTCCGGCACAGGTTGTTCTTTACTTTCGGCCGTTTTCTTGAGATAAAGCGTTGTGAACTGACTGGCAATATCCAAAACCGAAATATTGTTTTCGGAAACGGCTTTCGCCATTGCCGCGGCAACATTAATATAAGCAGAGCATTTTTCACTGACACCAGGTACTATGTTAATATCCGGGTCTGGAAGCGCTCTCGTGTTTGTTCCATCGGTCAGCACATAGGCCTTCTGGGTGGTACCATCTTTTGTGATGCTTACTTCCTTCGCGGTTACATTGCCGCTTTTCGCAACTTCTGATACCGTAACCGTGCTGCCCGAGGAAATAACAACACCGCCAAGCGTTTTGTCGGCGGGAATCGTAAAAGTAGTTGCAGTCGTTGTATTATCGTCAGCAATAGCCGCTTCTACAGAATCAAAAGTTTCAGTTTTCCCGTCTGTTGTAGCAGAGATACTTGCAGGCTCCTGTGATAGCTCTGTGTTAAGACGATATACAGTAATCCTTGCTTTGAAGTTAACTTCCTCATTGACTTGGTTCACGTTGAGATTAAGCGTCGGTAAGCTACCTTCATCTTCTAATCCAGGGATCACATTTTCTTCACCCCACTCCGGATCCGAAACCAGGTCGGGAAAGCTAAAATACCATTCGTTTCCCTCAATATTAAAGTCAACATAAAAATATAGATTTTTATGAAGCGAATAACCATCGGGAATGCTTTCAGTATCAAGCAATTCGATTTTCAAAATATCGTCTTTTTTCAAACCATGCAAAGCTACATTTAAATAGTAGCTGTCTGGCCAAGAGCCTCCCTTTTTGGTTGGAGCCCAGCAATTATCCTCTCCCTGAGGAGCTTCGCCGCCAACGTTGCCTTTTGTCAGTATTGTTCCATAAACTCCATAATTGGATGTCGCCGTTACGACGATTGGCGTACGCCCGCTTAGATCAGGTGCACCATCCGCCGAAGCCACCGCGGAGAGCGAGAACAGCATAACAAGCGCAAGCAGCAATCCGATGACATATTTTCCTGTTCTTCCCATATAGAAGCCTCCTTATCAAGCGCTCAGCAAACCGCTCAGCGTCGTAATATATCCGTTCAGCGTATTGACCTGGCTGGGTTTTGCCCCGCTTTTCGCATCCTCGAGCAGGGCGATCAGGCCGCTGATCGTAGTCTGCGAGAAATCGGAAGAATGCGCGGAGACGTCGCTGACCATCGTTGCAATCGTAGAGCCCGCGCCGATGTTTTCGCGGACAACCTTCCGGAACTCGTTGATATTGGACTCATAGGACGCAGGCTGATCGTTGAGCTGGTACTCATACATATCGACCAGGTGCTTGGTCGTCGTGGTGACATTTACGATCGGGTAACCCAGGAAGCTTCTCTGCAGATTGTAATGATACGGCGCGGAAATCAAAACCGTCCCGTTGGAGCCCTTCTGAAGGAACGCGTTGATCGCGCCGCTTGTCATCGTAAACGAGCCGTTTTCCACATCCACATCGGCGAACACATTCCAGTTTGTCGCGTTGGGAATGGCTTTGCCCAGACCCTCGCAGTAGAAGTTACTCGCCGTCACAGTGGCGGAGGAAGAGCTGGTGCCAACAGTGAGAAGCGTTCTCATGGAGCCCGCGATGCTCACATTGCTAAAGCTGGCGGAGCCGCTGTTGACGCGCACAACAGAAAACTCGGTTTCCGCATTGTTGTACTGGGGTACCAGCATTCTGCCATAGTTGCCGCCGTCAAAGCTGATACCGCTCACGGTGACGTTGCTCGCCGCGATGGTCAGCAGCGCCTTGCGGTTCGTGGTGGAGCCGCCGGCATAGCTGCCGCTGGTGATAAAGGACGTCTGATCCATGCCCGCGCCCTGCAGCGTGATTCCGTTTACGGCAATGGTCTGTCTGCCGTTAAAGGCAAAAGTGCCCGCGCTGAGAACGATCTTGCCATTCTCGCCCGCCGCCGTGGCCGCGGCGTCGATGGTGCTGTAGGTGCCCTTGTTGACATTTGCCGCGTCATAGGCCGTGATGGTCGGCGTCCCCTCGTCCGCGGCCGCGAAAACCGGGAACAGGGACAGGCACATCGTCAGCACCAGCGCGAAGGCCAAAAGCTTTTTGATCTTCATTTGTGTTCCTTCCTTTCCTAAACTTTGGGATTGCTTGCCGGACCGGCGCCCGGCGGTTTTATGCTCGCAGGGGCGACCCTCGCGGTCGCCCGCCGTCCCCGCAGCATGTTCACGGGCGACCGCAAGGGTCGCCCCTACACACGACAGAGTCGGCAGAGATCCTCTTGTCCGCCCTTCCTGCTACCACCTCCGCGATTTTCCGCGCGGGCGAAAAGCCGCCATGCTTCAGCAGCTACGCGTCTGCTGCCGATCACACAGCAGCCCCCTTTTCGCCGCTCTTCCTGTTCCTCTATTTCAACAGACGGTGGCAATCCGTCTGAATGAAACTTTGTAAAAATAAAGAATAAAACTAAAGTACAAATAATGATTAATGATAATGCTGCTCATAAATATATAACTCTATTATTCGGATTTGTCAAGCGTTTCCCGGATAGGAGGAAAAAATCAGAAAAGTTTTATAAAAACTATTGCATTTATGTCGAATTTCATATATACTAAGACCAATAATAGTTCCCCTTCTGCAGAGGAGGCTTCTATGTTACTCACAAAAAGCGAATTGGAAATCATGAACGTCCTGTGGCGCGCAGAGCGCCCGCTTTCCCGTGCGGAAATCCTCGCGCTGTCCACAGAAAAAACCTGGAAGAACAACTCGATCCACATCCTGCTCAACGGGATGCTGAAAAAGGAGGCGATTGTGGAGGACGGCTTTGCTCGCAGCGGCAAAGTCTGGGGAAGATTGTACGCACCCAATGTTTCCATTGCAGAGTATTACGACGAAAACCTGTTCTCACAGACCAGCCTGAAGGAATTTCCACTGATCTTTTCCGCAATGATCAACCAGGCGGACATCACGCTGGACATTATTGACGAGCTGGAACGGCTCTTGCAGAAACGCAGACAGGAATTGAGCTGAGCGAATATGGGCATAAGCATCTACTCTGTTATCGTCTCGACAGTCATTTATAACATCTGCTTGATTGCCATCACGCTGCTGCGGCGCAAGGGCTTGATCCACGCGAAGTATGTTTCGGGGCTGATCCTTTTTATGACGCTGCTGGCCGCGCTTCGGATGATCATTCCGCTGGATCTGGACCAGGCGCTGGTGCTTCGCTCGTTGCTGCTCCTTCCTGTCCTGAAGCGCGCTTTCACCGAGCCGCTGTGGGGGTCTGTCAGCGTTGGGCGGCTGATTCTCATGGCTTGGGGCGCGGGGGCGCTGTTCTTTGCCACACGGGATCTTGTAACACAACTGCGCTTCCATCTGGAAATGCGGCGGATGCTCCCGGTTCGGGAGGAACGGGTCGAGCGCATCGCCGCGGAATACCCCGGGCGCTACCGTATCAAGGTCTCGCCGGGAATCTCGCTCCCCTTCGTCGAGGGACTGTTTATGCCCACAATCTATCTGCCGGCGATCACGCTGAGCGATGAGGATTGGCGCAACATCTTTCGCCATGAAACGCAGCATATCCGCTCGCACGATGAGTGGAAAAAGCTGATCTTCCGTCTCATGCGCTCTCTCTTCTGGTGGAACCCGCTGGCGCGCACGTCGGAGGAGGATATCAGCCTTCTTATCGAGCTGCAGTGTGACGATCGAGTGGTCGGAAGCGGGGATTTCGCTCGTCAGGAGAGCTATCTGCGCACCATGATGACGCTGATGCGGAGGCATATCGGCACAAAGGAGCCGATTTTGGCAAGCCCCATGATCGCCCGTCAGACACAGATGGAGCTCCGCTTCGCGGCGCTGCTCGCGCCGGCACCGAAGCACGGCAAGCTGCTGCAGCGCTGGGGACGCCCGCTGCTGCTCGCGCTGTTTCTCGCGTCGTACTTTGTGATCTGGCAGCCGGCGGGATTTCCCGCCGAGCAGGACATCCTTGACGCGCCGCCCGGCTTCGTGGCCGTTGATATTACGCCGGATGTTACCAATACGGAAAACAGCTTTATCCTCTACAAGGATGGAGAATACAAATTGTACATAGACGGAGAATATGTTTGCTGTTTGGATGACCAGTTTCTGGATTCTCCGGATTTTAAGCACATACCCGTTATCAAAGGAGAATGAATATGAAAAGAATCATCAGTCTGCTCCTCGCGCTTGTGATGTGCCTGAGCATTTCTGCGACGGCCTTCGCTGACTTCAACAGTGTACCGGATGAAACGCCCGGCGCCGCCTCCGAAGAGCCCACCCGCGCCGAGGAGACGAAGTGGTATTACCGCATTCTGAATAATACTTACGTCCAGCGCCGTCTGTGGTCCATCACCAATATGGTTTGGCTGACCGACTGGGAGACCATCGGTCATGTCTGATTGAAACAGCGGCTGTGAAGAGAATTCCCCGAACTCGTAGAGGCGTCTGTTAGCCGCCCGCGGATTCGCGGCATCTTCACGGCATAACCGCAGGGGCGCTTTCCCCATAAAGGGCACAATGCACGAAGCGCCCGTGTGGTACAAGCGAATATCCCGTAAAAAACTTCGGGCGAAGACGTACAGCCAAGGTCTTCGCCCGATTTCTATGCAACATGTTAAGGCAACACCGCACAATACGCCTGCGGCATCTTCCGGAAAAACCGCGCCCTGATTTCGTCACTTTTTCTTGCAATACACAAAGTATTCCTGCAAAAAATCGGAATCTGCTCTTGCCGCATTATGCGGTATTGCCTTAAAGGTTCCGCGCGGGCGGTTGATAAGCACCGCATCGCAAAATGCCAATTGAGTACCGGTGGTAAGCAGAGGGATCCAGCAAAAGTTGTAACGATTCCGTCCCGTTCCGGGACTAAATCGTTACGAGTCGTAGAAGAATAAAAAGGAAGAGCCGTTTTGCGCAATGAAAACGGCTCTTCCTTGTGTCAATATGAATGGTTTTTATGGATAACCGATGCAAAAAAGGATCGTCACGAGCCGCGCGTCTATCCGCTCTACCGGACGGCTTCCGGCTGGCTCACGCTCTCGCCCTACGGTACGCACGGTGGTGTGAGAGGTCGGGGCTTATTCAGCCCCTCCTACTCGATTCAAAGGATTATTTCAGCCGGATTGCCTCGCGTACCTTCGCGGCAATGCCCTCGGGATTTAAGCCGAAAAAGTCCAAAACGGCGGCGGCGGTGCCGCTGCGGCCGAATTCGTCGGGAACCCCGTGACGCAGAACGGGCACCGGGTAATGCTCAGACACATACTCCGCCACCGCGCCGCCGAGACCGCCGACGATGCTGGCTTCCTCCACGGTGACGATACAGCCGGTCTCCTTCGCTGCCTTTAAAACCGCCGCCTCGTCAAGGGGCTTGACCGTGTGCATGTCGATGACCCGTACATGAACTCCCTCCGCCGCGAGGCATTCTGCCGCCTTGAGCGCCATCGGAACCATGATCCCGCAGGCAATCACCGTCGCGTCCGTCCCCTCGCGGAGAGTGACGGACTTGCCCAGCTCAAAGCGGTAGTCGGGCATGAGATCGGTCACGCCTTCGGTGGCATAGCGGCACATCCGCAGATAGCAGGGACCCTCGTAGTTGAGCATGGCCTCCACAGCCTGCTTCATCTCGTTTCCGTCGCAGGGGACGACGACTGTCATGCCGGGGAGGCTGCGCATGAGAGCGATGTCCTCATTCATCTGGTGGGTCGCGCCGTCCTCACCCACGCTCGGGCCGCCATGACTACCCACGATCTTCACGTTCAGATGCGGATAGGCCACGGAATTGCGCACCTGCTCAAAGGCTCTGCCCGCAGAGAAAATCGCGAAGCTGTTGACAAAGGGGATGAGCCCGCAGGTGGATAAGCCCGCCGCGATGCCGGTCATGTTCGCCTCGGCAATGCCGCAGTTGAAGAAGCGCTCGGGGTACTTCGCCGCAAAAAACTTCGTCATCGTCGCCTGCGTCAGATCGGCGTCCAGCACCACCATCCTCGGGTATTTTTCTGCCAGCTCTACCAGCGCCTCGCCGTAAGCCGCTCTTGTCGCTTTCTTTTCACCCATTGCTCACGCCTCCAATTCTGCCAGATGCGCCCGCAGATCGGACACCGCGACCTCGTACTGCTCGTCGTTCGGTGCCTTGCCGTGCCAGCCGGCGCTGTTTTCCATGTAGCTTACGCCCTTGCCCTTTGTCGTGCGCAAAAGGAGCATGGTGGGCTGTCCCTTCGTCTCACGCGCCTCCTTCAGCGCCGCGCGGATTGCGTCGTAATCATGACCGGGTACCGGGATGACGTGCCAGCCAAAGGCCTCCAGCTTTTTGTCCAGCGGCTCGGAGGGCATCACGTCGGCGGTCTTGCCGTCGATCTGCAAACCGTTTACGTCGATCATCGCGCAGAGATTGTCGAGCTTCCACTTGCTGGCCGCCATGAAGGCCTCCCAGCACTGCCCCTCCTCGATCTCGCCGTCGCCGAGTATGGCATAAGTACGGTAGTCCTCACCCTTGTATTTGCCGGCAAGCGCCATGCCCACCGCGGCGGAAATGCCCTGCCCGAGCGAGCCGGTGGACATGTCCACGCCGGGGACGTTCACCATGTCCGGGTGCCCGGACATATGCCCCTTGATGCTGCGCAGCAGGCGAATGTCCTCCTTCGGGAAGAAGCCGCGCAGCGCCAGCACCGCGTAGAGCGCCGGGGCGCAGTGCCCCTTGGAGAGCACAAAGCGGTCGCGCTTTGCGTCCTTGGGATTTTCGGGGTTTACGCGCATCTCGTCAAAATACAGAGTGGTGAGCGCGTCCACACAGGAGAGGGAGCCGCCTGGGTGCCCGGCCTTGGCGCAGTGCACCCCCTCCAGAATCAGAAGCCGCGCCTCGTACGCCAGCTTTTCCAGTTCTTTTGCTGTTCTCATCAAATCACCTCAATCGCTTTCTTTTCTACGGGCAGCGCCGCCTTATAGCGCCGGAGGAAGCGGTCAAAGCCCACAATATCCTTCTCCTCCGCCATCAGAGTCGAGGCTTTCGCGCCGGCAAACACCTTGCGGTCCAGATAGTCCGCGAGACTCTCGCCCTCGTCCCTCCAGAGCATATACGCGCCGAGCAGCGCCATACCGTAGGGGCCGCCCTCGCCGGCTGTCTCCATCACGGAAACGGGAGCGCCGACAGCCGCGGAAAGAAGCCGCTGACCGACCTCGGGGGTCTTGAAAAAGCCGCCGTGCCCGTAGAGCTTGTCAATTTCGACCTGCTCTGTCTGCGTGAGAATATCCAGACCGATTTTGAGCGTTGCGAGCGCGGAGAGCAGATGGGTGCGCATGAAGTTTGCGAGGCTCAGCCTTGCGTCCGGCCTGCGCAGGAAGAGCGGACGCCCCTCATCCAGTCCGGTCACGCCCTCGCCGGAAAAGTAGTTGAAGCTCAGAAGCCCGCCGCAGTCACTCTCCCCCTCCAGCGCCTTTTGAAAGAGCCTGGTGTAGAGCTCGCCCATATTGACCGGCGTTCCCATCATTTCAGAATACTCAGCAAAGAGCTTGACCCAGGCGTTAATATCACTCGTACAGTTGTTGCAGTGCACCATGGCGACCGGCGCGCCGTCGGGCGTGGTGACCATGTCGATCTCCCGGTGGACACCCAGGGGCTTTTCGGTGACGATCATGGCAAAGTCCGAGGTGCCCGCCGAGACGTTGCCTGTGCGGGGACGGACGGAGTTGGTGGCGACCATGCCGGTGCCCGCGTCTCCCTCGCAGGGGGCGACGGGAATGCCGGGCTGCAGCGTGCCGCTGGGATCGAGGAGCCTTGCGCCAGCTTCCGTCAGATACCCGCCGCAGACGCCCGCCGGAACCGCGCGGGGCAGAATGCCGCGCAGATCGAGCCCGGTGAGGGCGTTGAACTTGCGTACCATGCCCTCGTCATAATCCAATGCCGTACTGTCAACGGGCAGAATGCCGCTGGCCTCGCCCAGCCCGACGAGCTTCTCGCCGGTAAGCTGCCAGTGAATATACCCGGCGAGGGTGGTGAGAAAGGCGATGTCCTTGACGTGCTCCTCGTGATTCAGGATCGCCTGATACAGGTGGGCGATGCTCCAGCGCTGGGGAATGTTGAAGCCGAAGAGCGCGGTGAGCTTTTCGGCGGCCTCGCCGGTGATGGTGTTGCGCCAGGTGCGAAATTCCGCGAGCTGCCTGCCGTCCTTGTCAAAAGGCAGGTATCCGTGCATCATGGCGGACACGCCGATGGCTCCGACGGTAGTCAGCTCCATGCCGAACTTCGCCTTGACCTCGGCTTTCAGATTGGCAAAACAGGTCTGCAAACCCGTATGTACCATGTCCATCGCGTATGTCCACACGCCGTCTACGAGCTGGTTTTCCCACTCGAAGTCTCCCTGCGCGATGGGGAGGTGATGCTCGTCAATGAGCACGGCCTTGATGCGGGTCGAGCCGAATTCAATGCCCAGTACAGTTTTTGTCAAATCCATCATTTTAACTTCCACACCAGATCCTTTACCAGCAGTTCCTCTTCCAGCTTCTCGGGCGTCGTATCCGCGCCGATGTGCACAAATTCGATGTCCATCATCCGCGCCCAGTCGCGCATCTGCTCAGCGGTTACGTCGTAAGAGAGCACCGTGTGGTGCGCGCCGCCTGCTATTATCCAACATTCCACGCCTGTCGTCAAGTCCGGCAGCGCGCGCCACATGACGCGGGCTACCGGCAGATTCGGCATGGGCAGGATGGGCTTTACGGCCTCAATATCCTGTACGATGAGGCGCAGTCTGCCGCCCATGTCGATCAGGGAAACCACAATGCCCTTTCCGGCCTTGCCCTCAAACACCAGGCGGGCGGGATCCTTTTCGTTCATGCCGATGCCCAGGTGATGGGTCTCGATGCGGGGCTTGCCTGCGGCAAGAGACGGGCAGACCTCCAGCATGTGCGCGCCCAGGGAGTACTCCTGCCCCTCAACGAGATGATAGGTATAGTCCTCCATAAAGCCGGAGGCGCCGTTGCCGCCCTCGCCCATGGCCTTGAGGATGGCGGTCATGGCGGACACTTTCCAGTCGCCCTCGCCGCCGTAGCCGTAGCCCTGCGCCATCAGATGCTGGGAAGCCAGCCCCGGAAGCTGCTCCATGCCGTAGAGATCCTGGAAGGTGTTCGTGAAAGCCCTGCAGCCCTCGCGGTCGAGCATCTTCTTCATGGCGATCTCTTCCTTCGCCTGGTAGCGGATGGCGGCGGTGTTGTCCGTAGCCACATCATAGGCGGTCTCATACTCGGCCACCAGCGCGTCGATCTCCGCTTCGGAGACTTTGCCCATCTCCTTCACAAGATCGCCCACCGCCCAGGTGTTCACCTGCCAGCCGAGCTTTGTCTGCACCTCCACCTTGTCGCCCTCGGTGACGGCGACCTCGCGCATGTTGTCGCCGAAGCGCATGACCTTCATTTCCTTGCTGACAGCGACACCCACCGCGGCCTTCATCCAGTCGGCCAGACGTTTGTGCACCTTTTCATCCTGCCAGTAACCGGCGATGACCTTGCGGGGCAGACGGAGCCGGGCGGCGATGAAACCATGCTCCCGGTCGCCGTGCGCGGCCTGATTCAGGTTCATGAAGTCCATGTCGATCTCGTCGTTGGGAATCTCCTTGTTGTACTGGGTGGCAAGATGACAGTAGGGCTTCTGCAGGGAAGCCAGGCCGTTGATCCACATCTTGCTGGGGGAGAAGGTGTGGCACCAGGTCACAATACCGGCGCACTCATCGCGGTAATTGGCCTCCTTGACCACATCCGCAATCTCCTTGTTGGTCTTGGCTGTCACCTTATACACCAGAGGATAGGGAAGCACCTCGGACAGCGCTGCCGCCATCTTCTCGGCACGCGCCGCAACGGTCTCCAGAACCTCCGGACCGTACAGGAACTGACTGCCCACCACAAACCAGAATTCACGCTTTTTCATAAGCAACCTCCTGAATGTGAATGGTATGTAAGTGATAAAGTTGTTGATATAGCCGAAAAAATAGTTTAGAATAGGGAAATGCTGAATCAATCGCCGCGGCAGCTTCAGAACGCATTTTTCCTGGAATCCGCTCTTGGCGATGGAATCTGCGCTACTGAAAGTATATCGAAAGGAATTGCGCCTGTCAACTCTCGGTTTTCTGCGGAAGCGCTGATGCGATCGGCGATAGCAGCTTCCGGGAAAATGCCCGTTCCGAGGAAGCAGGTTTTTGGCAGAATCCCTCGCGTTTCCCAAGGGCAACACCGCACAATACGCCTGCGGCATCTTCCGGAAAAACCGCGCCCTGATTTCGTCACTTTTTCTTGCAATACACAAAGTATTCCTGCTCAATGAGTTTTTCTCGGAATCTGCTCTTGCCGCATACTGCGGTATTGCCCTTTTTGTCATCGGGGAAACTTGAGAACGGCGGATGCTGAGCGGCAGCGGCGAGATCGCGCTTCGCCGTTTGGAAGCGGCGCTGTGGGCTCGGACGAAGAAATTTGGAGAGAGAAAGGAAGAGCTGATGTTTGAAGCAGTGTTTTTCGACTTGGACGGCACCCTGCTGCCCATGGATCAGGACGCCTTTGTAGAGGGCTATTTCGGCCTGCTTGCCGGCAAGATGGCGCCTTACGGCTATGAGCCGCACAAGCTGATTCAGAGCGTTTGGGCGGGGACGAAGGCCATGGTGCAGAATGACGGCTCCTGCCGCAACGAGGAGGCGTTTTGGCGCGTGTTCCTTGGCGTTTACGGCGAGACGGCGCGGGCGCATATCCCGGTGTTTGAGGAATTCTACGCGAAAGAATTCCAACAGGCGAAAAGCCTCTGCGGCTTCAATCCCCGGGCGGCGGAGACCGTGCGGCTTGCCAAGAGCATGGGCTGCCGCGTGATCCTTGCGACCAATCCGCTCTTTCCCAGCGTCGCCACCGAGAGCCGCATCCGCTGGGCGGGTCTTTCGCCGGAGGAGTTTGAGCTTTACACCACCTATGAAAACAGCAGCACCTGCAAGCCGAATCCCGCGTATTACCGGGAGATACTGACAAAGTGCGGCCTGGACGCGCGCGACTGCCTCATGGTGGGCAATGACGTGGGTGAGGACATGATCGCGGAAACCCTGGGTATGCAGACCTTCCTGCTCACCGACTGCCTGATTAACCGCAGAAACGAGGACATTGATCGCTGGCGGCACGGCGGCTTTGCCGAGCTGCAGGACTGCCTGCGAAAATGCGCCGCCGGGGCTTGAAAGTCACGCGGATTCTGCTATAATTAATTTCGTAACGATTCAGTCTTGCGTGGCTTTGGGGGAGTTCAGAGGGGCACTCCCCTCTGATTTGCCGCCTCGGAAGGCGGCAAACAAAATCAAATCTGTTTTTCGAGCGTTCCCCCGCCGCGAGTGCGCGCAGCGGGGTGCATCCCCTCTAACGATTTAGTCCCGGAACGGGACTGAATCGTTACTTAATTTCTTGGAACATACACCCGAAAAGGAGATTACGATATATGAAACTTGGCATTGTAGGTCTGCCCAATGTGGGTAAGACGACGCTTTTTAACGCCCTCACCGGCTCGAGAGCCGAGACCAGCAGCTATTCCAACGCCTCCGCAAGACCCAATATCGGCGCCGCGAAGGTGCCGGACGAGCGGCTTGACTGGCTGGCGGAATACTATCACCCCAAGAAGTATTCCCCCGCCACCATCGACTTTGTGGATGTGCCGGGCGTGAGCGGCGGCGGCAAGGGCAACGAGGTCTTTCAAGCCATCCGCCAGGTGGACGCGCTGGTCGAGGTCGTAAGATGCTTCGACAATGAGGATGTTTTCCTTGAGAGCGCCGACGCGGTGCGTGACGCGGAGAGCTTTGAGCTGGAGCTCATTCTCGCGGACATCGAGATCGTGGAGCGCAGACTGGAGCGCGCGAAGAAGAACGCCAAGGGCGGCGACAAGAAGTATAAGCGTGAATGTGAAATGTGCCAGGCGCTGCTCGCACATCTCACCGAGGAAAAGCCCGCCCGCGACTTTGAGTTTACCGAGGACGACCAGGACATCCTCACAGACGGCGGTCTTCTGACTGTAAAGCCCGTGATCTACGCGGCAAACCTTGACGAGGAGGGCATGAGCCATGTCTCCGAAAACGCAAACTTCAAGGCGCTGAGCGAGTACGCGGCGAAGCACGGCGCGGCAGTGCTGCCCGTGGCGGCGAAGTTTGAAGAGGACATCGCGGACATGGACCCCGAGGACGCACAGCTTTTCATGCAAGATCTCGGCCTGACCGAGACCGGCCTTGACCGCCTGATCCGTACCTCATACAATCTGCTGGGCTACATTTCCTTCCTGACCGCGGGCGAGGACGATGTGCACGCCTGGACCATCGTGAAGGGC
>CAJOCV010000116.1:0-10208 GCA_905233785.1 uncultured Oscillospiraceae bacterium
TTTCGCCTCGGATGGCGAAAAACAGATTGAAATCCGTTTTTGACGGGGCTTTGCCTCGGCAAAAACACCATAAACCGAGCTTTGCGAGGTCTTGCGCCGACCAAACGAGGCGCGTCTCCCGCAAGCGTCTCGTGCGATGAGCGCAAGTGCCCCTAACGATTCAGTCCCCTCAAAGGGGACTGAATAGTTACGCCATATGCAGCAAAAGACTCGTACAGGCCGGATACTGCGGTATCCTTGGGCGGTACGAGTCTCTGCGTTTATGCGGTGAAAGCGCCGCGTACCGAACGGTACGCGCGGCGGCAGGAGAGGTCGGGACTTCTTCGGCCTCTCCTGCTCGACTGCTGGGTCATATTGCGGAATCGTGGGATACGATCTGCGCGCGGACAACAAACTACGCCCGGGCAAGCTCCATGCCGGCGGCGAGCGCGGCCTTGTTGCCCTCCAGGAAGCGCAGCTTGCGCTCACCGAGCTCAATGCGGATGGCCTCGATCATCTTCTCGGTATCCACCGCGTCGGGGTCGGCGCCCATCATGGCGCCCAGGATCGCGACGTTTGCGCCTTTGGGGTTCTTGACGGATTCGGCGATGCGGTTTGCGTCGCAGTAGACCACGCGCACATCGTCCCGCTCGACCTTGCGGTCGATGATGGAGGAGTTGACGACGATCAGACCGCCGGGCTTGACCGTGCGCTCAAACTTATCCAGGGAGGGCAGGTTCATGGCGATCAGTACGTCGGCGTTGTCCACCAGCGGCGAGCCGATCTCGTTGTCGGAGACGGTGACGGAGCAGTTGGCGGTGCCGCCGCGCATCTCCGGCCCGTAGGAGGGGAGCCACGAGACATGCTTTCCGTCGAGCATGTTGGCCATGGCGAGGAATTTACCGATCAGCAGCATACCCTGGCCGCCGAAGCCGGCAAACACATACTGTTTCATCATCTTATTCAGCCCCCTTGTCTTTCTTCACGCCCAGGGGATAGTAGGGGATCATGTTCTCCTCCAGCCACTTCATGGCCTCCACGGGATTCAGACCCCAGTTGGTGGGGCAGGTGGAGAGAACCTCGATCATGCAGAAGCCCTTCCCCTCAAGCTGGTACTGGAAGGCCTTTTTGATGGCCTTCTTGGTTTTGAGGATGTTGGCGTTGTTGTTGACTGCGCAGCGCTCGATGTAATACGCCCCGGGCACCTCCGCGAGCATTTCGGACATTTTGATCGGCGCGCCGCACCAGGCCTCGTCACGGCCGTAGGGGGAGGTGGTGGTCTTCTGCCCCACCAGCGTGGTGGGCGCCATCTGGCCGCCGGTCATACCGTAGATGGCGTTGTTGACGAAGATGGTGGCGATCTTCTCGCCGCGGTGGGCGGCGTGGACGATCTCGGCGGTGCCGATGGAGGCCAGGTCGCCGTCGCCCTGATAGGTAAAGACCAGCGTGCCGGGTCTGGCGCGCTTGGCGCCGGTGGCCACGGCGGGGGCGCGGCCGTGCGCGGCCTCAAACATATCACAGTTGAAGTAGTCGTAAGCAAAGACAGAGCAGCCGACAGGGGCTACGCCCATGACGTTGCCGGCCTCGAGCTTGCCCTCTTTGACGAGCTCGTCGATGCTCTCCGCCACCAGACGGTGAATGATGCCGTGGTTGCAGCCGGGGCAGTAATGAAACTGCTTATCGGTCAGCAGTTGGGTTCTTTCAAATACGACAGACATTTACTTACCCTCCTTCATTTCGAGGATCTTGCTCTTGATTTCACCGGTGGTGGGGAACTGGCTGCCCAGATGGCCGAAGAACTCGACAGGCTTGCCGCCCTCGATGGCGAGGCGCACGTCCTCGAGCATCTGACCCTCGTTGACCTCCACGTCCAGCACGGCCTTGACGGAATCGCGCAGCACGGTTTCGCGCAGCGGCTCATAGGGGAAGGGCCACACGGAGATCGGGCGGAAGAGCCCGACCTTTACGCCCATCTCGCGCAGCTCGTCCACGGCGGTCTTGACCACGCGGGCGACGGTGCCGAAGGCAGTGATGATAAACTCCGCGTCCTCGGTCTTGTAGCATTCCCAGAGCTGCTCGTTCTTCTTCGCCTCGGCATAGATCGCCTGCAGCTCCTCGTTGTGGACGGAGAGGGACTCGGTGTCGATATAGATGGAGTTGATGACGCCGCGCTTTTTGGGATCGTCGCCGGGCTTCCAGCCGGTGCAGGCCCAGGGCTTCTTCTCAGGATCGACCTTGTAGTCCACCATCTCGGGCATCTCCACCGGCTCCATCATCTGGGCGATGATGCCGTCGGCCAGGAAGAGGACGGGCATGCGGTACTTTTCGGCCTTCTCGAAGGCGAACATCATGATGTCGATGGCCTCCTGCACGGAGGAGGGGGCGTAGGTCAGCAGGTGGTAGTCGCCGTTGCCGCCGCCCTTGACGCCCTGGAAGTAGTCGGCCTGGGAGGCCTGGATGTTGCCGAGGCCGGGGCCGCCGCGCATGACGTTGAGGATCACGCAGGGAAGCTGGGCGCCCGCGCAGTAGGAAATGCCCTCCTGCTTGAGGCTCACGCCGGGGCTGGAGGAGGAGGTGATGACGCGCGCGCCGGTACCGGCGGCGCCGTACACCATATTGATCGCCGCGATCTCGCTCTCGGCCTGGAGGAAGCAGCCTCCGACCTCGGGCATGCGGGCGGACATATATTCGGGAATCTCAGTCTGCGGGGTGATCGGGTAGCCGAAGAAGAAACGGGCGCCTGCGCGAATGGCGGCCTCCGCGATCGCTTCGCTGCCCTTCATAAGAGTCAGTGCCATGTTCGTATTCCTCCTTATTCTCTCTCGATCCGGATCGCCACGTCCGGGCAGGTGCGGGCGCAGGACGCGCAGCCGATGCACGCCTCCTGATCGACGACCTCCGCCGGGTGGTAACCCTTGGCGTTGAGCTTGGTTCTGGAAAGGGCAAGCACACTCTTGGGACACGCCCGGACGCAGAGCCCGCAGCCCTTGCAGACAAGCTCGTTGATGGTAACTGTGACCTTTGCCATGATTCTACCTCTTTTCTTATATGTTGTACGGTTATTACGACTTGGTGCTTTGCTTTGAGCGCTCTTTCTGAAACTGAAAACTGAAAACTGAAAACTGCGGCGCGGCCGTTCAGCCTCCCGCTGACGTGAACAGCACCTGCTCGCTCGGGCCGCCGAGACCCTTGACCCAGCTGTCCCAGTCGCGCTGCATATAGGTGTCGATGGGCAGCGGCGTGCCGATGAAGCGCGGATCGTGCCCCTCGGCGAGAAACCGCTCCAGCAGCTCCCGCTTGCCGGAGGTGTAGGCCACGGGGACGCCGGTTTTCTCGGACGCCTCGCGGATCATCTCGTAGCCGTCGCGCAGCTCGGCGTCTGTGGTCATCTGTGCGAGATTGGTGTTGTTGATCATGCCGGTGATCTTTAAGCGCCCGTGGATCTGCATTTCCTCCTGCAGGCGCAGGATCTTCTCCACCGTCCCGGCCAGCGGACGGCGGATGTTCACCACGTTCAGAACCTCCAGCGAGCCCTCGGGCAGCTCCATGAAGTCCTGGTGGTAGCGCCCCAGCGCCGTGGAGCCGACCGCGTCGCCGCCCACGTCAAAGATGACGGTGTCCCAGTCCATCGCGAAGGCGGACTGCACCTCCGCCGGGACGGAGAGACTTTCAATGCCGGAGCAGGCGTAGTTCGGGGAGACCACGCGGATCTCCCGCAGACGGGCAAGCCGCCCGCGTTCGGTGAGGCGGAAAAAGGTGTTGACCATGTCGAGGTCGATCAGCTCCGTGCGCTCGCCGCGTTCCGCCGCCTTGAAGGCGAAGTTCAGCGCCAGCTCCGTCTTGCCGCTGCCGTAATTTCCGATCAAAACAACCATTTTTTTCATGTCGCCACTCCCGCATGTCTGTGCAAACAGCACAAAAATCCCGGCTTTTTTCACAAATCTATTCTATCATCGAAGCAAGCAGCCCGTCAACGAACAAACTGCACAAGAATTAACCGGAAATCGCGTCACAATGACGGAGAATTTTTAATTTTGCATCAAAAACAATGCAAAAAATAAGTAAAATACAAATCATGTATTTAAAATATTAAAAGCACCGCCGAGACAATACACGCCGACACAGCTTTGCGGCGTGCGGAAAGCGCTCGTTTCATGCCTTTTGCCGGCCATGTGATACGGATACCCGACAGAAAACGGACAAAGGTTTTGCGTGTCGGAGGCCACCGCTGCGGGGCAATTTGCTCTGCTGCGTCAGACAAGGCAGGCTTCTCGAGCAGGGAGCGCCCTGCTCGAGAAGCCTGCCGCAGGATGGCACGCTTCCGCCCGTAATACGCGTCCTGTTTTAACGGGGATCAGGCTTACATCTCGTGCTCCTCGGCGCAGTTATCCAGAACGCGAAAGCCCATTTTTCCGGGCTTTGGCGCCTCGAATTTTTTGATGCTTACGGCGTCAAATGCCGGGGCGATGCGCGCTTCCGGGTTTAAGCGCAGGTTGTCAGAGGGTTTGACCACCTGTGAATTCCTTTTTTTGGACATTTTCTCACCTCCTATACGTTTAGTATGCCCCCAAAGCGTGCCGAAACACCGCGGCCGCTGTTAAGGCAACACCGCACAATACGCCTGCGGCATCTTCCGGAAAAACCGCGCCCTGATTTCGTCACTTTTTCTTGCAATACACAAAGTATTCCTGCGAAACGGAATCTGCTCTTGCCGCATTATGCGGTATTGCCTGAAGCAAACGCCTTTTACGCGGCAGGCAAAAGCAGACAGAGCTGAAAAGCGCACAGCCGCTGCGCCAAAATTTTTTACGAAACGCCCATGAGACACGGGCTCGCCGGGCCGGCGCAAGAAAAATACTAAAATTTCAAAATCCCTCTTGCATTATGGAAACCAAGCTTTTATAATTAGACTACCATGCATGAATTGCAGAAAGATGGGATAACTTTCCGTTTTCAATTAAAAAAGGGGCAAAAGCTGTCCCGGGAGGAAGTATTATGAAGAATAGACTGTTACCGGTCCTGTTGAGCCTGCTTCTCGTTATGTCACTCGCGTGCAGCCTTGTGAGCGTCACCGCCTTTGCCGACGGCGACACCATCACCTATGAGCTGAAGAAGGGCGACACCGTAGGGAAGGTCTGCAAGGATCTGGGCATCGACTTTGAAAAGAACTACCTGTGGATCACCAAGACCAACAACATCACCAACTATTCCACGCTGCCCGTGGGCAAGAAGCTGATTCTGCCCGCTCCCGGCAAGATCCTCACGTATACTGCGCCCACCGCGCCCACGGCTACCCCTGCGCCCACCGCCGCGGTGAACCCGAACGCACTGCCCGACCTGAGTGCGGGCGATGTGGTGACGTCCTACATCGTCTCCCACACCCTGCGCTCCGGTGAAACGGTGTATAAGGTCTGCAACAGCTACGGTATCAGCTTCCAGCAGAATTCCGAGACCATCACCAAGCTTAACAATATCACCAATTACGCCAAGCTCAAGGTGGGTCAGGTTCTGCTTTTGCCCAGCACCGTGGCTCCCGCCTCCGGCTCGTATTACAAGGTCGTCGCGCACCGGGTCGTCAAGGGCGATACCGTCGTCGGTCTATGCAAGACCTATGGCATTGAGTACGGCAAGAATGAGCAGCTGCTGAAGATTGTCAACAACAAGACCAACATGGCAAGCATCAAGGTCGGGGAGATCGTGTATATCCCTGTCCCGTCCGGCACGGCTGTCACCGGCGGTACGCTTACCCCCGGTACGGGCACGAGCACACAGACCACCACGCAAACCATCACCTATACCCTCAAGAAGGGCGACACGGTGGCAAAGGTCTGCAAGGAGCTGGGCGTTGACTTCGCCAAGAACCAGACCTGGATCAAAAACACCAACAATATCCGCGATTTCAGCAAGCTCTATGTGGGTCAGGTGCTGATCCTGCCCGCCCCCGGTGTGATCGCAAGCGGCCCTCCGGCCGGCGGTACGAGCACAAACACAAACACCAATACCGGCTCCGGCAGCCGCACGATGCACACCGGCGCCAACGGAACCTACATCATGCAGGTAGGCGGCGTCACGGTGAACACCGCCAACCCGGGTCAGACGGTCACCATCTATCCCATCCCCGATAAGGGCTATGTGCTCAATGGCATTTCCGTCACCAAGACCGGCGGAAGCGACGCCGTCACGGTTACCAACAACAGCTTCGTTATGCCCGATTATGACGTGACCATATCTGTCACCTTTAAGGCCGCGAGCTAAGGCAACACCGCACAATACGCCTGCGGCATCTTCCGGAAAAACCGCGCCCTGATTTCGTCACTTTTTCTTGCAATACACACAGGATTCCTGCGAAATACCGCCTTCATCGGGACAAAAGTTTTCTCGGAATCTGCTCTTGCCGATTGCATCGGCGCTTCCCTGAAAACTACATGGATCACGGGGATGTGAAAAGAGTTTTTTCACATCCCCGTGGTGTTTGGCCTGTATTTGGAAACCGGGGGCTGTGAAAAACGACGTTTTTCACAGCCCCGTTACGCACAAAACTTTCTCAACAGGAATGGAGCCATATGAAGAAGAATACAATCTTGCGCGACGCGGCGCTGATTCTTGTCCTGCTGCTGGTCGCGGGGACACTCTATTTCGCCTTCAGCGCAAACAAGGAGGAGGGAGCCTGCGCCGTTGTGCTGAAAGAGGGCGAGGAGATCGGGCGCTACCCTTTAAATAAAGACGGCGTCTTTTCCCTGAACGGCGGCAGCAACACCCTCGTGATCGAAAACGGCTACGCCTGGCTTTCCGAGGCGAGCTGCCCGGATAAAATCTGCGTGCACATGGGGAAAATACACTTAAACGGGCAGCTGATCGTCTGTCTGCCGAACGCGCTGATCGTCACCGTGGAGGGCGGGGATGACGGTGGGGTGGACATTTTCAGCTGAGGGCGCGGTATGAGAACAAAAAAGGTGGCGGTCATGGGTCTGGCCGTGACGCTCGCGATGATCCTCTCCTTTGTGGAGAGTCAGGTTCCCGCCTTCGTGGCGGTTCCCGGCGTGAAGATGGGGCTTGCCAACATTGCGGTGGTGTTTGTGCTCTACAAGCTCGGTTGGAGAGAGGCGGCGCTGATTTCCCTTTTGCGCGTATTTCTTGTATCGCTGCTCTTCGGAAATTTCGCAAGCCTGTTCTACAGCCTTGCGGGCGCGGTGCTGAGCCTTGCGGGGATGATCGCGCTCAAGAAAACCGGACTCTTTTCCGAGATCGCCGTGAGCGTGTCAGGAGGCGTCCTGCACAATGTGGGGCAGATCGCCATGGCCTGCCTGCTGCTGCAGACGGATGTGCTCCGCTATTATCTGCCTTTCCTGGTGCTCAGCGGTATCCTTGCGGGCATCGTGATCGGCTTGCTTGCCGGCGTGTTGATCAAACGGATTCGATTGGAGGCGTAAAGGATGCAAAGCGTTCTGGTTATCGCCGCGGTGGCGCCCGCGGTCTGGCTGCTTGTGAAGGTGTATCGCGCCGACCGTCTGGAGCGCGAGCCGGTGGGACTGATCGCGTCCCTCGCGCTGCTGGGGATCGTCTCTACCACGTTGGCTGCCCTTGCCGAGCAGCTTGGCGAGCTCGCGCTTTCCCGGTTTTATCCGGAAGGCGCGCTTCCCTATGACGTGATTCTGTACTTCGGGATCGTAGCCTTCTCGGAGGAGGGCTTTAAATACCTGCTGCTCAAAAAGCGCACTTGGCGTTCGCCGGAGTTTAACTGCCTTTTTGACGCGGTGGTCTATGCGGTCAGCGTGTCGCTGGGCTTCGCGCTCTGGGAGAACATTGGGTATGTCCTGCGCTATGGAATGGGTGCGGCGTTTGCGCGAGCGCTGACCGCCGTGCCGGGTCATGCCTGCTTTGGCGTGTTTATGGGCGCCTGGTACGGCGCGGCCAAAAGGCGGGAGCTTGCCGGAGATCCGCTCCGCGCGGAGCGATGCCGGAGAATGGCAGTGCTGGTGCCGGCGCTGCTGCACGGATGCTATGATTTTATCGCGGCAAGGCAGAGTGAAAGCATGAGTACGGTCTTTGTCGTCTTCGTCGCACTGATGTTTTTCATCGCCTATCGCCTGATCGTGCGCATCTCGAAAAACGACGGCTATTTGAATCCCCGCTGGGATCTGTTCTGAGTGCTTATGAAACAATACATCGGAGACCGCGCCTTTTATCGCAAGCTGTTTGCGGTGCTGGTGCCGATCCTGATCCAAAACCTGATTACAAACTTTGTGAGCCTGCTGGATAACGTGATGGTCGGACAGGTGGGCACGGAGCCGATGTCCGGCGTCGCCATCGTAAACCAGCTTCTTTTCGTCTTCAATCTCTGCATCTTCGGCGGCCTCGCGGGGCCGGGCATCTTCAGCGCCCAATTTTTCGGCAAGGGCGATGATGAGGGGGTGCGCCAGACGATGCGCGTGAAGCTCTTTGTCGCGTCGGGGGCGGTGCTGCTGTTTGGCGCGCTGCTGCTGCGCCATGGGGAGGCGCTGATCTCCCTTTTCCTGCATGAAGGGGAGGAGGGGCTGGATCTCGCCGCAACGCTGCGCTATGGCAGGGACTATCTTGCGGTCATGCTCTGGCAGCTCGTTCCCTTTGCCGCCGGGCAGATCTATGCCAGCACCCTGCGCGAGGCGGGGGAGACCGTGCTTCCGATGAAGGCCGGCGTCGTCGCGGTGTTTGTGAATCTCGTTTTCAACTACATTTTTATCTTCGGCAAGCTGGGCTTTCCCGCGATGGGCGTGGTGGGCGCGGCCATTGCCACGGTGCTGGCCCGCTTTGTGGAATGCGGCATCGTGATGCTCTGGCCCTACCTGCACCGGGATCGCTGCCCCTATGTGATCGGCGCGTTTCGCTCCCTGCGGGTGCCGCTGCCGCTCTTTCGGCAGATCACCGTGATGGGGCTTCCGCTGCTGGTGAACGAATTTCTCTGGTCGGGCGGCATGACCACGCTCAACCAGTGCTATTCCCTGCGCGGACTGGAGGTCGTCTCGGCCTTCAACATCTCCTCCACGATCTCCAACCTCTTCTTCTGCGCCTTTCTCGCCATGGGCAACGCCATCGCCATCCTTGTGGGTCAGCTCCTGGGCGCGGGCGAGCTGCAGAAGGCGCGGGATGACGATCGAAAGCTGATCGCCTTCTCCGTCGCGCTGAGCGTCGCGGTCGGCGGCTTGATGGCGCTGGTATCGCCCTTCCTGCCGCGGCTCTACAATACTACCGAGGGTGTGCGGAGCCTCGCGGTACGGCTTTTGCTGGTCGGCGCGGCGCTGATGCCGGTTCACGCGTACGCCAACGCCTGTTACTTTACCCTGCGTTCGGGCGGCAAGACGCTCATCACCTTTGTGTTCGACAGCGTCTTTACCTGGGTCGTGTCGATCCCGGCGGCGTTTATTCTCTCGCGCTTTACCGCTCTGCCCATTTTGCCCATGTACATTGTGGTGGAGAGCCTTACGCTCATCAAAGTCGCCCTGGGCTTTTACCTCGTCAGAAGCGGCAAATGGGTCGTAAATCTTGTACAATAACTGACCACGGAATCATACCTGCATCTGCCGCAGCATTTCCCGGCGCAGGCGGTCGATGATGCGCTTTTCGAGGCGGCTGATATAGCTTTGGGAGATCCCCATGGCGTCAGCCACCTCTTTTTGTGTGTATTCCCGCCCGTCGGGCAGTCCGAAGCGCATACGGATGATCTGCCGATCCCGCTCACTGAGCGCGGCAAGGGCGGTCATCAGCATGGAGATTTCCGCGTCATCCTCCAGCGGGCGGGAGACCTCGTCCGCGTCGGTGCCGAGAATGTCCGACAGCAGCAGCTCGTTTCCGTCCCAGTCGGTGTTGAGCGGCTCGTCAAAGCTCAGCTCGCTGCGCTGGGAGCCAACCTTCCGCAGGTGCATCAAAATTTCGTTTTCGATGCAGCGGGAGGCGTAGGTCGCGAGTTTGATGTTCTTTCCGGCCTGAAAGGTGTTTACCGCTTTGATCAGCCCGATCGTGCCGATGGAGATCAGATCTTCAATGTTGATGCCGGTGTTTTCAAAGCGCTTGGCGATGAATACCACGAGGCGCAGGTTGTGCTCAATGAGCTTTTTTCGCGCATCCTCCCGACCGGCGGCGAGAGCGTCTACCGCAGCGTCCTCTTCCGCGCGGGGCAGGGGAGGCGGCAGCGTGTCGCTGCCGCCGATGTAAAAGACCGAGGGAGGTTGGATGCCAAGAATGCGCAGAAGCTG
>CAJOCV010000116.1:10337-14282 GCA_905233785.1 uncultured Oscillospiraceae bacterium
CATTGAGCAGGAATACTTTGTGTATTGCAAGAAAAAGTGACGAAATCAGGGCGCGGTTTTTCCGGAAGATGCCGCAGGCGTATTGTGCGGTGTTGCCTTTACAGGATTCCCTCGAAGCCGTCCCCGGCGGCGTTCGGGGAAACGGCAAGCAGGAGCTCTGCGCTCTCCCTTCCGTCAAGCTGCAGTCCGTCCGCCTTGAACACCGGCAGCAGCCCGCTGCCGCTCAGATTGGTAAAGGGCAGCAGACGAAAGCGCCCGGCAAGCGCCGTCTGCCCCAGCGCCTCCAGCAGCTGCACAGGGGAAAGCGTCTCAAAGAGGGCGCTGTGCTCCCCGAAAAGAGGGCGCAGCGCGTGAGGGCTTGCAATCAGCACCCTTCGCCCGGTCACGGGATCAGAGAGGCTGTTGCCTGTGTCCACCAGGGCGTAAAACTCCGTTTCCCGCCCGAGAAAGCGGACACGGACACGCACACGCTTTCGCTCGGTCAGAAGCTTTTTCGCGCGCAGCAGCAGTGACAGCAGCGAAAAGCAGATGCCAAAGCCAATCCCCAGCGTTTGCAGCGAGAGCGTGACGGCTCCGCCGCCGGAAAGGGACACCGCCCAGAGCGCCCCGCCGAAGGCTGCCGCAACGAGCAGCAGCACCAGCGTGCACTTGACCGGCTCGCGCTCACCGGAAAAGGCGATCAATCCGATGAGGATTCCGGAGCCCAGTCTTGCCGCGGGAAGCCCCAGAAGCTCCAGCCCCGGCAGCCAGACGGCAGCCGCGTACAGACCGCCGAAGAGCGCCGCCAGAAGATAGCGCCCTCTGCGCAGCACCAGCCCGCAGAGCCGCCCGGCCGTCAGACAAAGCAGATAATCCGCCAGTACGTTGAGCAGAAACAGAGAATCCAGATAGATCACTTGCATGACTCCATGCTACCATGGGATGCGAGAGGATTTTGTCAGAGCCAACCGGTAACAAAAATATGACAAATTGCTTCAACGTGATTGACAGAGCGGCCGGATGTGATATAATTTCAATGGTATCTTTGACTGCGGATAAGGTGAAAAATAGATGAAAAGATTGAAAAAGAACCTGTCGCTGCTGCTGTCGCTGCTGCTGTTGCTTGCGGCGCTGCTGCCGGCGGAGGCGCGAGCGGCGGAGCCGCCCGCCGGGGAGGAGCCTGCGGAGCAACAGTGGACGGAGCCAACGCAAGCGCCGGAAAGCACGCAAGCGCCGGAAAGCACGCAAGCGCCGGAAAGCACGCAAGCGCCGGAAAGCACGCAAGCGCCGGAGAACGTCGGGGAAGCGGAGAGGAGCGAGCGCCTCGCGGAGCCGGATGACGAAGCTGAGCAGCTCGATGAGACCGAAGAGCTTTTGGCCGAGCAGCCGGTTGAGGTCTTTGCTCCCGGCGGGGAAAATGAGGAGCGGGCGCTCTTAAACGCCTTTGCCGAGCAGAAGCTGAACGCGCTTCATTCCCGCCCCCGTATGCTGCTGCGCGCCGCGCGCGATCCGGCGGCTTCCCTCACCGGCGTCAACCGCACGGTGTATGAGAAGCTGAAAAACCAAATCGCCGCCGTGGCAAACGGAGAGCGCGGCTCCACGCGCTTTGTGATCCCGGTGACGGAGCTGGGGCTGGAGAAGACCTCCTGGACGGCGGCGGAGCTGGGGCTGGAGAGCCTGGTGACAGGGTCAACCTTCTCACAGGAAGCCATGGCGGCGGTAAACGCCCGGGTGGGCTTTACGCTGCGCGCTGTGGTAAGCTGCCTGCAAAGCGCCTGCCCCTATGAGCTCTATTGGTATGACAAGACCGTGGGTACCGCGCTCGAGTCGTACAGCTTCGCGGGAAACACCACAACCATCCGCGTCACCGGCAGTATGACCTTCACCTTTGCTGTGATTCAAAGCTATGCCGACGGCAACAGCGTGAACGTGGGCGGCAAGAGCTATCTGTGCGGCGTGAACGGCAGCTACGGCGCGCGCGTCAACGCGGCGGTGGCAAACGCCGGGCAGATCGTCGCGCAGCTGAGCGGCGCGAGTGATCTGGAAAAGCTTAAGGGCTATAAAAATGCCATCTGCGCCGCTGTCAGTTATGACAGCGCGGCGCTCAGCGACTCCGCCGCTTACGGCGACCCCTGGCAGCTCATCTCCGTTTTTGACAATGATCCGAGTACCAACGTGGTCTGCGAGGGCTATGCCAAAGCCTTCCAGTATCTCTGCGACCAAACGAGCTTTCAGGGCGATGTCACAGCCTACAGTGTGACCGGCGTTATGAGCGGCGGCACCGGCGCGGGCAGCCATATGTGGAATCTCGTGCGCATGGAGGACGGCGGCGTCTATTTGGCGGACATTACCAATTGTGACGACGGCGCGGCCGGCGCGCCGGAGCTGCTCTTCCTCGCGGGCTGCGAGAGCGGAAGCGTGAAAAAAGGCTATGTCTTCCGCGCGGGCAGCAGAAGCCTGAGTTATTATTACGATGACAAAACCACGGCCGTCTTCTCCGAAGGGGAGCTTACGCTCAGCTCCGCCGCGTATACGCCCACGCCTTCTGTGCCGGAGAACGCCTCCTTTGTTTCGGCCAATACCGTCACCTTCAAGGGTGAGCTGAAGCTGAATTTTTATCTGCGGCTTTCGTCCGCGCTCCTGAACGACACGGGCGCCTATGTGACGATCACAGCCAAGGGGACGGAGACCAAAATCCCCCTTTCGCAAGCCCGCACAAACGGCGAGTACCGCATCTTCAGCCTGCCCGTGGTCGCAAAGGAGATGCGGGAGGCTGCCACGCTGCGCCTCTATACCGGCGTCGGAACGGCCGCGCCTCTCTGCCTTGCGGAGCGGGACATCACAGCGGCGGGCTACACGACCTCGGTCATGGACTATCTGGAGAAGGCGCAGCAGACCAGCAGCAATCCGAAAATGGTTGCCCTCGCCAAAGCCGCTGCCGACTACGGCACCGCCGCGCAGATTTATTTTAAATACAAGGCCGAGGGGCTCGCAATCGCGCCCGCGGTCGCCGCGGTGAGCGCCGGCCAACTTGCCGGCTTTGCGCCGCAGTATCTGTCCGGCAAGCCCTCCGGCATTACGCTGCACAGCGCCTCTGTCATGTTCAAGTCCGATAACGCCCTGCGCCAATATTTCACCCTCGCGGACGGGCAGAACGTGAGCAATTACAGCTTTACCGTTGACGGAGGGGGCATGAGCCCGGTGCTGAGTTCCCAGAACCGCTACTATGTGGCGCTGCCGAACATTGCGGCAAAGGATCTGGACACGGAGCATGCCTATCTTGTAGCTTGCGGCAGCGAGAGCTATTCCTTCCGCTACAGTCCCATGAGCTATGCTTATCAGATCCTGCAGAGGAGTCAGGATACCGACATGATCAATCTCGCCAAAGCCCTGTATTTATACAACCAGGCGGCGAATGACTACTTCGAATAAGAAGGGGCTGTGAAAAAACTTCGTTTTTTCACAGCCCCATAGTTTTGAGTTTTGCGTGTCGGTCACAGTCCGCAGTGCTCGTGCAGTTCTTCGTCGTCCATCTCCCGGAAGTCCTCGGGGTTGTAGGCGATGCCCTTCTTGTCGTAGTAGTCCTTGACGGCGGCGCGCACAGCCTGCTCGGCGAGCACGCTGCAGTGGATCTTGTGCGTGGGCAGCCCGTCCAGCGCCTCCACGACGGCCTTGTTCGACAGCTCCAGCGCCTCGCTGATGGTCTTGCCCTTGATCATCTCGGTGGCCATGGAGCTTGTGGCGATGGCGGAGCCGCAGCCGAAGGTGTTGAACTTGATGTCGGTGATCGTCTCGTTCTCATCCACCTTGATATACATACGCATGATGTCGCCGCATTTGGCGTTGCCGACCTCACCGATGCCGTCCGCGTCCTCGATCTGGCCGACGTTGCGGGGATTGCGGAAATGATCCATTACTTTTTCACTGTATAAAGCCATGATTTCTTCTCCTTTTTCTGAAAACTGA
>CAJOCV010000116.1:14369-19190 GCA_905233785.1 uncultured Oscillospiraceae bacterium
CCCCGCAAGTGTGCGAGCGTTCCCCCGCCGCGAGTGCGCGCAGCGGGGTGCATCCCCTCTAACGATTTAGTCCCGGAACGGGACTGAATCGTTACAAAACTGAAAACTAAATCAGATGCGGGCGCTGACCCTTCTGCAGCTCGTCCCACACGGGGGACATGTTGCGCAGATAGCTTACGATCTTGGGCACGGCCTCGATGATGTGGTCGATCTCCTCCATGCTGTTGTATTCCCCGATGGAGAGCCGCAGCGAGCCGTGAGCCACCTCATGCGGAAGCCCGATCGAGAGCAGTACATGGCTCGGGTCGAGCGAGCCGGAGGTGCAGGCGCTGCCGGAGGAGGCGCAGATGCCCTCGTCGTCCAGCATCAGCAGCAGGCTCTCGCCCTCAATGCCCTCAAAGCACATGTTCACCGTGCCCGGGACATGGTGCTCGAGGCTGCCGTTGATCTTGCTGTGGGGGATTTTGGAAAGCTCCGCAAAGAGCTTGTCGCGCATGGGGATGATCTTCGCGGTGTTCTCCTCCATGTGCTCGCAGCTCTCCTTCAGCGCCGCTGCAAGCGCCACGATGCCCGCCACGTTCTCGGTGCCGGCGCGCTTGCCGCGCTCCTGCGCGCCGCCCTCGATGATGTTGGTGAGCACCATGCCGCGCCGGGCGTAGAGAACGCCCACGCCCTTGGGCGCGTGGAACTTGTGACCGGAGAGCGCCAGCATGTCGATGTTCATGGCCTTCACGTCGATGGGCATATGCCCCGCGGCCTGCACCGCGTCGGTGTGGAAGGGGATGCCCTTTTCGCGGCAGAGCGCGCCGATCCCGGCAATGGGCTGCACGGTGCCGATCTCGTTGTTGGCAAACATCACCGTCACGAGCGCGGTGTCCGGGCGGATGGCGGCCGCCACGTCCTCGACGCGGATCACACCGTCGGCGTGGGGGTCGAGCAGCGTGACCTCAAAGCCCTCTTTTTCCAGCTTTGAGAGCGTGTGCAGCACCGCATGATGCTCAAACTGCGTGGAGATCAGGTGCTTTTTTCCCTTGCGTGCGCCCAGCCTCGCCGCGGAGACGATGGCCTGGTTGTCGGCCTCGGAGCCGCCGGAGGTAAAATAGATTTCACGGGGATCGGCGTTGATACACTTCGCGACCGTCTCCCGCGCCTCCTGCAAAGCCTCGGCTGCCTTCTGCCCGAAGGCGTAGAGGCTGGAGGGGTTGCCGTAGTTTTCCGTCAGATAGGGCAGCATGGCGTCCAGCGCGGTCTTCGAGACGCTGGTGGTCGCCGCGTTATCGGCGTATACAAACATATTGGTTCATCCTTTCTGACCACTGGCCACTGACCACTGGTCACTATTTACTCTTTCCACTTTTCTCCCAACAGCAGGTCCTCCAGCGTGATGCTGTCTAAATAGCTGTTGGTGATCTCGTCCAGCTCCTTCCACATGGGAAGGGTCATGCAGGCGTCGGCATGGTCGCACTGTACGACGCCGTCCCGGATGCAGGCCACCGGCGCAAGGTTATCCTCAATCGAGCGCAGGATCTCACCCGCGGTATAGTCCGCGCTCTCGCGGTTCAGACGGTAGCCGCCCTCCTTGCCGCGGGTACTGTCCAGCAGCTCCGCCTTTTTCAGGCAGCCCACGATCATCTCGAGATATTTCATCGAAATGCCCTGCCGCTCCGCCACGGTCTTGAGAGAGACAAAGCCCTCCTCCCGGTGCTGTGCCAGATCCAGCATCACCCGCAGCGCATAGCGCCCTTTGGTTGTTACGTTCATGCGATCCTCCTGTTTTGGTCTGTTGCTATACTACTACAAAATTAGTAGGAATTAAAGAGGCAATTCACCGGAAAACTCCATTGTGCAGAAATTGCACAGTGAAAGAAAAAATAATGCTTGCTTTATCACGCTAATGTGTTATCATGCTAATGTACTCAAAACCGAGGAGGTTAACAAGATGAAAAAGATTTGTGTGATGTTACTGTGTGCCGCGATGCTGCTCTGCCTGTGCGCCTGCGGCGCGCCGAAAACCGACGCCGCGGCGGAGAGAACGAGCTTTGTCATGGGCATCGACCCCGAGTATCCGCCCTTCAGCTACCTGGGGGACGACGGCAAATACACCGGCTTTGACGTGGAGGTCTGCCAGGCTGTCTGTGACGCGCTGGGCTGGAAGCTGGAGATTTTCGCGGTCAACTGGGATGAAAAGCTCGTGCAGCTCGATTCCATGGAGTGCGACTGCATCTGGTCGGGCATGACGATCCTTGACAGCATGAAGGAAGCCGGTTATGTGATCTCCGCTCCCTACTATGACAGCACGCAGGTGCTGGTGGTGAAGGCGGACAGCGGCTATACTTCCTCGGCGGATCTTGCCGGGAAGGTCGTGGCGGTGCAGCTCGGCACCTCGGGTGAGGCGCTGCTGGGCGGCGATCTGGCCGAGCTCGCGGCGAGCTTTGACAGCGTTCTGACCTGCGACAGCTTCCTCAAGTGCTTTACCGAGCTCGAGGGCGGCGCGGTGGACGCGGTGTTCGTCGATCTGCCGGTGGCGGCCAAGTACGCGGCCGAGCATGATGTGACCATCATTGACGAGAACCTGGGCGCTGAGCAGTACGGCATCGCCTTCCGTTCCGGCGACAGTGAGCTTTGCGCACAGGTGGAGGCGGCGGTCAAGAACTTGGTGGAGAGCGGCAAATACGCCGAGATCGCCGCCAAGAGCGAATACGCCGACATTGTCAACAACCTGATCTTCCTGAGCAACAGTTTTCAGAAAGAAACGGATAGGAAACGGCAGAAAATTTGCCGTTTCCTATCTTACTGCCGCCCTTCCTGTCTGAACCGAAAAATGAAATCCGAGAACTGGAATCTGTAAAAGAGGTTTTCTATGTCTTTACTGACCATGATCGTCAAGATGAGCGAGGGCTTGGGCAAGACCTGTGCCATCTTTTTTCTGACGCTGCTGTTTTCCCTGCCCCTGGGCATGATCGTGGCGCTGCTGCGCATGAGCAAGTCCAAAATCGTCTCTACCCTCACCCGCGCCGTCATCACCGTCCTGCGCGGTACGCCGCTGATGCTGCAATTGCTGGCTGTCACCTACGGCCCCTACTATCTCTTCGGCGCCGGGGTTGCCCGCAACAAGCTGATCCCCGTCGTCATCGCCTTTGCCATCAACTACGCGGCCTATTTCGCGGAGATTTACCGCGGCGGCATCGAGTCGATCCCCGTCGGGCAGTACGAGGCGGCGGAGGTGCTGGGCTATACCAAATTCCAGACCTTCATGCGCATCATCCTGCCCCAGGTCATCAAGCGCATCATGCCCAGCATCACGAACGAAGTGGTCACGCTCGTGAAGGACACCTCCATGGCCTTCACGGTCTCCTATCAGGAGATGTTCACCATCGGCAAGCAGATCGCCAATTCCCAGACGAGCTTTCTGCCCTTCGTTGTGGCGGGCGTGTTCTATTATCTCTTTAATGCCGTCGTCGATTATGTGATGGGTCGCATCGAGAAGCGCCTGGACTACTATCGCTGAGGAGGAGAAGAAAATGGACGAAAACAAAATCCCCAGCATCCTCAGCATCCGGAGACTGGAGAAGCACTTTGCGGACAATCCGGTGCTGCGGGACATTTCTCTCTCGGTCGAGCGGGGCAACGTGGTCTCCATCATCGGCCCCTCCGGCTCCGGCAAATCCACGCTGCTGCGCTGCGCCTCCTTCCTGGAGCGGGCGGACGGCGGCGATATTCTCTATGACGGGCAGTACGCGATGCAGGACGGCGTCTATGCCCCCAAGGCGGAATTGAACCGCTTCCGTACCCGCTTTGGCCTGGTTTTCCAGAATTTCCAGCTTTTCCCGCACTATTCGGTGATGAAGAACATCTGTGAAGCGCCGCTCCTCCACGGGGAGGACAGGGCTGCCGTCGAGGCGCGGGCGGAGGAACTGATCCGCAAGATGGGGCTTGCGGGGAAGGAGACGGCCTACCCCTACCAGCTCTCCGGCGGGCAGCAGCAGCGCGTCGCCATCGCGCGCGCGCTCGCCATGAAGCCGGAGATCCTGTACTTTGACGAGCCCACCTCCGCCCTCGATCCGGAGCTCACCGGCGAGGTGCTCAAGGTCATCCGCCAGCTTGCCGAGGAGAAGATGACCATGGTGGTGGTCACGCATGAGATGCCCTTTGCCAAGGCGGTCAGCAACCGCGTGATCTTCATGGCGGGCGGCGTGATCGTCGAGCAGGGCGACCCGGTGCAGGTGCTGGAAAACCCGAAGGAGGAACGGACAAAGCAATTTCTGCGGGTGTTTGAGCGGTGAGGTACTGTATTTTCGATCCCACCGGCAACATCACCGCCCTTGTGGAAAGCCCGACGCCCGTTAAGGAACAGCCCGCCGCCGCGGCGGCGATCATGGCAAAGCATCCGGAGGTCGAGCAGGTGGGCTTCGTGGACTTCGCCGGGGAGCCGAGCCTGCGCATGGCGGGCGGCGAATTCTGCGGCAACGCGAGCATGAGCGCGGCGGCGCTTTATCTGCTGCGCGGCAGCCGGCGCGCGGGGGAGCTCGCGCTGCGCGTCTCCGGCGCGGATGAGCCGGTGACGGTGCGGCTGCACGCGGGGGAGGGCGGATTCTCGGCTTGTGTGCGGATGCCGAGGGCGCTCGGCGTGGAGGAGAGGTGCTTCTCCTTTGATGCGCTCTCCGGCAGGCTGACGCTTGTGCGGATGCAGGGGATCTCGCATCTGATCGTCCCGGCGGCGTCTGTGTTCTTCTCGCTGCTTCAAAACCGGGAAGCGGCGGAACGGGCGATCCGGCGCTTTTGCGCAGAGCTGAACGCCGAGGGGCTCGGGCTGATGTTCCT
>CAJOCV010000117.1:0-5608 GCA_905233785.1 uncultured Oscillospiraceae bacterium
ATAGACTTGGAGCACGGACCCATACTGCGAACCGTTCTACTACATGCCGATGACGGAGACCGATTGCTGATGGTATGCCATCATATAGCCATCGATGGCGTGTCGTGGAGAATCCTGGTCGAAGACCTTACGACGGCTCTGTCCCAACTCGTTCAGGGCAAGAACATCGCACTGCCAAGGAAAACCCACTCGTTTGCCTACTGGACAGACGCCGTCAGCCGCTACCGCGACAGTTATCTGCTACAGACTGAAAAAAGCTACTGGGAGCAAGTACAGAAGCAGATGGAAGGCATGGACCTTACCACCGCTGTCAGCAAACAAATGCGCCAACTCACAGCAACGTTAGAAGGCGAACCGCTGCGACTGCTGCAATGACCGCATTCCGTATGATATGCTGCTCTGTGAGGAATGCATCGGGCTTCTGCTCGGGCAGCGCATCGACTTTGCCGGTGAGGGCAGCGTCGTGACCGACCCGCTCTATCTCAAGCGGGTGCTGGACAATCTGGTGTCCAACGCGAAAAAGTACGCGAGCCGGGCAGAGCCGATCCTGATCCTCTCGGAGCTGAAGGACGGGGAGCTCTCGGTCTGCGTCTCCAACGCTATTGACGAGAACGGCCGTCGGGTGGAGAGCACGAAAATCGGTCTTCGCACCTGCGAGAAGATCATGCAGGCCATGCACGGCCGCTTTGAGACCCGCCGGGAGAATGGTCATTTCGCCGCGGAGTTTACCCTCCCGGTGGAGATGAGCGCGTAGGAAAAGGGGGCTGTGAAAAACTTCGTTTTTTCACAGCCCAATTTGTTCCCTTCAGGGAAAACGCATGAGTTCATAGATTTGTCACCAAACGGTAAGGGGCGCCCGCGCTCTGCCCCCGGTATGGGGGAGATCGAACAGCTGCGCGCTGTAAATGATTTCAGCGGAAGATTTGCGTCAGGCGATCATTATGAAAGCCCAGATGCAGCGCGCGCCCGGGGCAGGCGCGTGCGCAGTCGCCGCAGCGGATACACTCGGCGTGGTTGAGCTCCTTCACCGGGTCAAGGCACATGCGGCAGGCTCTGGCACATGCCCCGCAGGAAACGCAGCGCTCTTTATCCAGACGCATGCGATAGACGGAGAGCTTATTGAAAAAGCCATAGATCGCCCCCAGCGGGCAAAGATACTTGCAGAAGGGACGCCAGATGATGACGCAGGCACACAGCACCAGCAGCAGCACCAGCAGCTTCCATGCGAAAAGCAGCCCCTGCTGCGCCTGCACCAGCTTGTCCGATAGCCCCAGCAGCACCCCGGCGAGGGTTCCCGCGGGGCAGATGAGCTTGCAGAAGACGGGCGTCAGCTTGATAAAAAACGGCAGCACCAGGGCAAAAATCAGCAGCACCGCGTATTTGACAGTCCGCAGCGGGCGATCCGCCCGGAAGCGGTTTTTCTTCGGCGTGGGGATCAGGTATAAAAGCTCCTGTATCCAGCCGAAGGGACACAGGAAGCCGCACACCGCCCTTCCCAGCAGCGCCCCGAAAAAGAGCAGCAGCCCCAGCACATAGTAGGGAACGCGAAAGCGCATAGCGCTGAGAAAGCTCTGCAGCGAACCGATCGGGCAGGCGCCTACCGCCCCGGGGCAGGAATAGCAGTTGAGCCCCGGCACGCACACGCGCTTGAAGTCCCCGGTATAGAGCTTTCCCGTAAAAAAGCCGCGGAAGTTGGCGTTTTGCAAAAGTGCCGCCGCGGCCTGTATCGAAAAACGCTTCTTATCCAATGCCGACACACTCCAGGCACACCCGCACGGCCTTGAAGAATACGGCCTCCGCCTGTCCCAGAGACACGCCCAGCGCCGCGAGCGCAAGGCCGAGCAGCATCAGCCCATAGCCGAATCCGTTTCTCATCCCAGAAGTCCCTCGATGATCTGCGCCCAGCCCTCATAGCTGTTCGCGCCGATGAGCTGCGCGTCCGAGATTTCACTGCCCCCGTTGGGGAAGAGGAGCTTCCCCTCACTGTCCACGAAGACCGTCGTGGGGATATAGTCTGACATGAGCAAGCGCAGATCCTCGCCGGTGTCCAGGATCGGATAGCTCACGCCGGTGGCGTCCACCGCAGCCTGCACACTCGCAGCGTCCGACCAATCCACGCACACGCCGAGGATCGCGAAGCCCTGTTCGGCGTAGTCGTTTGCCAATTGCTCAAGCTCCGGCATCTCGCGCACGCACGGCCCGCACCAGGGCGCCCAGAAGTTGAGCATCGTAAGCGTGTGACCGGCAAAGAAGCTTTCGTCAAAAACCGTGCCGTCCAGCGCCTCACCGCGAAAGCGGAAGGACGCGGCGGATGCCGCGTTCGCCGTCTCGGGCTCAGCGGTGGGTTTTCGCGGCACGGAGACAGCCCAGACAGCAAGCCCCAGCAAAACCGCGCAGAGCAAAATTACGATTGTCCGTTTCATCAAAACCCCCATTGAAAAGCGAATGCCAAAACGATGATCCCCTTGCCTTGCGAATATTCCAAGCCTTTCGATCGGAAAATCGCAGGGAAATTACTTCGCCGGGCGGTTTTTGCGGGAAGCGTGCCCACGCCCGCGGCGGCGCGACTGCGCGGCCTTGTTTTTATAAAAGTCCTGCATCTCTCCGTCGGCCTCGTAAACCAGCTTATTGACCAGCCACTGATTCGTATCCGGCTCGCGGCGGAAGCGCACGCGGGCCAGAAAGTCCCCGTCCTCCTGGCATGGGAAGAGATTCATGTAGCGCTGATCGCCCTGGTTGATCCAGCGCTGCCCCTCCAGTGCCTTGCCGCAGCGGGGGCAGCGGAGCCCTTCCACCCGCTCGTCGGCAAAGGCGGCCGCCTTGCTCTCGAAGCCCTCAAAGCTCTCATGGCTCAGAGCGTCCGGCCCGGCGTTTTCCACCGGGGGCTTATAGTTTGGCATACGCGCCGCGAGGATATGCGCCGCGTCCGGATAGAGGCGCAGCCCTTCCCGCATATCGAGATGGGTGCTCACGAGCGCCGTATTGTAGGCGTCGCCCAGGGCGTCGTGAGCAATACGCGTCTGCTCGATTTCAAAATGCTCCATCGCGCTGGCAAGAGATTTCTGGTTTTTATCCCCGCCGGTCTGAAGGTTGTAGATCAGCTGCAGGTTGATCCAACCCGCGATCCAGTCCCAGTCCAGATCGTGGATGATGATGTTCTGCTCCAGAATGCCCTGATCGTCACAGCCCCAGGTCAGGAAGGTCACGCCGTCCCCGCACCAGGCGCGGAACCGCTCCAGCGCCTCGGGGAAGGAGACGCCGTGCGCCAGGCGCTCCTTGTCAAAGCCGGTGATCTTTTTGACCTTATAGTGCATGCGCCGGAAGTAGACAGGCTTGACGTCAATGGTAAACTCTTCCGTCGGGCGCATGTTTTCATCCAGCTTCACCGCGCCGATCTCGATGATCTCGCCGCGCAGATGGATGGGAAGCTTATTGAAAACGGAGGATTTGGAGCTCATGGCCTGGTTCCACTCCAGATCCACCACAACGTAATTCATAGCATTTTCCTCGTTTCGTGTTATAACTGAATCAGTATACCATACTCTTTCCGGGATTGCACGAATTTTTTTGAGGAAGCGGCGGCTTTCTTGCATATTATAATTTGATATGGTAAGATTGACGCAGAATCTGAGGATTGCAGGAGGCAAGTATGGACGGAATGAGCATTGAGCGGGCAGCGCTCGCCTGCGGAGGAGAGCTGTGCGGCGTAAACGATCCGAAGCGGGAGCTGGGGCGCGTCATCATCGACAGCCGCGCTGTACAGCCGGGAGATCTGTTTGCGGCCTTTAAGGGAGAAAAGGCGGACGGACACGACTACATTGCCGCGGCCATCGAAAAGGGCGCGGCCTGCTGTCTGGCCGAGCGGCTGCCGGAGGGCGTAAGCGGCCCGGTGCTGCGGGTCAGGAACGCGCAGACAGCGCTGGAGCAGATCGCGGAAGCCTACCGCGAGACGCTGAGCATCCCCGTGGTCGGCATCACCGGCAGTGTGGGCAAGACCTCCGCCAAGGAGATGATTGCCACGGTGCTGTCAAAGCGCTTCCGGGTGCTCAAGACCGAGGGGAATCTCAACAACCAGCTCGGCGTTCCCATGACGCTCTCGCGCATCACGAAGGAGCATGAGGCCGCCGTGGTGGAGATGGGCATCTCCGGCTTCGGCGAGATGCGGGTTTTGAGCCGCATCGCAAAGCCCACGCTGGGCGTCTTCACCGTGATCGGTCACGCGCATCTGGAGTATCTGCACGACTTAAACGGTGTTTTGCGGGCAAAAACCGAGATGCTGGAGAACATGGCCGAGGACGCCCCGATCGTTGTCAACGGGGATGACGCGCTGCTGCGGGATTTTCCATGTCGGCAGAAAAAGCTCACGTTCGGGCTCGAGGGCGGCAACCTGCTCCGCGCTGTGGACATTGCCCAGACCGCCTCGGGCACCCGCTGCCGCATTGTCGGGCTCGGGCATGAGATTCTGGCGGAGATCCCGGCCTTCGGCAAGCACATGGTCTATGCCGCGCTGGAGGGCGCCGCGGTGGGCATCCTGCTCGGCATGGAGGACGCGGAGATTGCCGCGGGCATCCGTTGCTTTGAGATCGTCGGCCGCCGCGCCGCCGTCTGCAAGACCGGGTGCCTCACGCTCGTGGATGACAGCTATAACGCCAATCCCGACTCCGTCAAGTGCGGCGTGGATTCGCTTTTGACCCTGCCGGGGCGACACGTCTGCATTCTCGGCGATATGCTCGAGCTGGGCGAGGACTCCGCGCAGATGCATTTTGACGTGGGCCGTTACGCCGCCGATCAGGGCGCGGATCTGGTCTTATCCAGCGGCGAATACGCCGCGGCGCTCATCGAAGGCGCCGGGGAGAAGGGGCAAAGCTTTGCGAGCGTGGAGGCGCTGATCGCGGCGCTGCCGACGCTTTTGCAAAAGGGCGACGCGGTGCTTGTCAAGGCCAGCCGCGGCGCGCGCTATGAACGCGTGAGCGAGGCCATCAAGGAGCTCAAGCTATGAGCGACGCACGCCCCATCGTCCTCTTTGACCTGGACGACACGATCCTGGACTTTCAAAGCGCCGAGGCCGCGGCGCTCACCAGAGCCTTCACCGCCCTGGGCATCCCGGTGACGGAGGATTTGATCGCGCGTTACAGCGCCATCAACCGCAGCCAGTGGGAGCTTCTGGAAGACGGCGTTCTGAGCCGGGAGCAGGTGCTCCGGCGGCGCTTTGAGCTGCTCTTTGCCGAGTACGGCATTGAGCGCTCCGGTGAGGAAGCCAGCGAACGCTACGAAAACGAGCTGTGCATCGGGCACTGGTTCATGCCCGGGGCGGAGGAGCTGCTCCGAGCGCTTACGCCGGGCTGCCGCCTGTTCATCGTCTCCAACGGCGCGGCAAAGGTACAGGACGCGCGTCTGCGCTCCGCCGGGATCGGGCCGTATTTTGAGGATATTTTCATTTCCGAGGAAATCGGCGCCGAGAAGCCGTCGCGCGCCTTCTTTGATCGCGCTTTCGCCCGCATCCGGGACTTTGATCCCGCGCGCGTCCTCCTCGTCGGCGACAGCCTCAGCTCCGATATACGCGGGGCGAAAAACGCCGGGGTGACCGCCTGCTGGTACAACGCGAGAA
>CAJOCV010000117.1:5614-6686 GCA_905233785.1 uncultured Oscillospiraceae bacterium
GACTATATGATCGAAAGCCTGTCGGAGCTGCCAGGACTGATATACAAACTGAAAACGGAAGACTGAATTACAATCCGTCGCGAAGCGACACCATAACTGGCCACTGACCACCGGCCACTGGCCACTTTCATTTTTCATTTTCCAGGCAAAGGAGCTGATCGCATGTCTCCCCTTTTCTCCTCTCTGCGGGAATTGAGTTTTGCCTCCATGTGTCTGCGCATCCTGCTTGCCATGCTTTTGGGCGGCTTTCTCGGCTTTGATCGGGAGCGCTGGGGACATCCGGCGGGCTTTCGCACCTATATGCTGGTGGCGATGGCCTCCGCCTCTACCGTCATTTTGAGCCAGTACCTCGATCTGATGCTGGGGAGCTTCTGGCTGGACGCCTTTGAGGCCGTCGGGCGCAGAACCGACGTGGTGCGTCTGGGAGCGCGGGTCGTCTCCGGCATCGGCTTTCTCGGCACCGGCACCATCCTCATCACCGAGCGCAAGGAGGTCACCGGGCTCACCACCGCCTGCTGCCTCTGGGCGGCGGGCTGCATGGGGCTTGCCATCGGCGCGGGCTTCTATGAGGCTGTTCTCATCGGCTTTGTCATCATCTTTGTCGCGCTGCGTCTCCTGCCGCCGATCGAGCGGGCGCTGCTGGCAAAGTCCCGGCACATGAACCTCTTCCTTGAGCTTGACAGCGTGAAGGATCTCTACCTTGTCTCCGAATGGCTCAAGCACGAGGGTGCCACGGTCTACGACGTGGAGATGGGGAAGACTGACAAGGCGGGCGTAAGCTATGTGACGGGGCTTTTCAGCATCCGTTTAAAGGATCGGATCAGGCACACCGAGCTTCTGGCAAAGCTCTCGCTGCTGCCCGGTGTGGCGGCGCTGGAGGAGGTGTAAGCATGCTGCCTGTTTTTGATTTTGCGCGGGAAATGACCACTGCCGCCGTGCTTGCGCGTATGCTCACCGCCATGCTCTGCGGCGGCGTGATCGGCATTGAGCGGGAGCTCAAGCGCCGTCCGGCGGGCTTTCGCACCCATATCCTCATCTGCATCGGCGCCGCCATGACGATCCTCACAAACCT
>CAJOCV010000117.1:6700-7102 GCA_905233785.1 uncultured Oscillospiraceae bacterium
TCTCCCGCATGGGCGCGCAGGTGATCGCGGGCATCTCCTTCATCGGCGCGGGCACGATCATCGTCACCAAGCGCCGGCGCGTCAAGGGGCTGACCACCGCCGCCGGGCTTTGGACGGTCGGCATCATCGGCCTCGTTTGCGGCGCGGGCTATCTGGAGCTTGCGCTCTTCGTGACGCTGATGGTGCTCGCGGCGGAGATTTTCCTCTCCCGGCTCGAATACCGCTTTGCCCGCCGGGTGCAGGACAAAAACCTCTACGTTGAGTACCGCAGCGCCGACGACATTCAGAGCATCATGGCGCTGCTGGACACCCTCGGCGCGGAGCTGGGCGATCTGGAGATTTCCCGCATTCAGGCAGAGGACGGCGAGACGCGCTGCTGCGCGATCCTCGCCGTGCAGGCCA
>CAJOCV010000117.1:7200-8600 GCA_905233785.1 uncultured Oscillospiraceae bacterium
CAGAATCCAGTCGCAAAGTTCTTCCGGGCTGTCGAAGAGGTTTGTTGCGCCGGCATTCAGCAGCTCCTCCCGGCTGCGAAAGCCCCAGCAGACCGAGGCGCAATCCAGCCCCGCGTTTTTCGCGGTCATCACGTCCACCTCCGAGTCGCCCACATAGAGGCAGCGGTCCTTGTCAACGCCCAGAAGCTTCACCGCCTCGTTGACCATGTCCGGCCAGGGCTTGCGGCGAAGGGGCGGCTTCTCCCCCACCGCGAGATCGAGCAGGCCGGAAAAGTGCTCCTCCGCGAGGATTTTCACCGCCTCGTCCGGCTTGTTGGAGATCACCGCGAGCTTCTCTCCTGCTGCGCGCAAGCGCTCCAGCAGCGGCAGGATGCCCTCGTAAGGCCGGGTCTTGATGCGGCAATGGGCGTCATACCAGGGCTTGTACCAGGCGAGCACCGCTTCCGTCGTCTCTGCGCTCGTCCCCTCCGGCACCGCAAGCTCGATGAGCCGCGCGGCGCCGTTGCCGACAAAGCGGCGTACTTCCCCGATCGTCCGCTCCGGCATCCCAAAGTGCCGCAGCGCCGCGTTTGTAGAATCCGCCAGATCCTCCAGCGAGTTTAAAACCGTGCCGTCCATATCCAGTAAAATCGCATCATATCGCATATCGCACACACTCCTTTTCTGCTATTATAGCAAAGCTTCCCGCTTCCTGCAATCCGTTCTTGAAAACAGAAACCGTCCAGATTATAATGAAGAAAGCCAATCTACGGGAGGATAATAAAAATGCTGGAAGAACTGAAAATCAAGGTCTATGAGGCCAATATGGAGCTGCCGCGCCGCGGCCTCGTCACCTATACCTGGGGCAACGTCAGCGGCATCGACCGGGAGAAGGGGCTGTTTGTCATCAAGCCCTCGGGCGTGGAGTATGACGAGCTGAGGCCGGAGGACATGGTGGTCATGTCTCTCAACGGCAGCAAGGTCGAGGGCGACTTGAATCCCTCCTCCGACACGAAGACCCATCTCGTGCTTTACAACGCCTTTCCGAAAATCGGCGGCATCGTCCACACCCACAGTCCCTACGCCGTGGGCTGGGCACAGGCCGGGGAGGACATTCCTTGCTACGGCACCACCCACGCCGACTACTTTTACGGCTCCATCCCCTGCGCCCGGCACCTGAGCAAGGAAGAGCTGGACGAGGATTATGAAATGAACACCGGCAAGATCATCGTGGACACCTTCCGCGCCCGCGGCATCGACGAAAACGCCGTTCCCGCCGTGATCTGCCACAGCCACGGCCCCTTCACCTGGGGCAAGGACGCGGCGCAGGCCGTCTATCACGCGGTTGTGCTGGAGGAGGTCGCAAAGATGGCGATCTTCACGCGGCAGGTCAATCCCGCCGCCGCTGCCGCGCCGGCGCG
>CAJOCV010000118.1:0-1204 GCA_905233785.1 uncultured Oscillospiraceae bacterium
GCGAAGGGGAGCCGATGCTCGGAGGCGTACTGCTGCAGTGCGCCGCGCATGGCCTCGGCTTCCTCCGGGCTGTCCTCCAATATTGCGATTTTATACATGCAAATGCCAGCTTTCCGTAAAAAATCACCGAATCTGTTATCGCTTATTATAATAGAGCCGCGGCAAAAACACAAGCGGGAATCGCTTACTCGCAGATGGTATTGTTTACGGCGCAGAATGCCCTTGCCGCAGCGCGGCACAGAATGATATGATAACAAATAGGAAAAACGAAAAAAACATCAGCAGGAGGTACGCATATGATTTCCCATGTGTTCAACGACGGCTGGACCGTCAAGCATTTGGACGAACCCGGCGAGGGCGTGCCCGTCTCCGTCCCGGACGACGCCATGCTGCGGGAGCGGCGCAGCGCCCAGGCCATGGGCGGGCTGAACGTGAGCTGGTTTGAGGGCTTCGATTACCTGTATACCAAACGCTTTTCCCTCTCCGCCGCGGAAGCGCGGCGCCACACGGTGCTGGAGTTCGAGGGCGTCTACCGCAAGGCGGAGGTCAGCGTCAACGGGCAGAAGGCGGCCTTCCGCCCCTATGGCTACACCAATTTCTATGTGGACTGCGACAAATATCTGTGCGAGGGCGAGAACACCGTCGAGGTCATCGCCCGCAACGCCGACCAGCCCAACTCCCGCTGGTACTCCGGCGCCGGCATCTACCGCCCGGTCAAGCTTTGGACGAGCGGGGAGCGGCATATCGAGCTCAACGGCGTCAAGATCAAGACCCTCTCGGCCTCACCGGCGATCATCGAGGTCAAGGTCAAGACCTCCTGCCCCGGCGCGGTGAGCGTGGAGATTCTGGATGGGGACAAGTGCGTGGCCTTCGCCGCCGGCGAGGGGCGCTGCTTCACGCTGGAGTTGCCGGACGCGAAGCTCTGGCAGCCGGAGAAGGCCTATCTCTACACCTGCCGGGTGCGCTTTGCCGACGACGTGTCGGAGGAGCGCTTCGGCGTGCGCACGCTCTCCTGGGGCAAGCAGGGTCTTTGCGTCAACGGGGAGCGCGTCATTCTGCGCGGCGCCTGCATCCACCACGACAACGGGCTTCTGGGCGCCAAATGTGACCCCGACGCGCTGGAGCGCCGCCTGCGCATCCTGATGGAAAACGGCTACAACGCCATTCGTTCGGCGCACAACCCCTGCTCCAAGACCGCGCTGGA
>CAJOCV010000118.1:1299-6882 GCA_905233785.1 uncultured Oscillospiraceae bacterium
AAGGACTACAACCACCCCTGCGTGGTGCTCTACTCCACCGGCAACGAGGTGGCCGAGACCGCCCAGCCCAAGGGCATCCAGCTTGCCAAGGACATGACCGAGCTTCTGCATCAGCTTGACGACACGCGCCCGGTCACCTGCGGCGTGAACATTTTCTTCAACTTCTTAAACCACATCGGCTTCGGCCAGTACTCCGACGAGAAGGCCGCCAAGGAGGCCGAACGCGCCGCCAAGGCCAAGGCCGAGGGCAAGAAGGCGAAGGAGAGCTCCACCGGCTCCAAGTTCTTCAACGATATGGCCGGGCTCTTCGGCGCGGACTTCATGAAGCTCGGCGCGACGCTGCACGGCTCGGACGTGACGACGCGCGAAGCCTTCGCCAACATGGACATCGCGGGCTACAACTACGGCGAGAAGCGCTACAAGAAGGATCTGAAAAACTATCCCGACCGCATCATCCTCGGCTCCGAGACCTTCTGCGCCGACGCCTATAAATTCTGGGAGCTGGCAAAGGACAATCCCCGCCTGATCGGCGACTTTGTCTGGGCCGGCATCGACTATCTGGGCGAGGTGATGATCGGCTCCTGGGAGTACGGCGACTACGCCAAGAACTTTGACGCGGGTCTCGGCTGGATCGCGGCGGGCTCCGGGCGCATCGACCTGACCGGCAAGCCCCTGGGCGAGGCGCTCTATACCCGCGTGGCGCTGGAGCGGGAGAAGGGTCCCTATCTCGCCGTGCGCCCCCTCTGCCATAAGGGCAAGCACTCCCCTTCCGCCTGGAAGATGACCAACGCCATGCCGAGCTGGTCGTGGCGCGGCTGCGAGGGGAAGAAGGCGCATGTGGAGGTCTACGCCAGAGCCGCGAGCGTGGAGCTTTTTGTAAACGGAAAAAGCTGCGGCAGGAAGCGCATGAAGAACAACTGCCTCTTCACCTTCCATGTCCCCTACGAAAACGGCGCGCTCGAGGCCGTGAGCTTTGACGCAAGCGGCAGAGAGATCGGGCGCGATCGCCTTGTCACCGCCGGAGAAGAGACCGTTTTGCAGGCCGTTCCCGAGGAAAAGAGCGTCAGGGCCGGGCACCTGAGCTTTATCCGCCTCAAGTTCACCGACAAAAACGGCGTCGTCAAGCCCATGGAGCGCGGCATCCTGAACGTGAGCGTGGAGGGCGGCGAGCTTGTGGGTCTCGGCAGCGCCTGCCCCTTCTATGAGCTGAGCTATCTTGACACGAAGTGCGACACCTACTACGGCGAAGCCCTCGCCATCGTCCGCGCGGGCGACAAGGGCACAGTGAAGCTCACCGCCGCGAGCGGCGCCCTGCGCGCCGAGGCTGTGGTAAGCGTGAGTGCGTGATCAGTGGCTCGTAGGGGCGACCCTTGTGGTCTACGGCAAAATTTTATTGCAAAAAGAACGGGCGAAGCCGTACAATCCACGGCTTCGCCCGAACTCTTCACTGGTCACTGGCCACTTATTTTTTATACTCGGCGTAGAGCTTTGCGGTCTGACGCAGACCCTTCTCCTTCAAGATGGCGATCACGCACTCGCGCACTTCTTTGGTCGTGATGATCTTATTCTTGAGCGTGACACGCTGGAAGACCTGATCCGCGATGCCGTCGGCCTGCGCCTCCGTCAGCGTCTCAAAGGGCGCGGCGGCGTTCGCGGCCAGGATACTGCGCTTCACATGCTCGTCGTCGTACACGACAACGCTCCCGTTTCTCTTGGTGACTTTCATGCGATCCCCTCCCCGGCCTGATTTTCCGAATGGTGTGCTTTCATTATAGCACAGTTTTTACGGAAAACAAGCGCCCGGCGATGGGGAATGTCAGAGATTCACATACTTGTGCAGCGTCGCGCGCACGGCGCCGGGGCCGGCGGTAAGCTCCGTGAAGTAGCCGCAGACCCTTTCGGCAAGCCCGACCTCAACGAGATCGACCCCGAAGATGGTCTTATTCCGCAGCAGACCCTCAAGCTTTGCGCAGTCGGGCTTCTCGCCCAGCTTCACGTCTGCGACGAAGGGCTGCGCGGTGCTCAGCAGCGGATCGGGGGAGGGCTCGAAGGACTCGCCCCTGTCGTCGATCGCCATGAGGTAGCGGAGCCAGCCCGCGTGCACCAGCGGGATGAGCTTGAGCTCCTCGACCTTGAGCGTGTCGGAGGCGAGGTAGGCCTTGATGGTCTCACCGAAGCGAATGGGCAGCTTTTGGGAGGTGTCGGTGGCGATGCGCTGGGGCGTATCGGGCAGGAAGGGGTTCGGGATACGAACCTTTACCACGGTGTCGATGAAGTCCCGGGGCTTGATGATGCCGGGGTCGGTCACAACGGGCAGACCCTCCTGGTAGCCGATCCGCTCCACCAGCTTGCGGAGGTCTTCGTCCTTCATCTCCTGCCAGATATGCTCATAGCCCAGCAGGCAGCCGTAGACGGCAAGCGCGGTGTGCAGAGGGTTGAGGCAGGTGCAGACCTTCATGCGCTCCACCTTGTCCACGGTCTCGCGATCGGTGAAGTAGATGCCCGCCTTCTCGAGGCAGGGGCGGCCGTTGGGGAAGTGATCCTCGATGACGAGATACTCGCTCTCCTCGGCGTTGACGAAGGGCGTTCCGGCCTCAAGCCCGTCCTGCGCCAGCATCGCGGCGACGGAGGCGTCGGGACCCGGGGTGATCTTGTCGATCATCGACCAGGGGAAGCTGACGGATTCTTCGAGCCAGGCATTGAAGCCCTCGCCGCCCCAGGCTTTGGCAAAGCAGGTGATCGCGGCCTTGAGCTTGTCGCCGTTGTGGGAGCAGTTATCCATGCTGACCATGGCGAGAGGGGCTTTGTTCTTCTGATAGCGGGCGCAGAGCAGGGCGGTGAGCTTGCCCATGTAGGTCTTGGCATTCTCCGGGGAAGCGGCAAGATCGGCGGCAACATCGGGCAGCAACTCGCCCTTCGCGTCATAGAGGGCGTAGCCCTTCTCGGTGATGGTGAAGGACACCATCTGCAGGCTGGGATTTTCAAAGATCTCCTGCAAACGCGCTTCGTTTCCGTAGAGGTAGACCTTCTCGGCGATGGAGCCGACCACGGCCTTCTCCACCGCGCCGTCGGCCTTCAGCGTCACCTTGACGGTGAGGTTGTCGTTTGCCTCGGGCTTCTTCTCGCGGCGCTCGGCGGCGATGATGCCGGTCTCGCAGAGCCCCTGATCCAGCAGGCGCTGGCAGGCGTCGGCCTGGAAGGCCTTGAAGATATTGCCCGCGCCGAAGTGCAGCCAGGTGGGGTTTTTGACGGTCTTTGCGACCATCGCGTCACGGTCAAACCGCGGCAGACGGTAGCCCTTGGCTTCCCACGCCGCGCGGTTTTTGATGGATTCGTTATTCAGAAGCATAGAAATATCTCCTTTCAATATTTCCTCAGTGAATAGTGAAGAGTGAAGAGTGAAAAGTTATGGTGTCGCTTCGCGACGATTATAATCCGTCCCCGAAGGGGACACCTTAACTATTCACTATTCTCTGTTCACTTTTCACTTTCCATCATGTCCCACGCGCCGAGCATGTACATGATGCCGAGGGCGCGGTCGTACAGGCCGTAGCCGGGGCGCACGTTGCCGGGCTTCTCGTCCCAGAGGTGACGGCCGTGGTCGGGGCGGATGTAACCCTCGTAGCCGCAGTCGTGATAGGCGCGCAGAATGTCGAGAATGCCGGTGTCGCCGTCGCAGTCGCGGTGGCTGGCCTCGGAGAAGTCGCCGTTCGGGAAATGCTTGACATTGCGGATGTGGGCGAAGGCGATGCGGTCGCAGTGCTTGCGGACGATCGCGGCGACGTTGTTCGCGGGATTGGCGTTTAAGGAGCCGGAGCAGAGCGTCAGGCAGTTGTAGGGATCGTCCACCATCTTGAGGAAGCGGTCGATGCTCTCGGCGTCCACCAGCAGACGGGGCAGACCGAAGATGTCCCAGGGGGGATCGTCCATGTGCACGGCCATCTTGATGTCGCACTCATGGCAGACGGGCATCAGCTTTTCGAGGAAGTACTTGAAGTTCTCCCAGAGCTTTTCCTTGGTCACGTCCTTGTAGGCCTCAAACAGCTCATCCAGCTTCGCCATGCGCTCGGGCTCCCAGCCCGGGAAGGTCATGTGGTATTTCTCGGTGAAGCTCATGACGTAGTCCGCCATCTCCTTGGGGTCGTCCTGGATCATGTCCTTCTGGTAATAAAGCGCGGTGGAGCCGTCGCCCACGGGATGGAAAAGGTCGGAGCGCGTCCAGTCAAAAATGGGCATGAAGTTGTAGCAGATCACCTTCACGCCGAAGGGGGCGAGGTTGCGAATGGTCTGGATGTAGTTTTCGATGTACTTGTCACGGCTGGGGAGACCGATCTTGATGTCGTCGTGCACGTTCACAGACTCCACCACGTCAGCGTTGAAGCCCGCGGCGCGAATCTGATCGACGACCTTTTTGATCTCCTCCGGCTGCCAGATCTCGCCGGGCAGCTTGTCATGCAGCGCCCAGACGATGGTGCTCACGCCGGGGATCTGCCGAATGTCGCTGAGAGAAATTTTGTCGTTTCCTTCGCCGTACCAGCGAAAACCCATTTGCATTGCCATAAAATCCCTCCGTCATATTTTTATATAGAAAATCGGCTTTTGGTCTACTAATATCCTAATATATCAGTCCCAAAAAAGCAAGCCCTCAATTCTGTACAGAATTGAGGGCGCATGTTTGTGCATTGTGGCGGATTTCGCTATTCACTGGCCACTGACCACGATTCACTACTCCGCGAAATATTCCGGGAACTTCTCCCGCAGCAGGTCGAGGTTTTCCCGGTAGCGGTTGAGGTGCGTATCGAGCAGCGCGAGCGCCCGCTCCGCGTCGCCCGCGAGAACGGCCTCGCTGATGGCGCGGTGATCCTCAAGGGTCTGACGCTGCACCATGCCGAGGTTTGAGAGCACGCGCATCCGCTCCACATGCTGAAGCCCCGCCATCATATGGGCGTAATTGTCCTCCCGCCCGACGCTTACGAAGGCGATGCGGTGAAAGTCGTTATCCAGCTCCAGCAGCTTGCGCTGGTCGGGGTTCTCCGCCTCGGCGTAGTGGGCGAAGGCGCGCAGATTTTCCTCATAGCGCCATGCCCTGTCCGCATCCGGCTTTTCGCAGCAGAGGCGCAGGATCTCCTTTTCCACGGCGCAGCGGGCAAACTGCTCCATCTCCATTCGCTTTAAGTCGATGGGCGCGACAAAGGTGCCCACCTGCGGGCGCAGCAGCACCATGTTGGCGGAGGCCAGCAGAATCAGCGCCTCCCGCACCGGGGTGCGGCTCATGTGCAGCTCCTCGGAAATCTGCTTGTCGCTCAGCGCTTCGCCGGGCTTGAAGCGCAGATGGATGATCCCGTCCCGCAGGATCTGATAGGCGCTCTCCCGCGCGTTGCCGACGGGGCGCAGACTCGTGTCGTTCATGGGTCTCCTCATTTGCGTTGTAATATACTAATATTACAAAACGGCGGCGTCCCTGTCAACTTTTTTCTGAAAAGCCGTAACGATTCCGTCTTGCGTGGCTTTGGGGGAGCTCATACTAAGTCTCAATAGAACGGTTTGAAATCTTCCGGCCAGATTTGCGCCATACTGCGTTGC
>CAJOCV010000119.1 GCA_905233785.1 uncultured Oscillospiraceae bacterium
ATATAACGGCTCCCTGATCCTCTACTCCATGGGCAACTGGAGCTTTGGCGGCAACACCACCCCCAGCGACATGGACACCGCCATCGTACAAGTGACTGTACAGCGGGATCTGGACGGGAGCATCTCCAACCTCGGCTATGACATCATTCCCTGCTGCGCCTCCTCCCGCCCGGTCGTCGAAGGCTTTACCGGGTACGGCTATAACGACTACCGCCCGACGCCTTACGCGGAGGGAACGGAAGCCTATGAGCGCGCCATGAGCAAGATCACAGGCAGCTACAACGGTCCCGACAAAAACGCAGACTATTCCAACTGGTATTCCAGTTGGTCATAAACAAAGAAAGGCACCCCATGAAAAAAAAGAACACCCGCAGGCTTGTTATCCTTCTCGCCGCTATCCTCATACTGGGCAGTAGCGTTTTTCTCCGCACGCGCTCCCTCTCCCCCGCTGACGCCGCCTCCTCCGGCTTTTACGCCCGGCAGGGTCTGATCGCGGTACAGCCGCAGAAGGCGCCCGCCGCACAGCAGGAGCCGGAAGCGCTTCCCGCCGAGACCGAAGCCCCCCTTGTTGAGGCGCGGGACTTCGTGATTTCTGTCATCGGGGACAACACCCTGGCCTCCCATCAATTTGCCGGGGCGAGCGTCTCCTATGCCGGGCGCATGGGGGATGATTACAGCTACCCCTACTCCAACACCGTACAGTATTTCGCAAACGACGATTTCACGATCTCGAACCTTGAGTGCACCCTCTCTGATAAAAAGCTTCAATCGCTGGAGCAGTTCTACTTTCTTGCTCCCACGGCTTACGCGAACATCCTTTTAGAGGGCGGTGTGGACTTTGTGACCACCGCGAACAACCACATGGAGGACTTCGGGCAGCAGGGTGTGGACGATACTTACGCCGCGCTGGAGGACTACGGCATCCCCTACGGCAAAGAGGGGGAGGCGCAGCTTCTCAGCATTGACGGTGATCTTACGCTGGGCATTTATTGTGACTATAACCACCTCAAGCCCGACTCCGAAAAGTGTACAGCCGCCGTGCGCAAGCTGAAGGAGGATGGAGCGGACTATGTGATCTGCGCCTTCCACTGGGGCAAGGAGCTCTATTACAAGCCGAACGACGACCAGATTACGCTGGCTCACGCCTGCATTGACGCGGGAGCTGATCTGATCTACGGCAGCCACACGCATAATCTCCAGCCGATTGAGGAATATGGCGAAGGTCTGATCCTTTACAGTATGGGCAACTGGTCCTTCGGCGGCAGCACCGCCCCGACCGACCGCGATACCGCCATCGTGCAGGTAAAGCTCCACCGGGACGAGAGCAGCAAGGTCACGAATACCGGCTTTGACATCATTCCCTGCTGCGTCTCCAGCCGCCCGGTCACCGAGGGCTACACCGGCGACAACTACAACGACTACCGCCCCACGCCCTATACCGAAGGAAGTCAGGCGTATTACCGCGTCCTTGCCAAGCTCGACGGCAGCTTTGAGCCCGACCAGGAAGGCCGCGATTATTCCGACGTCTACGCGCAATATTCATAATTGTATAAGGAGGGTTCCCTATGATTGCCTCGATCATCTACAACTCCGCCACCGGCTCCTGCAAGCGCTACGCTGACGAGCTCTCCCGCCAGCTCCATCTTCCGGCCTACCCAGTGGGCAGCGCCCCCACCCGCGCTGACGGAGAGCTGATCTATGTCAGCTGGATCATGGCCGGCGGTATTGTCGGCTGGAAAAAGGCGAAAAAGTCCGGCGCCATCGCCGCCGTTGTCGCGGTCGGTATGGCTCCTCCGAGCGAACAAACAGCAAAAAGCATCCGCGCGAAGGCCGCCATCCCCTCCCAGGTTCCCGTCTTTATGCTGCAGGGCGCTTTCCATCTGGAAAAGCTCCCCGCTCCCATGAAGCTCATCATGAAATGGAAGATCAAAGACATCGCAAGGCAGCTCGAAGCAAAGAAAGCCAAGGCCCCGCTGAACGAGCAGGAGCTGGCGCTGTGGAACATGGTGCGCAGCGGCTCCGGCGAGCCGGCAAGCTGGGACGCCTCCCCTGTGGTCGATTGGGTACTGAACAAGTACCGCTTTGAAAACGCGCTGCGGCAAAAGTCTTGATTTCTCTTGAAAACCATTTGTTTTTATGTTATGCTTCCCAAACCAGAGATTTAGAAATGAGGTATATAAATGAGAGGTATTCACAGCGTCGTTGACGATCTGCGCCGCGACGTATTTGAAGAGGTCGCGCGTCTGGCCTACGAGGGCGGCGACATTCGGCGCATCGACCAGATTCCCTACAAGATCGTCCCCGGTGAGGTAGCTCGTTACCGTGACAGTGTGTTTCGGGAGCGCGCCATAGTAAACGAGCGTCTGCGGCTCGCCTGCGGTCTTCCCCTGCGCTCCGCCGCCGAGTACGGCCCGGCCAGCCTCGGCATCGAGGAAGCCGCCATCCCCGAGAAGTACTATGAGCCGCCCCTTATCAACGTCATCCCCTTTGCCTGCAACGCCTGCCCGGAGAAGGAGATGCGCGTCTCCTCCAACTGTCAGGGCTGTCTGAGCCATCCCTGCCAGGCCGTTTGCCCCAAGGGTGCCATCAGCACCGACCGCTACGGTCACAGCGTGATCGACAACGAGAAGTGCATCAAGTGCGGCAAGTGCGTGGATCAGTGCCCCTACGACGCCATCAGCAAGATTGAGCGCCCCTGCGCCAAGGCCTGCGGCATGGACGCCATCGGCTCGGACGAGTTTGGCCGCGCCAAGATCGACTACGACAAGTGCGTCTCCTGCGGTATGTGCCTCGTCAACTGCCCCTTCGGCGCCATTGCTGATAAGAGTCAGATCTTCCAGATTATACACGCCATTAAGTCCGGCAGCGAGGTTTATGCCATCGTAGCCCCCGCCTTTATCGGTCAATTTGAGGGTGCGACGCCCGCGAAGCTGCGCAAAGCCATGCGTATGCTCGGCATGAAGGAGACCATTGAGGTCGCTATCGGCGCTGACCTGTGCACCATTGAAGAGGCCGAGGACTTTCTTGACCGTGTTCCGGAAAAACAGCCCTTCATGGGTACCTCCTGCTGCCCGGCCTGGAGCGTGATGGCTAAACGGATGCTGCCCGATCACCCGGAATACATTTCCATGGCGCTCACACCGATGGTACTCACGGCGCGTTTGGTGAAAAAGGATCACCCGGACGCCAAGATCGTCTTTGTCGGTCCCTGCGCCGCCAAGAAGCTGGAGGCCAGCCGCCGCACCGTGCGTTCGGATGTGGACTTTGTGCTGACCTTTGAAGAATTAAACGGCATGTTCCGCGCCAAGGACATTGACTTCAAGACCCTGGAGCCGGACGAGTGCGACAAGGACTTCGACAAGGGCACCGGCGCGGGACGCGGCTTTGCCGTCTCCGGCGGCGTGGCCGCGGCTGTTGCCGACCACATCAAGAAAATCGCGCCCGATCGCGAGGTGCAGATGGAGTTTGCCGACGGTCTGCGTGAGTGCAAGAAGATGCTGATGATGGCCAAGGCCGGACGGCGCAACGGCTACCTGCTGGAGGGCATGGCCTGTCCCGGCGGCTGCGTCGCGGGTGCCGGAACCATCACGCCCGTGAAGGTTTCGACCGCGAACATTGCCAAATACAAAGCCGCGGCGGAAAAGCAATCCTCTATCGAGAGCGTGTTTGCCAATCGCCTCCACGAAGCGGAAGAATAAAAACCTGGGCTGTGAGAAAACGACTTTTTCTCACAGCCCAGGTTTTTAGCGGCCAGCGGTCAGATTATTGTGAAAAGTCTGCGGCCGTTTTCCATCGTGACGCGCTCGATTTCCTCAGGGCTCAGCCCCTTGATTGCGGCGATCTTATCCGCCACATAGCGCAGATTGCGCGAGTCATTTCGCTTGCCGCGCATCGGCACGGGGCTCATATAGGGGCTGTCCGTCTCGATCAGAATCCGATCAAGCGGGCACATTTCCAGCACCTCGAGCGTTTTGCGCGCGTTTTTATAGGTCACAGGGCCGTCAAAGCCGAGATACCAGCCCCGCTTTAACAGTTCCTTCGCCATTTCCGCGCTGCCGGAATAGCAGTGGAACACGCCGCGAAGCGAGGGGTATTCCCGCACAATGTCCATGCAGTCCCCGTGGGCTTCCCGGTCATGGACGATGACAGGCTTATTCAGCTCCAGCGCCAGCTCGAGCTGCCAGCGAAACAGGAGCTTCTGCTCTTCCCTGCGGCTGTCGTCCCAATAGTAATCCAGGCCGATCTCCCCGATGGCGACACATTTCGGATGCTCCGCAAGTGTCCTGATCTCCGCAAGCGCCTCCTCGTCCCAGCAGTCCAGCTCCTCCGGGTGGATGCCCACCGCGGCATAGACAAAATCGTGCGTCTCCGCAAGCGCGATCGCTGCGCGGCTGCTCTTCACATCACAGCCCGGGTCAAGGATCAGCGCGACGCCGCTCTCGTGCGCCGATCGCAGCACCGTTTCCCGATCCGTGTCAAAGGCCTTGTCATCATAATGGGCATGGGTATCAAAAATCATCGCAGCACTTCCTCTCGCTTCCGGATTATACACGAAAAAAAGGACAGCCGCAAGGGCTGTCCTTTCTATAATTTTGCCTTACTTGATCTCCAGCCGGCGGCTGGCAGGCGCGGTCTCGACCTTCTTGGGCATCGTCAGGGTCAGCAAACCGTCGTTGTAGGCCGCTTCGATCTGATCGACCTCGATACCGGACACGTCAAAGCTGCGGCTATAGGAGCCGTAGAAGCGCTCGCGCTTGACGAAGTTGGGCTTCGACTCGTCGTTATCCAGCTTGCGCTCGGCGCTGATGGTGAGAACATCGTTCTCCACGTCGATCTTGATGTCCTCCTTCTTGAAGCCGGGCAGCTCGGCGTCGAGCTTGTACGCATCGCCGGTATCCACCACGTCGGTGCGGAAGGAGGAAAGAGCGTTGCCGCGGCTTTCGCCGAAGAAGCTGCGCTCCATTTCATCGAAAGTGCGGAACGGGTCATAAGCGGAAACTCTGTGGCCACCAAAAGGAATCAGTTCAAACATAATCTATACCTCCATTTTTTAATTACACATTTATATTCTTTACGGCGAAACATTCATTTCTTTCGTTTCTTCGTATATATAATATACCGCGCAATTATGAACGAATATACAGATTTATATGAACAAACTATGAATATTGGCACTCTCGATGTGAGAGTGCCAATATTTTTTACAATGCAATAGGGATCGCTTTCGGCTCGATGGGGCAGACATAGCCACCCGCCGCCCGTTCGGCAAATTCGCGCCTGGCATCTGCAAGCAGCGTTTCGTCGCTCATCAGATCCAGCGCCGTCGCGGCAAGCACCTTGGCCGCGAAGAGCATCCCCTTGTGGGCAAGGCCGCTCTTGCCGCAGGCCACGATCTGCCAGGAGTGCCCCGGCACACCCGCCGGCCAGCAGCAGGCTTCGATCTGCGAGGTGGGG
>CAJOCV010000120.1 GCA_905233785.1 uncultured Oscillospiraceae bacterium
CCCCTCCCGGCAGCACGGAGTATTGTCTTGAGAAAATGTTCGGCGAATTCGCAGATTGTACGAATTCGCCGAACATTTCTTTACTATACGAGCTCTGGTTCGCCGGGAGGGCACAAGGCCCTCCCCTACGATGCAACCAGGGTTTTCGCATTTGTTTCGCATTTTGCAACGCCCTCGTATCCTTTCAGCACAGCAGCTCAAACAGAGCCCGGTCGCTCTCGCGGGCGCAGAGGTAGAAGGTGACAGACGCCTCCGCGTCCGAGAGAGGGACGCGGACACGGTTGCTTCTGCCGAGGAAGCGAAATGCGGTGAGGTTGGAAGAAATACAGGGGAGGCTCGAAGCCTCGACCAGCTCGGAAAGCGTTGCGCGGTCGCTCTGCACAAGGTAGTGCAGGCGGGGGTTCTTCTCCGGAATGTGCTTCCAAACGCCGAGATCGCGATAGGCAAGGACGCTGGCCTCTCCCAACTCCTCAAGCCGGAGCGACGCGCGGCTGCTCATCGGATGGTCCGGCGGCAGGGCGACACAAAGCTGCTCCTGCGTGTACTTCCGGCACAGAAGCCCCGGCTGCTCTACCGGGTGATCGGTCAGAATCAGCCGGTAGCTGCCGCGATTCAAGCCCTCGATCAGGCTCTCGGTGTCGCCCAACTCCGTGGACAGCGCCCGATCCGGGAAGCGCTCCGCCAGCTCCGCCGCAAGATCCCACATCGGCGCGGGGCCGCAGGAGCCGATGCTGATGGTGGAAAGCCGCGCGGCGTACTGCCGCAGCTCGGCCGCCATATCGGTCACGGCATTGAGAACGCCTTGCGCCTGCGCTACCGCCATCGCGCCCACCTCGTTGAGTACGGCGCGGTTGCGTTTGCGGTCAAAGAGCGCAACGCCAAGCTCCGCCTCCAGCCGCTGCAGCGAACGCGTCAGCGCGGGCTGGGACAGATGCAGGCTCTCGGCGGCGGCGGAAATCGTGCTGTGCTTTGAAACGGCAATCAAATGGCTTAACTGAACAAGCTCAAGCATCGTACTCCCTCCCGACGGCACGCGTTGCGCTGAGAAAAGTATTATGCGTTCAGTATAAAGTAAGTCGAAAAGAAAAACAAGTGTTTTTGTGCAAAACATACGATTTCTGCCGTCTATATTCTCCATTACTTACCGAAAATTCTCCTTCACTATGTGCTCAGCGAATACTGGGATGCAGAAACGGCATTTTACAAACAGTTAATGATATTGTAAACTGTGCACGGGTGTTTTCTGTACACACCATAATGAAGGAGGAGAAATCATGTTAGGTATCAACATGAACGACGTCTACACAACGATCGGCCTGCTGAAGAACTATCTCATCGGCATCGGCGTTGTGCTGGCGTTGGCAATCGTCATCACGATTGTCGCAGTCAAATTTAAGAAACCGCTCAAGAAGCTCGTGCGCAGCAGCGCGTGGATCGCCTGCCTGCTGATCGTTGCGCTGATCGTCAACGCGATACTGATCGGCCCGATGTACAGCATGGTCAGTATGGTCTTCGGCAACGGCGGTGACATCTCTGAGAAGAGCATCAACAATGCCCAGGAGCTGTGCGAGCAGATCGCGGCCGAGGGCTTTGTCCTGCTCAAGAACGACGGCCTGCTGCCGCTCTCGGGCGATGTGAAGCTTAACACCTTCGGCTGGTCCGCCACCAACCCGGTCTATGGCGGCACCGGCTCCGGCTCCCTGTCCGGCCTGTATGAGACCGTGAGCCTGCTCAAGGGGCTGGAGAACGCGGGTATCTCCTATAACGAGGATCTCGTGAAGTTCTACACCGACTTCCGCAGCGCCCGTCCCGGCATCGGCATGATGGGTCAGGACTGGACGGTTCCCGAGTGCACCATTGCCGATTATGAGAGCGCCGGCATGTTTGACAATGCCAAGGCCTTCTCCGACACGGCGATGATCGTGCTTGCCCGCTCCGGCGGCGAGGGCGCCGACCTGCCCACGAGCCTCGATCCCAATGTCCCGGATACCTTCAACGACGACGGCAACGGCACCATGTTCAGCCAGACCGGTCTGCGTTACAGCGAGTATCCCGAGGATCTGGACGCCTCCAAGCACTATCTCGAGCCCACCACCCGTGAGCTTGCGATGATCGAGCGCGTCACCAAGGAGTTTGACAACGTCATTGTTGTCATCAACGCCTCCAACGCCATGGAGCTCGGCTGGGTCAACAGCTACCCGAGCATCAAGGCTGTCATCCTCGCCCCCGGCCCCGGCCAGACCGGCTTCAACGCCCTGGGCAACATCATCACCGGTAAGGTCAACCCCTCCGGCCGCACCATCGACACCTTCGTTGCGGATCTGACCGCAACGCCTTGCTTCAACAACATCGGCGAGTTCCAGTACACCAACCTGGCGGACGTCTCCCCGATGAGCTACGGCTTCCCCGTGACCCCGAACTTCGTCAACTATGTGGAAGGCATCTACGTCGGCTACCGCTGGTATGAGACCGCGGCGGCTGAGGGCGTGATCGACTACGACAAGGAAGTGGTCTATCCCTTCGGCTACGGCCTGAGCTACACCAGCTTTGAGCAGACGATGGGCGAGATCAGCGAGAAGGACGGCGTGATCTCCTTCGACGTGACCGTCAAGAACACCGGCGCTGTCGCCGGCAAGGACGTTGTCGAGGTCTACTACAACCCGCCCTACACGAACGGCGGCATTGAAAAGTCCGTTGCCAACCTCGTCGCCTTCGCCAAGACCTCCGAGCTCAAGCCCGGCGCAAGCGAGACTGTGAAGATCTCCTTCAGCGTGGAGGATATGGCCTCCTTCGATTATCTCAACGCCAAGGCCTATGTGCTTGACGCCGGCGATTACGAGATCTCCATCAACAGCGACTCCCACAACAAGCTCGATTCCAAGATCTACACGGTTGATTCCAAGGTGGTCTACGGCGCTGACAACAAGCGCGCAAGCGATGAGACCGCGGCTGTCGCCCTGTTCGACTACGCGGCCGGCGACCTGACCTACCTCTCCCGTGCCGACGGCTTTGCAAACTACGAGGAAGCCACCGCCGCGCCGACCAACTTCGAGATGAGCGACAGCGCGAAAGCCGGCTTCTACAACCACACCAATTACGATCCGACCCAGTTTAACGATCCCAACGACGTGATGCCGACCACCGGCGCGCAGAACGGGCTGACCCTCGTTGACCTGCGCGGCAAGGATTACGACGATCCCCAGTGGGATAAGCTCCTTGACCAGCTTACTGTTGACGACATGGTGAACCTGATCGGCGTCGGCGGCTACCAGAGCGTCGCCGTGGCCTCCGTCGGCAAGACCCAGCAGGTCGACTGCGACGGTCCCGCCTCCATCAACAACAACTTCACCGGCAAGGCCTCCATCGGCTTCCCCGCCGGCGTTGTGATCGCGGCGACCTGGAACACCGATCTTGCGAAGGAATTCGGCCGCTCCATCGGTGAGATGGCTGACGAGATGGACGTCTCCGGCTGGTACGCGCCCGCCATGAACATCCACCGCTCCGCCTTTGCCGGCCGTAACTTCGAGTACTACTCCGAGGATGGCTTCATCTCCGGCAAGATGGCCGCCAACGCGATCCTCGGCGCTGCCGAGAGCGGCGTCTACGCCTTCATGAAGCACTTCGCCATGAACGATCAGGAGACGCACCGCACCGATATGCTCTGCACCTGGTCCAACGAGCAGGCCATGCGCGAGATCTACTTCAAGCCCTTTGAGATCTCCGTCAAGGAAGGCCACTGCAGCGCGGTCATGTCCGCCTTCAACTACATCGGCAACAAGTACGCCGCTGCCACCACCGAGCTGCAGAACAGCGTTCTGCGCGGCGAATGGGGCTTCCGCGGCATGGTGCTGACCGACTACTTCGGCGGCTACGGCTATCAGGATGCCGACATCCTGATCCGCAACGGCAACGACTTCTGCCTCACGCCGCAGGCGACTGACTTCTCCAAGGTCAGCGACACGACGAGCGCCACCTCCGTGCTTGCGATGCGCCAGGCCAGCAAGAACATCCTCTACACGACTGCCAACAGCCGTGCTTATGCCAACGGCCTCAACGGCGGCGCCGCCAAGTGGGAGATCGTCAAGAACGTGATCCTCGCCGCGGTGATCGTACTCTGCGCCGTGCTGGAGTTCTTGAGCATCAAGAAGTTCCTCAAGGCCAAGAAAGCCTGAACGCTGATCCCAGCAAACGTATCCGGGGCTGTCGCCGTTCTCCGTATGGGGGCAGCGACAGCCCCTTTCATCAAGTATCATCGACACAATCTTTCGGTTTCACGGCACAAACTGCGCTTTACAGGGGCCGAAAACGGCGATAAAATAATAATAACTAAGCGCTGAAAAATACAGTTAGGAGGAAGAACCCGCCTTGAAACATCAGGATCTCATCAAGCAAATGACGCTGGAGGAGAAGTGCCACCTGCTCTCCGGGCGTGACTTCTGGCAGACCCAGAGCGTCAAGCGCCTCGGCATCGAGAACATGACCCTCTCCGACGGCCCCCACGGCATCCGCAAGCAGGAGGGCGCGGGCGACCAGCTCGGCTTAAACGGCTCCCTGCCCGCGACCTGCTATCCCACCGCCGCCACGATGGCAAACTCCTGGGACCCCGCGCTGGGCGAGGAGCTCGGCAAAATGCTGGGCGAGGAGGCAGCCAGCCAGGACGTCTGCGTGCTGCTCGGCCCCGGCCTAAATGTCAAGCGCAGCCCCTTCTGCGGCAGAAACTTCGAGTACTTCTCCGAGGACCCCTATCTCGCGGGCAAGATGGCCGCGGGCTACATCCGCGGCATCCAGGCAAACGGCGTCTCCGCCTGCCCGAAGCACTTCGCCGCGAACAACACGGAGCTGCGGCGTATGGCCTCCAACTCCGTCATGGACGAGCGGACACTCCGCGAAATCTACCTCACCAACTTTGAAATCGCCGTCACCGAGGGACACCCCAAGTCCATCATGTCCTCCTACAACATGGTAAACGGCGTCTACGCAAACGAAAACGCGCATCTTCTGCAGGAGATCCTGCGCGACACCTGGGGCTTTGACGGCTTCGTCGTGTCCGACTGGGGCGCCTGCAACGACTTCACCGACGGCGTTCGCGCGGGCAGCCACCTCGAAATGCCCTCTACCGGCGGCGACAGCCCCCGCCAGCTCATGCAGGCCGTGTACGAAGGCCGCATCAGCGAGGACGAGGTGGACGTGCGCGTGGATGAGCTGCTGGACGTGATGCTCTCCACCCGCAAGGCGGTCAACCCCCTCAAGGGCAAGCCCTTTGACGTGGAAGCCCACCATGCCTTTGCGCAGAAGGCCAGCGAGCAGTCCATCGTCCTGCTCAAGAACGAAAATAACATCCTGCCGCTCAAGAAGGGCAGCAAGGTCGCGGTCATCGGCGAGTTTGCCCGGAAGGCCAGATACCAGGGCGCGGGCTCTTCCGTCGTCAACTGCAC
>CAJOCV010000121.1 GCA_905233785.1 uncultured Oscillospiraceae bacterium
TCGCCCCGCAAGTGTGCGAGCGTTCCCCCGCCGCGAGTGCGCGCAGCGGGGTGCATCCCCTCTAACGATTTAGTCCCGGAACGGGACTGAATCGTTACCCGAAAACTATTATCCCCCATTTCCCCAAGGAAACTTTCTCCCTTCAACAGCGCCATATGACAGGCCTCGCGAAATTACATAATTATAATAAACCTACATTTATGTAAACTCAGGAGGCGTTTTTTATGGCGATGGAAGAACATGGGCAGGCGCTCAGCCTGCGGAAGGCGCCGCAGCTCGCGGCCGACCGGCGATTTTTCACCGCGGCGCATTGCGGCATTTACTTTGCGCTGGGCTTTGTAACAGCCTGCGCGCGCGTGCTGGAGAATGGCGCGCCCTTCGGCGTGGCCCTGGTGGCGGCGGCGGGGCCGGGCTTAAGCGGCGTGGCGGCGCTGTTGGGGGCGACGCTGGGCTACCTCGCCTCCAGCGGGCTGGAATGGGGCATCCGCTGTGTGGCGGGGGCGGTACTGGTGTACACGGCAGCCTTTGTGTTTCACGAAATGCCGATCTACAAAACGCCCTACTTCATGCCCTCGGCCGCCGGGGCGGTCATGGCGGTAACGGCGTGGCTGGGCGGCGTGAGCCTCGCGCGGGATTTTGTCGAGCTGCTCTCGGCGCTGTTTCTGGAGACGGCGCTTTCCTTCGGCGGCGCGTACTTCTTTCGGGAGGCGCTGGCCGGTTCCTCCGTCGGAACGGAGGGGAGCGAGCTTCGGCACGGGGTATCGGTGATGATCCTGCTTGCGACGCTGCTGATGACCTTCTCCCGGCTGATCGTTTTTCAAACCGTCTCCGTTGGGCGGGTGCTGGCGCTTCTGTTGGTGATGGCTTCAGCCATGAAGGGCGGGATGCTGACCGGCGCGGCGGTGGGCACGGTACTGGGGCTTGCCATGGACATCGGAAACCCCGGCGCGCCGTTTTACACAATGGCTTACGCCCTCTCGGGACTTCTCTCGGGCGTCTTCGGGCGGCACGGTCGCTTTCTCTTTGTGCTCTCGTTTATTGTCAGCGGGACGCTCGCGGTAGTCTGCGTCTGGACGACGGAAATCTACATCAGCGCTCTGTTTGAGACCTTCTGCGCATCCGTGCTGTTCATGCTGCTGCCCGCGTCCTGGCTGGGACATCTGGGGCTGCTTTTGCAGGCCATGGAACGGGGCAGCGGCGAATCCGGCCTGCGGCGCTTTGCGGCACGGCGGGTCAAAAACCTGTCGGAGGCTTACCATGAGCTCTATGAGACCGTGCGCAAGTCCGTTGAGGAGCCGCATAACGACGAGAACGTCGCGCGGGTGTTTGACCGGGCGGCGGACGCGGTTTGCGTCAAGTGCCGAAACAAAAACCGCTGCTGGAACGCGGACTATCTGGACACGCTGTCCGCCATGAACGACGCGACCCGCGCCATGGTCTCAAAGGGGAGCCTCGCCGCAGAGGATCTGCCCGGCCACTTTCGCGCAGGCTGCGAGCATCTGGGCGCCTTTGTCACGGCGGTGAACGGAGAGCTGCGCGCCATGGCCTATCGACGGCAGCTGCGTACGCGGCTCTCGGAAAACCGGAGCGTCGCCTGGGCGCAGTATGCCGACATCGCCCAGGTACTGGGGAGCGTGGCGGACGAGCTGGGCAGTATCAACGGCGCCGACCCCCTGGCGGAACGGCGGCTGCTGCGCTATCTGCGCACGCTGGACATTGATGCGGAGACCTCCGTCTACCGGGACGGGAGCGGAAGACTGCGCGTGGTGATCGAGAGCGGGCGGCTCACGCCGCTGACAAAGGAGGAGGATTATTTGGAAAAACTTTCGGCAGTGGTCGGAGCCCGGCTTTGCCAGCCGGAGGAGCTCTCCGCCGGCGCCTCCCGACTGACGCTGCTGGAGGCGGAGCCGCTCGCCGTGTCGGTGGGAATCGCGGCGCTCAAGAAACGGGGTGAGAAGGTCAGCGGCGACAAGGGAAGCTACTTCAAAACCGACGCGGGGGTGCTCTGCGTGATCCTCTCGGACGGGATGGGCACCGGAGACGAGGCCGCGCGGGACAGCGGACGCATTGTGGCGATCCTGGAAAAATTCCTGCGCTCGGGGGTCGATCCCGCGGTGGCAATGAAGCTGCTGAATTCCGTGATGCTGCTCAGAAGCCCGGACTCCTGGGGCTACGCCACGGTAGACCTCCTGTGCATTGACCTGTTCAGCGGAGACGCCTGCTTTTATAAATACGGCGCGGCTCCCTCCTATGTCCGGGAGGGCAAGAGCATCCGCCGCATTCGCGGCGAGAGCCTGGCCGTGGGTCTGAGCGCCGGGGACGGCGCCGGGATCGCGCCGGACGCCGTGCGCATGCGCCTAAAGCCGGGGTCGCTCGCGCTGGTGGCCTCGGACGGGGTCATTGCGGACACGGAGGACGACTGGCTCAAAGCGCTGCTGCAGCAGGATAGCGCGGACATGAAGGCGCTGGCGCGGCTGGTTCTGCGGCAGGCGGAGGAGCGTTTCGGCGCGGCAGACGACATGACCGTTGTCACCGTGAGGGTGGAGGAGCGGGTATGATTGCCCGGCTGCGGCGGCGGCTGGTTCTGCGGCGCGGCAGGAAAGCGCCGGTGCGGGGCACGGTGAGCAATCTGATCGTGGTCAAAAATCCCGCGCCCTGCTTCCGGGAGGCTCTCTTCATTCTGCGGGACGACTATCTCTCCGACCCGAGCCGCGACCGGGAGTCGCTCCTGCGCGAGGCTCGCGAGGCAGCGCAAAACTTCGCCGGGGTTCCGCCGCGGAACCCAAAGCGCTGGCTTGTAGCGCTGCTCCCCCTGCTGGTGGGTCTGTTTTTTATGCTGCGGTTCTTTCTGTGATGCGGCGATCCGCCGCAAAAGCAAGCCGTCAAAGCAGCGCTTTCGGAATCCCGATCCCGAACAGAAAGCTTCCGCGTAACAATTCAACCCATTTCCATAAGGCTCTATGAAGGCTTTCCGAGGCAGATTTGCCTCAGGCGATCACGAAGCATGACAAATCTATGTGCTCATGCGTTTTCCCTGAAGCGAACAAACTGGGGCTGTGAAAAACGATGGTTTTTCACAGCCCCTTTGGTGCTCCGTCTGTATATCTCCGTTCAGCCGATGGGGAAGATTTTGCCCCAGCCTTCCGGTGTGGGGGAGGGAGACGGAGAGGGATCCCCGGTCGGCGTCGGTATGGAACTCGGCGTCGGCATCGGCGCAAAACTCGGCGTCGGCGTCGGTGTGGAACTCGGCGTCGGCATCGGCGCAAGACTCGGCGTCGGCGTCGGCGTCGGCGTGAAGCTCGGCGTCGGCAAGACGCTTGTGCTCTGTGCCTGTGTCGGTCTGGGCGTTGACAGCGCTGTGCCTGCAGCGCTCTGCTTCAAGGTCTCGGTCGGCGCGGGTGTCTCGTCTGGCTCTTCCCAGTCCACATTGTGCTCCCACTCGTCCTGCGCTTCCGCCGAGGGCTGGACTGTGACAGTTGGGGACGCAGCCTCCTCCGTCGGCTGGGGAGCCGCCGGAGAAACCACGCCGTGGAACAGCCAGGAGCATGACAGCAGCAGCGCCGCCAGCGCCAGGATAATCAATACGGTTTTCTTCATCATGTTCTCCTTTCAGCCGATAGGCATCCGGCCGCTGTCTCCCTGCTCTGCTGAATCTGAATTGACAGAGCCGCAAAGACCTCCTTCTTCCGGAACCGGACGCTCTCAAGCCCGGGCTGCACATACTCTTTCCTTTGTATGCTGAGCATTTTCGTAACAGGAAGGCGCGTGTAGCGGTCACACAGCCATTCTTGACCTTCAGCCCTTCGGAGTCAGACTCCCGCTTCGCGTCTTTATTCGCCGCCGCGTTCTCCGGCTATCCCGCAGTCGCTTGGACACGTCCGCCCTATCCGCCGTCTTCCTTTCTGATCGTTCCCTATTCTATTCTCTTTTCCCGATAAACTCAAGCAAAAATTTCCCGCTCAAGGTCTTTCCCTGTTTCGAGTTCCCGTTTCCGGTTGCTCCGACAATTCTATTTTATATCCGCTGCGTTCTGTAAAACAATCGCGCACGCTGCCGGAGAAATCCTCACTCTCCTCGTCGCCTGCGCGGCATAGCGCAAATCCGATCGGAAGCATTCAACCGTTATATCGGATCATGGCAGCATACCAAAAAGGGGCTGTGAAGAAGAACTTTCTTCACAGCCACCTGTTATCAGGCATCCCGCGCGGCTTACGCCGCGATCCCCGCGTCGTCGAGCATATCCTGGATGCTGATGCCATAGCCCCGCTTCGGGTCTGACAGAAACACATGCGTCACCGCGCCGACCAGCTTTCCGTCCTGCATAATCGGGCTCCCGCTCATTCCTTGGACGATGCCGCCCGTCTTCGCGCAGAGCTCGGGATCGGTCACACTGAGCATGACGTGCTCCGCGTCGCTGTCTCGGTAGATACGCGAGACACGCACGGAAAACTCCTTCGTCCCGCCGCCGTCCACCGTTGCCAGAATCGTGGCGGGGCCGGTACGAATCTGCCCGGTTTCCACAATGCGCCCTCTGTCCGGCTGCGTCATGTGGCCGAAAATGCCGTGTTCGGTATTGCGCTCAATGCTCCCCAGCACCCGTTCCAGGTCTGCGCAGCCGTTGAGCTCTCCCGGCACCCCCGCCGCCCCTGGCTTGACCGAGACGATCTGCGCCTCCGTGACGTTGCCGGCGTCCATCGGCACCAGCGAGCCGCTCTCCGTGTCGCTGATGCTGTGACCCAGGGCGCCGTACAGTCCAGTCGCCGGGTCGCAGAAGGTCACGGTACCGATGCCGGAAATGCCGTCGCGCAGCCACATGCCGAGTAGCCACTGATCCTCGTCCGACCGCACGGGCTTCACCGTCAGCAGCAGCGGTCTGCCGCCGCGCAATACCGTGAGCTCACCGCTCTCGCCGTCGAGTGCCGCCACCGCGCCGAGCAGATCCCCCGCGTTCTCGATCTTCCGTCCCGCCAGCTCCACGATCACGTCGCCCTGTCGCACGCCCGCCTCCTGTGCCGGAGACACCGCGCCTTCCGCAGTCTCCACCGCGCCGGTGCCCGCGACAAGCACCCCCTCGGTCTGAATCTGGATGCCCACAATCTGGCCGCCCAGCGCCAGCTCCTGCGCAAAGGCCGCGGGCGCCGCGGCCGTCAGCGCCAGAATAACCAGCGCCGTCAACATCATCTTTTTCATAAAAAATCTCCCCTCCGCAGATACTACTGCAAAAAACAGTATGTGCGAAGGGAAGAAAACAAACCGCGGCACTTTTTAGATGGTAAAAAGCGCCGCGGCTTTCATTATTTTCAAGTAACTGATATTCAGTCTTGCGTGGCTTTGGGGGAGTTCAGAGGGGCACTCCCCTCTGATTTGCCGCCTCGGAAGGCGGCAAACAAATCAAATCTGTTTTTTCCGGGGGCGTGTCCAGTAGTCGGCGTTCTTGACCCAGACGCGCACCACATATTCCACGCTGCTGCCCTTGTACTCGAGCAGCCGCACCATGGGCGCGGGATCGGAAAGAACGCGCTCGTCCTCGGCGATCACGTCCAGAATGGCGCGCTTGACCTCCTCGGTACTGTTGTCATAGGACACGGCGAACACGCGATCCACCCGGCGCAGCGGCTCACGGCTGTAATTGTTGATCGAAGAGCCGGTCACATCGCTGTTGGGGATGGAGACCGCCACATTGTCGATGGTGTTGATCTGGGTGTAGAAGAGGCCGACGGCCTTGACCGTACCCGTCTTGCCCGCGACCTCCACAAAATCGCCCACGGTGAAGGGCTTGGCAATCAGAAGCGTAATGCCGGAGAAGAGGTTGGAGAGCACGTTCTGCACCGACAGGGACAGCGCAACGCCGGCAACGCTGACCAGCGCCACGAGAGAGGTGGTGTTGATGCCGAGGGCGTTTGCCACGACAATAACCGTCACCACCCACATGAGCGTGCGCACAACGTTAAGCACCGTGCGGCTCAGGGCGCTGTCAAGCTTGCTGCGGCCAAGCAGCTTTTCGAGAAGGTTGGTGGCGATTTTGATGGCAACGACACAGACCAGCAGCGTCACCAGCGCGTTGACCAGTGCGCTGACGGAATGGATGCCGAGAGATTGAAGAACCTGGTTCATGGGATACATCTCCTTCTATTATATTTTTATGGTTTAATGCAGAGACCCCAGATAGCCCTCGAGGATCAGGCTTGCCGCGACCGCGTCCACGGTTTTGCGGTGAAGGCGCTCCTTTTTCCCCGCCGCGTGCAGGATGGCGTGGGCTTCGATGCTGCTGCGCCGCTCATCCCAGAGCACCACGGGAAGCCCGGTGGCCTCCTCCAGCAGCGCCTTGAACTCCCGGCTCAGCGCGGCGCGGGGTCCCTCCGTGCCGTCCATGTTTTTGGGCAGGCCGAGGACAAAGCTGCCCACCTCGCGCTTTTTCGCCTCCTCGGCGATGCGCTGCACGGCGCGCTCCCGGTTCCACTCCTGCATGGTCCAGGCCTCGCCCGCCAGCATCCCCAGCAGATCCGACACCGCAAGCCCGATGCGCTGATCGCCGTAGTCGATCGCCATGATTCGCATAAGCGACTCCTTTCTGTGTTCATTGGCCGCTGATCACTGGTCACTGGCCACTGATCACTATTCGTACAAGCCGAAGCAGGCTCTGACCTCGCCCGCCATGTAGAGCGAGCCGACAGCACAGGCGACGCCGTCCTCCCCCGCGGCGGCGGAGGCGGCCTCCACCCCGGCGGGAATGTCGGCACAGGCGGTGACGGGCTTTCCGAAGCGCTTCAGGTATTCCGCAAGCTTCTCCGCCGGCAGCGCCCGCTCACTCTTCGGCGTGACACAGACATATTCGTCCGCCGCGGGGTTCAGGATTTCAAACAGGCGCGCATAGTCCTTGTCCGCCAGCACCCCGCAGAGCAGCACGCGCTTTTGCGCGGGGAAATAGCGCAGCAGGCTCTCCGCCACGGTCTCGGCGCACTGGGGGTTGTGCCCCCCGTCCACAACGAAGGCGGGTTCCTCGCGCACAAGCTCAAAGCGCGCCGGCCAGGAGACCGCGTAGAGACCATGCTCCACCGCGTCCTGCGGCAGCTTCCAGCCCTTTCGGCGCAGCACCTCCACCGTCTCCAGCACGACGGCGGCGTTTTTGAGCTGATGCGCCCCCAGCAGGGGGATGGCATAGGGCTCGCCGCGATAGGAAAAGACCTGTCCCTCCAAACTGTCAAACTCTGGGACGATCTGCGAAAAATCCGCCGTGTGCAGCGCCGCGCCGCATTCCGCGCATCTCTCGCGCACGACAGCCTCCACGCCTGCCGACTGCTGATACAGCACCACATCGCTTCCGGGCTTTACGATCCCGGCCTTCTCGGCGGCGATCTGCTCCACCGTGCCGCCGAGGATCGCCGTGTGGTCAAGGCCGATGTTCATAATGACCGCCGCCTCCGGCGCGTCGATCACGTTCGTGGCGTCGAGTCTGCCGCCGAGCCCGACCTCCAGCACCACCGCGTCACACTTTTCCCGCGCAAACCACAGCAGCGCCGCGGCGGTCATCAGCTCAAACTCCGTGGGGTGATCCGCCATCGCGTCGGCAATCGGACGGATCACCGTGACGATTTCAGCCAGCGCCTCATCCTCGATGGGTCTGCCGTTTATCTGCATCCGCTCGTTGAAGCGGAAGAGATAGGGCGAGGTGAAAAGCCCCGTGCGATAGCCCGCGGCCTTGAGCACGGAGGCCAGCATCGCCGCGCAGCTTCCCTTGCCGTTTGTGCCCGCGATGTGAACAAATTTGAGCTTTTTCTGTGGATTTCCGAGTTTTTCCAGCAGCTCCGTCACGCGCTCCAGTCCCGGGCGGGAGCCGAGCCAGCTCACGCCGTCGATATATTGTAGGGCTTCCCTGTAATTCATATTCACGCTCTCCTTTTCGCGGCTTTCAGTGTAGCATGATTTTCTTTCCGGCGCAAGGGCGGCATACTTTTTTTCAAAAAAAGGCTTTGCTTTGGTATTGCATTTTTCTGCATTGTCTATTAGAATTATACCGTTATTGACCCACTTTGAATTTTTTAAGGAGGACCATACATGAAGAACATCTCCCGCAGAGACTTCCTGAAGGGCTCTGTCGCCGGTGCGGCCGCACTGGGGCTGGCAAGCCTCGGCCTCGGCAAGAGCGTGGCTTTCGCTGAGGGCGAAAAGAAGTATACCCCCGGCACCTACTCCGCCTCCCGCAAGGGCATCGCAAGCGACGTGACCGTCACGATGACCTTTGACGAGACGAGCATCACCGATGTGCAGATCGACGTCTCCGGCGAGACCCCCGACCTCGGCGGCAAGATCGGCGATCAGATGGCGCAGGCCATTCTGGACGCCCAGAGCGCCGACGTGGACGCTGTCACCAGCGTTTCCGTCACAAGCAACGCCATCCGCGAGGCCGCGGCGGACTGCATCTCCCAGGCTTCCGGCGCCGCCGTCGTGCTCGAGGAGAAGGAAGCGCCCGTCAACGCCGACTGGCTGGGCGAGGCGCCCGTGATCGCCGAGAAGGACATCACCGAGACCCTCGAGACCGAGGTGCTGGTGGTCGGCTGCGGCACCGGCGGCTGGATCGCCGCGATGACCGCCGCCGAGGAGGGCGCGAAGGTTCTCGTCGTCGAGAAGGCCGAGAACCCCACCAAGATCAAGGAAGACATCGGCGGCATCAACTCCAGGCTGCAGTTGGAGGCCTTCAAGGACTTCCCCGAGTTTGAGATCGACAAGACCCAGGCGCTGCAGGAGATCGTCCGCTACGCCAGCGGCTATGTGGACAGCGATCTCGTCAAGGTCTGGATCGACAACTCCGGCGAGACGGTGGACTGGCTGACCGACTTCCTGGAGGGCACCGGCCACTGGTACATGAGCCTCGAGGGCGGCATCGGCGATCAGGAGCACCCCGAGCGCGACAAGGCCTACGCCACCGGTCACAGCCCCCACAAGAACGAGGGCGTTGATAAGGAAATCACCCTCAACACCGACATGCAGGCGCACCTGGAGGAGCTGGGCGGAGAGCTGCGCTGCAACACCGCGCTGGTGAAGCTGGATCAGCAGAAGAGCGGCAAGGTCGAGGGCATCATCGCCCAGGATATGGTGGACGGCCACTACATCCGCATTGTTGCCACCAAGGGCGTTATCATGGCCACCGGCGGCTACGCCTCCAACACCGAGATGATGCTGGCTCTGCAGCCCATGACCATGAAGATGAAGATCAACGTCGCCGCCGGTTCCAAGGCCGACGGCTCCGGCATCAAGGCGATGCTCTGGGCGGGCGGCGAGATGGACCCCTGCCACGCCTCCATGATGTTCAACCGCTGCGCCTGCCTGCCCACCGAGACCGCGGGCTACAAGACCAACGGCGTCAGATTCTGGTTCGGCGAGCAGCCCTTCCTCAAGGTCAACCTCAACGGCAAGCGCTTCTGCAACGAGTCCGGCCCCTACGAGTTCATGCTGCACTCGATGTACATGCAGCCCTACCACACCTACTGCGACATCTTCGACGCCAACAACAAGCAGTACTGCGAGCAGTTCGACGAGGTCGGCTGCTGCCGCCTCTTCCCCTTTGACAACGGCGCGCTTTCCAACAACAGCTATGAAGCCACCTGGGCCAGTATGGTCGAGGGCGAGAAATCTATGCTGGCGCAGGGTTATCTGCAGCAGGCGGACACGCTGGAGGAACTGGCTGAGAAGCTGAACATCCCCGTGGACAACTTCGTCGCCACCGTCAAGCGCTACAACGAGCTGTGCGCCAAGGGCGTGGACGAGGACTATGGCAAGAGCGTCCACCGCATGACCCCGGTGGACACCGCCCCCTTCTACGGCGTCCGCACCGGTGCCTGGCATCTGACCACCCTGGACGGCTGCCGCATCAACACCGATATGCAGGTCATCCGCGAGGACGGCACCCCCATCGAGGGTCTCTACGCCACGGGCGACTGCACCGGCGGCTTCTTCGCCAACAACTACCCCAACCTCTTCACCGGCCTCGCCTGCGGCCGCACGATGACCTTCGGCCGCCGCGCCGCCAAGATCGTCTCGAAGCTGTAATTCCTTTCTATAAATCCAAAAAGGGACTGCGATTTTTCGCAGTCCCTTTTTGGATTTATACTGACCACTGGTCACTGACCACTGACCACTTATTCGTAGTCCACTACGTTTGCCCAGCGGAGGAGGAAGTCCCGCTCCTCGAGGTTGCCCTTGACGGACTGGGAGGCCGCGACGATGGGCATCCACTTTTGTACATAGCGCTTGTCAATATCGCTCTTTTCGCAGAAGAGGTCGAGG
>CAJOCV010000122.1 GCA_905233785.1 uncultured Oscillospiraceae bacterium
CTCTCGAAATCCACACCCAGGTCGCCGCCCTCCGCCTTGTGGACGTTCACATGGTACTCCGTCCCGTCCGGACGGCGCAGGAGCACGTCGAGCTTCCGGTCATAGGCGTAGAACTTATAGTCCAGCACGTCCACGACGCGCTTGCCGTTGATGGAGATCAAATTGTCGCCGACCCGGGTATGGTGCCGCAAAGGGCTGCCGGGGTCGATGGATTTGATGATGTTGTCCATAACGATTCTGATAGAGTGAAGAGTGAAAAGTTATGGTGTTCCCTTCGGGAACTTATTTAATCGTCGCGCAGCGACACCTTAACTATTCACGATTCATTTTTCATTATTCCTTACAATAGTTTAAGGAGGAGCAGGTCACCCTTCTCCTCCTTAAGCTATCTCTTACTTGCTCTCCTCGACGTTGATGACCGCGCGGCCCTTGTACTGACCGCAGTGGCGGCATACGCGGTGGGGCATGCAGTACTCGCCGCAGTTGGGGCAAACAACGATGCCGGGGGCGGTGAGCTTCCAGGTGGAAGAACGTCTCTTATCGCGTCTCTGCCGAGATACTTTTCCTTTCGGGACTGCCATGTTGACACCTCCTGATTACTGGCTGTTTATGAGCAGCACATTTTTTTATTTATCCAAAAGCTGCTCAAGCACAGCAAATCTTGGATCGCGTGGTTTCCTGCACCCGCAGGGGCCAAGGTTAAGGTTTGCGCCGCAGGTATCGCAGAGACCCTTGCAGTCCTCTCTACAGAGAAACTTCGTCTCCATATCGAGGATCAAGCTTGTCTCCAGGATCTCGTCCAGGTCGATCTCATTGCCGTCCAGGACGTAGAGCTCCGGGTACTCCTCGCTCTCCTCCTCCACGATGGTGGCCGCAAGCGGAAGCTCCTTCTCGCTCTCAAATTCCGCGCCGCAGCGGTCACAGATGCAGACCATGTCCGCCTTCAGCGTTCCCTCCAGATGGAGCACGCCGGCCTCGTTATACACGCGGCCTTCGGCATGGGGGGGAGCCTGATACGCCTTCACCGACGCAAAATCCAAACGCTCCGTCGGAATCTCCGTCTCGAAGGAAACAGAGCCGCCGGGAACCTCAATGATCTCTCGTAAATCAAGACGCATAGCAATACCTCTCGCACAATCGCGCTTTGATATTATAGTTGAAGCCTTCCCACTTGTCAAGGCTTATTTTCCGCTGTATAATACAAAAAAACAATATTGAGCCGGAGATTTTTATGAAGGAACTGACGATCCGCCAAAACGACGCCGGGCAGCGGCTTGACCGCTTTGTGTCGAAGGCCGTGCCCCTGCTGCCGGAGAGCCTGCTGCAAAAATACATCCGCTTAAAGCGCATCAAAGTAAACGGCAAGGGCGCCAAGCGGGACACGCGCCTGCAGCTGGGCGACACCGTACAATTATACATCAACGATGAGTTTTTTGAAAAGCCCCGGGAGGAAAATTCGTATCTCAAGGTGGGCACGCCGCGTCTCACCGTGGTCTACGAGGATGAAAACCTCCTGCTTGCGGACAAGAAGCCCGGCGTCCTCTGCCACAGCGCGGGCGTCTGGGACTACAACACGCTGATCGCAAACATTCAGGCCTATCTCGCGCAGAAGGGCGAGTGGCGGCCGCGAGAGGAAAACGCCTTCACGCCCGCGCTCTGCAACCGCATCGACCGCAACACCGGCGGCATTGTGATCGCGGCGAAGAACGCGGAGACCCTGCGCATCCTCAACGAGAAGATCCGCGACCGGGAGATCGAGAAGTTTTATCTCTGCGCCGTGCGCGGCCGCCCGAAGCCCGCGGAGGGGAAGCTTGAGAACGTGCTGTTCAAGGACGCGAAGAAAAACCAGGTCTTCGTCAAGGAGCGATACGAGCCCGGCGCGAAAACCGCCGTGACGTATTATAAGGTGCTCAAGACCAAGGGTGCGCTCAGTCTCGTGGAGTGCCGCCTCGGCACCGGGAGGACGCATCAGATCCGCGTCCAGATGGCGCATGCGGGCTGGCCGCTCGTGGGCGACGGAAAATACGGCAGCGAGCGCTTCAACAAGGATTACGACGAGAAGGGTCAGGCGCTCTACTCCTACAAGCTGCGCTTCGACTTCCCCACAGACGCGGGAATCCTCAATTACCTGCGCGGCCGGGAATTTGAGGTGGAGAAGGTCGATTTCGTGGAGAAGTATTTCGGGGAGGAGCGCCCCTGCCCGCTCCCGTAGGGACGACCATCTGTCGCCCGCAATCCACCGCAAGTTCAAAAACGGACGAGCAATGCTCGTCCCTACGACACGCAAAGGAGGAACAGCTTCCTTGAATACGCTCCCGCGGCGAAAGCCATATCGTCTGAAAGAATACGATTACAGCTCTGTTGGTGCCTATTTTGTCACGATCTGCACAGAGAATCGAATACCCTGCCTCTCTGAGATCATCGTAGGGACGAGCATTGCTCGTCCGCCGGAGTTGCATTTGAGGCCATACGGAAAGATCGTTGAAGAGGCTTTACTCCAGATCCCAGAGCGGTATTCCGGTGTTTTCGTGGATCATTCTGTGATTATGCCAAACCACATTCATCTTCTGTTGCGATTGACAGGCGGCGATTGCCCCAGATTGGAACGCATTATTCAGCAGTTTAAGGGCTATGTTACGAAGCAATGCGGCAAGTCGATCTGGCAGAACAAGTATTATGACCATGTGATAAGGGATCGGAATGATTACCTGACGAAAGCTCAATATATCCTCAACAATCCTGCAAAGTGGTTGGAAGATGAATACTATTCCCATGCGTAGGGACTCGTAGGGACGAGCATTGCTCGTCCGCAAACCACCGCATGCCCAAAACGGACGAGCAATGCTCGTCCCTACGGAGGGGGGAGCCAAGGGGACGGCGGACGAGCAATGCTCGTCCCTACGGAGGGGGAGCCAATGGGACGGCGGACGAGCAATGCTCGTCCCTACGGATAAGGAGGAATGACAAAATGGACGCGAGAGAACTGTTAAACGCGCTGCACGTCGCGGAGCGGCTCAAGGACGCGACGCGGCACTGCTATACCTCCGGCGGGCGGCGCGAGAGCGTGGCCGAGCACAGCTGGCGCCTCGCGCTGATGGCCTTCTGGCTCAAGGACGCCTTTCCGGAGGCGGACATGGAGAAGCTGCTGAGCATGTGCCTGATCCACGATCTGGGCGAGGCCTTCACCGGGGACATTCCCACCTTCGTCAAAACCGACGCCGACCGCAAGACCGAGGACACGCTGCTCGGCGCCTGGGTCTCGACGCTGCCCGCTCCCTACGCGGAGGAAATGCGGGCGCTCTACGCGGAGATGAACGAGCGCCAAACGCTTGAGGCGCGCGTTTTCAAGGCGCTCGACGGGCTGGAGGCGCTCGTTCAGCACAACGAGTCCGACATCAAAACCTGGGCAGAAAACGAATACGACCTGAATCTGCGCTACTGTGACGACCGGGTGGGCTTCTCCCCGGCTCTCACCGCTCTTCGGGAGGCCATTCGCGCGGACACCATCCAGAAAATCAAGGAGGCTGACAAATGTTAACCGTCAACGATCTTTCCATGCAGTTCGGTTCTTCCGTGCTGTTTTCGCGCGTGGATCTGCAATTTACCGCCGGCAACTGCTACGGCATCATCGGCGCCAACGGCGCGGGCAAATCCACCTTCATCAAAATCCTCTCCGGCGAGCTGGAGCCGACCTCCGGTTCCGTTCAGCTTGAGCCGAAGCGCCGCATGTCGGTTCTCAAGCAGAACCAGAGCCTCTATGATAACTGCCCGGTGCTCGACACGGTCATCATGGGGCACCAGCGCCTCTACGACTGCGGCAGAGAGCGCGAGGCCATCTACGAGAAGGAGGACTTCTCGGATGCCGACGGCCTGCGCGCGGCCGAGCTGGAGGAGGAGTTTTCCGAGCTCGGCGGCTGGGAAAGTGAGAGTGACGCGGAGCGCATCCTGCAGGGTCTCGGCGTGGACACGGCGCTGCACGGAAGCCTCATGCGGGATATTGACCCCCGCCTCAAGGTCAAGGTGCTGCTGGCGCAGGCGCTCTTCGGGCACCCGGACGTGCTGCTGCTGGACGAGCCGACGAACAACTTAGACCTCGCGAGCGTCGTCTGGCTGGAGGATTTTCTGATGGACTATGAGGGCACGGTGCTGGTGGTGAGCCACGACCGCTATTTCCTCAACAACGTCTGCACCCACATTGTGGACATCGACTACGGCAAGATCAAAATGTATGTGGGCAACTACGATTTCTGGTACGAGTCCAGCCAGCTCATCCAGAAGCTGATCCGCGACCAGAACAAGAAGGCAGAGCAGAAGATCGCGGAGCTGCAGACCTTCATCGCCCGCTTCTCGGCAAACAAATCCAAGTCCCGGCAGGCGACCTCGCGCCGGAAGCTTTTGGACAAGATCACGGTGGAGGAGCTGCCCGCCTCGAACCGCCGCTATCCCTGGGTCGGCTTCAAGGCGGATCGGGAGCCGGGCAAGGATCGCCTGTTTGTCACCGAGGTCTCCAAGACCGTGGACGGCGTGAAGCTTTTAAACAAGGTGAGCTTCATCGTCGGCAAGGAGGACAAGATCGCCATCCTCGGCAAGAACGAGCTTGCCGTCACGATGCTGTATAAAATCCTCATGGGCGAGGAGGAGCCGGACGAGGGCACGGTCAAGTGGGGCGCGTCCATCACGCCGAGCTACTTCCCCAAGGATCACAACAGCTACTTTGACGGCTTTGAGGGCGATCTCATTGAGTGGATGCGGCAGTTTTCCGAGGACAAGCGGGAGAGCTATCTGCGCAGCTTCTTAGGGCGGATGCTCTTTTCGGGCGACGATGTGTATAAGCCGGCGAAGGTGCTCTCCGGCGGTGAGAAGGTCCGGTGCATGCTCTCGCGCATGATGCTCTCGGGCGCAAATTTCCTCGTACTCGATCAGCCCACGAACCACCTCGATCTCGAGTCCATCGCGGCGCTCAACAACGGGCTGGAGGCCTTCAAATACAACATCCTCTTCTCCTGCCACGACCATCAGCTCACCCAGACCGTGGCCAACCGCATCCTCGAGATCACCGACGACGGCGTGATCGACCGGCTCTGCACCTACGACGAGTATATGCAGCTCGGAGAGTAGCGGCCATTGGTCAGTGAATCGTTGTTGTAATCCTCTCCGAAATGCGTTATACCGCCTTTATCAAACATCATGCATGGAGTACTATCATGGAATCAAATAAGAACAAAGAAGCCTGGCGGGCGGTCAAGTTCACCTTTTTCTCGATCTCCGCGGGGCTCATTGAGATCCTCTCCTTCACGCTGCTGACGGAGTTTTCCGGCTGGAGCTACTGGCCGTGCTACCTGATCGCGCTGGTGCTGTCGGTGCTGTGGAACTTCACGCTCAACCGCAGGTTCACCTTCAA
>CAJOCV010000123.1 GCA_905233785.1 uncultured Oscillospiraceae bacterium
TTTTTCGCAGGAATCCTTTGTGTATTGCAAGAAAAAGTGACGAAATCAGGGCGCGGTTTTTCCGGAAGATGCCGCAGGCGTATTGTGCGGTGTTGCCTTAATACACCAGCACCGGGATATAGGTCGAGGCGTTTTCGTATATGAGCTTCGCGGCCTCCTCCGGCACCTCAATGCAGCCGTGAGAGCCGTCGGCGGTGAGATAGGTATCGTCGCCGTAGTTGCCCGTGCGCCAGGTCGCGTCATGGATGCCGATATTGCCGTAGTAGGGGATCCAGTAGCCGACCGTATAGCTGTAACCGGGGCCGGAGAGCTTGGCGTTCTGCTTGGTGTAGGCAACGGAGAAGGCGCCGGTGGGCGTCTGGGTGCCGTTGGCCACGCTGCCCGAGACAATGGGCGTACTCATCACAAGCTTGCCCTTGCGGTAGAACCAGAGATACTGGTTGGAAAGATCAATTTCAATGAAGGAATTGTTTGCGATCTTAAAATGCTTCTTGACCGGCGTCACATAGTCGTACTCCGCCGTCACCTCGCTGCCGTCCTGCATTGCCTTGAGCACCGCCTTGAGCAGCGCCTCACGCCTGATGACCCAGCCGCTGTCCCAGTCGTTGTAATGTACCTCGGCGCCATGGCGCTCAAGCAGAGAGTACTTACGCGCAATGCCGTCGGCCTCGTTGTCCGCGATGAGCTGATCGAGCACCGCGGCGAGCGCGTCCTGGTTGAACTTCACATCCGCCCCTTCGTCCGTGAGCGTGACCTCGTAGGCGTCGGCAAGCTGCGCCTTGCCAAGCTGCACCGTCAAATCCTCACCGAAGCGGATGCTCACAGTCTTACCCATGGCGGCGTTGATGGCGTCAAGCTGCTTCTGGAGCTTCGCGTCATTCTCCGCAAACTCGCCGGGAACACTTGCCAGCGGCACTGCCACACGGGCGCTGCTGCTCAGAGAGCCGCCCTCCAGCGCAGCGCGCAGCGTTGCCGCCGCCGATGTGAGGTCGGGCGCCGTGCCGTCTTTCGCGCCGCTGATCTCCCAGCCGTTCGGGCCGTTGGTCAGGGAGGCGGGGGTTGCCGCGCTCCTGCCGTAGTCGCCGATCGCGCCGGCAATCATCGCCTCCAGCGAGCCCTCGTCCAGCCAGCCGAGACTGAAGGAACCGCCGCCCTGCCCCACGATGGCAAGGGGAAGGAACTGCTCATGCTGCGCGTTCAAAAGCCGCTTGATCTCGCTGCCAACATCGCCGGTACGCAGCATATCAAGCACCTTGAGCTGCGCCAGCGCGTCGCCGTTTGTGTCCGTCAGAGTAATCACCTTATCGAGCTGCAGTGCGTTCGAGACGGCAGCCGTCGCCTCCTCCGCGCTCATGCGCGAAACGCTCACGCCGTTTATATCGGTCATGCTCGCGAAGCGATCCTTCTGCAGCATATCCGCCGCAAAGGCGGCCACCGCCAGCAGGATCACCAGGATCAGCACCGTGCGGATGGCCTTGAGCCATCCGGGTGTGCGCTTCCGCTTTTTTTCTCTCTCCGGCTCCCATCCGGGCTCCCAATCCAAGTCGTTATCCGTTAAGGCTTCCTCCTCGTAATCCGCGTCGCTGTCCGCGGTCATGTCAACCTTCTCTTTCCATTCGTCGTCCCTGCGGGGCTTGCTCGACGGGGCGATATGCCTTCCGGCTGTTTTTGCCATGGAAACAGCACCTCCTTGTACTGATACATGTTATATCGTACCACGGATTCGGAAAATTGCAAGAAAATTATCGCAAATGGAAAGGATTAGGGCAATACCGCATCATGCGGCAAGAGCAGATCCCGAGAAAAACCGAGTTCTGATGATGGCACTCATTGAGCAGGAATACTTTGTGTATGGCAAGAAAAAGTGACGAAATCAGGGCGCGGTTTTTCCGGAAGATGCCGCAGGCGTATTGTGCGGTGTTGCCTTAGGCGCGCACCCGCCGCAGGCGGCGGTTTTCCTTGCGCTTTGTCGGCTCGCGTGATATAATCCGTCATGCGGCGAGACGCCGCAATCGGATCGGGATCTATTCTCCGCAATAGTCAACAGGGGAATCTGGGTGAACGCCGGGAGACCCTCGTCTGAGGACAAAGATTTCCGAGACAAAAGTGTGTCAGACAAGGCAGCCTCCGCAGAGCATAATGGAGATATATGTTCAAGGAGGCTAACGCAGTATGGCGCGCTTTTGGCCGGAAAGATTGTCTGAAGACCATGGGCTCACGGCGGTATTCCCTCGCGAGGCCGTCACTGTGAAGCGGCGCGCTGACGTCAGCAGCGCGCCCGAAGTCAGAAAACCTGCCCGAACAGCCGACAAATCGTTGTCTGTGTTGTGCAAAGAACCGCGTGAACCCGGTCAAAGTGCAGCAGGCAGGGCTTTGCCATGCCTAACTCTCTTTTTCTTTGTACAATTTCCGATGCCCGACAGGGCGAACAGAGAAAGGAGAGCATTTTATATGCAAAAGAAAACAAGAAACATGATCATCGCCGTGTGCGTGCTGATCGCGCTCGTTGTCGGCGCGCTGCTGATCTACAACGCCAACAAGCCCGCCGCGCAGCTCGGCGACAAGAACATCGTGGTTACTGTGATCCACAAGGACGAGAGCAAGAGGGAATTCAAGATCAACACCTCCGCCGAGACCCTGCGCGCCGCCTGCGAGGAGCAGAACCTCATCGCCGGGGACGAGAGCGAGTACGGCCTCTACGTCAAGACCGTGGACGGCGAGACCGTCAACGAGGACAATCAGGAGTGGTGGAGCATCACCAAGGACGGCGAGATGCTGATGACCGGCGTGGACGATACCATGATCGCCGACGGTGAGCAGTATGCGTTCACCTTCACGGTCGGCTGGTAAACTGACGGCGAAGGAGGTCTGCGTTCTGGCCTTAATGGCCGCGCTGATCTTCTCAAGCAAGGTGGCGCTTGCAAGCCTGCCGAATGTCAACGTAAATTCCGTGCTCATCATACTGACGGTGGTGTTCTTCGGATGGAAAGCCCTCTACGCGGTGTATGTCTATGTGCTGCTGGAAGGACTGGTGTTCGGCTTTTCGGTCTGGTGGTTCGGCTACTTATATGTGTGGGACGTGCTGGTGATCGCGGCAATGCTCCTGCGCGAAAACGACTCCGCCCTCTTGTGGGCGGTGGTCGCGGGCGTGTTCGGCCTCATCTTCGGGCCGCTGATGTATCTGGAGTATTTCGCCATCAACGGCGGCTGGGAGATGTTCTTCGCCATGTGGGTCGCGGGCATCCCCTATGACCTGACGCACTGTGTCGGCAACTTTGTCTTCACCCTGGTGCTGTATCGACCCTTGTACAAGGTGATGGATAAAGTGTTAAGTAAATCCCCATGCGCAATCTATGTGTGCCACGATAAATGAAAGCGTAAGGCGCAGGGGGATTTTTACGCATGCCATTCGGTTGCCCCATCAGGGGCGAGAATGGCGCGTTTGAATCAAGTGTTTACTATGGAAGCGCCAGCTTTCATAGTAAACGCTGATGAAACACGCCTTCGGCATCTTCCGGAAAAATCACGCTCTGATTTTTCTCGGAGCCTGCTCTTGCCGCATGATGCGGCATTGCCTTAGAAAACGGGAAAATCTGCGGCTTCCGTTTCCATCCCTGTTTTTGCCTGCTCCGCACAGGCATGGTGATTTCTATGAAAAAAGCAAACGCATGGAAGGTTCTTCATTTGACCCTGATGGCCGCGATGGTGATCGGTACTGTCGGCGCCGCAGTGCATTTCCTCATCGAATTCAGTAAAGCGGCTGCCAGCGCCGAAAGGTTTTCAAATCTGGCGAACGTTTTCCTGATGCTGCTGGTTCTGGCTATGCTGATCGTGGGAATTGTGTACCTCTTAATGGGTTACACCAAGCGGGCAGCTGCGTATTACAAACTGTTTTTGCTCCTGAACGTTGCAGTATGTGCGCTGACGATCTTTATTGACCTGTATTGCTATCGCGTCAACGCATGGATGCTCATCATCAGCGTCCTCAATACCTGCAAGATCGTCCTTCTTCTCCTTCTGAGCTTCGGAAAAGATCTTGGAGAGAAAAAAACCTGGATGCTTTTCTACACGCTTCTGGCGGCGGATGGCTTAAAGCTGATTTTTGCGATCTTAAATATGATAGGCGTCGGGTTTGATTTCAGCTTTGCAGGATATGTTACCGCGCTGATTTCTGACGGAACGATCGGGCTGTCGATCAAGGGAAAATACGAGAACAAGAAAAGCCGCGGAAGAACATAAATCAGCTGTGCAGTCATTTCACCGGCCACCGACCACGCAATAAAAAACTCCCCACGGCGGCCGGGTGTTCATAAGACAGTTTTAATCGAAAAACTGATTTGGGCATCTGACTGGCAGGGTTGGCAGTCATGACCACCGGCTAAGCCGGTGGCTTGATTAGGCCCCATAAGGGCCTTTTACTGGCACGCATCTTAAGATGCTACGAATAATTTGCCAGCCGCATTACCCGCCCCGCAGCCCGTAAACGGGCGATGCTTCTTCTACTTCGCGTTTGAAGGAATCGGAAGATTCCTCCCTATTCGCTCGCTGCGCTCGATGCTTGAAGCTAAAGCTTTTTTGCGGGACACCTCCACCGGCAGAGCCGGTGGTTTCCGAAGCAACAAAAAGGAAGATGATCTGCATTTTCTTGTGCAGGTCATCTTCCTTTTTGCGTAATTGTTAAAAAGCAACGTCCATGATTAGAGAAATCGGAATTCAACGCGTTTCATCCAAAAAAAGTACGGCGACACAGCCCGCATCACGGGGACGATCCAAAAACGTTGAAAACCTCGTCTTTTGACTGGACTGCCGCATAGGCTGCATCTGCTCTTGATCTCATTCTGTTCCATATATTATGATGTTTTACATATATCCGATAACTTTTTACGGTGTGTATTGCGCAGACATACCCAAACGTGTATACTGAAAGTATCCTACCGCAAAGGAGGCAAGACCATGGCAGTTCGAGTGAACACAAACACCCTGATGAAACGCCTGTTCAAGGCGGCAGATCTTGACACCTACCTGGAAGGAAACGAAAGCAATCTTCATTCCCCGGACTTTTATACGCTTCTGAAACAGGCCTGCGAGAAGCGGAATATGCTCCCGGCGCAGGTGATCGAACGCTCCCAGATCGAGCGGACCTATGGCCACCAGCTGTTTAACGGAACGCGCCGCCCCTCACGCGATAAGGTGCTCCAGCTGGCACTCGGGCTTGGGCTGAGCGTGGACGAGACCCAGCGTCTGCTGCGCGCGGCGGGAAAAAGCCCGCTCTATCCCCGGCTGAAGCGGGACGCCGTGATCCTGTACGGGATCGGGAAAAAGCTCCCCATCCTTACCGTTCAGGAGAATCTGACGAAATACGGGCTGACCCTGCTGGGAGGGCTGAAAAATGGATCTCCCTGACGAGACGGAATACCCGTCAGAGTTGACGCAGCGCTGTGAGCTGCTGGAATGCTTCTCCGAGAAAGAGAATGTCCGGACGCTGCTGGCCTCGAACCGGGACAACGGCGAGCTCTGTGTGGTCAAGTGTTATCTCCGGGAGAGTCCTCTGTTTGACCGCAGTGAGCCGGAAGCCCTGCGGACGATCGACGCTGCGCCCATGCCGAGCTTTCTGGAGGAATACCGCAATGAGCAGATGCGCTGTGTGCTGCGGGAATACGTTCCCGGCGAGACGCTGTCGCAGCTGGCCAAAGATCAGACTTTCACAGAGGAAGAGGTCATCCGCATCGGCCTGCAGCTATGCGATCAGCTCCACGCGCTGCATAGCATGACGCCGCCGGTGATCCATCGGGACATCAATCCCCAGAATGTTGTCCTGCGTCCGGACGGGACGGCCGTGCTGATCGACTTCGGCATCTCGCGGGTCCGCACGGAAAAGGATGCCGACACCGTCGCATTCGGTACCCAGGGCTTCTCCCCACCGGAGCAGTACGGGTTTTCCCAGACGGACGCCCGGTCGGACATCTATTCCCTCGGCATCCTGCTGAACTGGTTGCTGCACCGCGAGACGAAGGTCACGCAAAACAGCCGCTCCGCCTTGGAAAAGGTCATTACCCGCTGTGTGTTCTTTGATCCCGACAAACGTTTTGACAACGTAGAGCAAGTCAGGCGCGCGCTGCTGGCCGCGAGGCCGGAGGCGCGGAAGAAACGGAAGCGTCTGCGCATCGCGGCCGCGTGTCTTCTGCTGGCGCTGCTCTCCTGCGGGATGTGGTTTTTTGCCCGTGCGCACAGGCGGCCGGTCACATTCCCCCAGCCGCTGATCGAGCAGGCGGTAAGAGCAAATCTGGGACTTTCGGACACGGCGCCGATCACAAAGGATATGCTTGGGCAGGTCAGGACTCTTTACATCGTGGCGGATGCGGCCTACCCGGATGCAGACAGCTTCTACCCCGCCATCAACCGGTGGTATGCGGAGGGCCGCAGCGCTCGCGGATCTGTCACGGATCTTTCAGATCTGGCGGCAATGCCCAATTTGGAGCAGGTCTGCATTGTAGCGCAGGAGCTGACGGACATTTCAGCGTTAGAGAACCACCCGAAGCTCAACAAAGTAGAGTTCACTACATCACGGACATTTCCGTGCTGTCCGGCATGGATCATCTCAGTTTGGTCGGCATCAACGACAATCCTGTGCGAGACATCTCGCCGCTGATCGAGTGCCAGAACCTGGCCTTTCTGGATCTCTGCGATGTACGCAGCTATGACCCCGCCGTGCTGGCGCAGCTGGGCAACTTCGACTTTCTGGATCTCTCCAATCCCACCGAGAGCTATCGGTATCTGGATGGAAAAAGCATCCTCGATCTGCGCCTCGCTTGGAGCGGTCTGGACGATCTGCATTGCCTGGATCATGTGACACGGCTGGAACGGCTGGAGATCGACCATACCGCCGTCTCGGATCTCTCCCCGTTGGCTCTGCACAAAGGGCTGAAGGTGCTGAAGCTGGCAGGGCTCCCGGTCACCGATCTCAGCGTTTTGCTGGAGCTGCCCCAGCTTGAGGAGGTTACTATCAGCGAGGAACTGCGCCCCGCCGCCGAGGCTCTCGGCCCGGTTCCTTTTAGCTTCGTGTATGAATAAGTGAATACCGCGAAAAAATTCCGAGAAAAGCGCCAATGTGTGCAGCCTGCACACCAATTGGTGCTTTTCTTTTGCTATACTTTTTACTGGTTTATTGTAAGCAGATTTGCTTCCGAAAGAAACAGGAGGGACGGTACCATGGCCTATACCGCAATCGAAAATATGAGAAAACGGAATGAAGCGCGCTTTGGCTCGGATGTGGGGCCGCAGCAACCGCTTCTCTATCAGAACCGTTTCTGTCAGCAGGATCTGAAGTCCGCGGCGCTGCGCTTTCTCCATGAACGCTGTGAGCAACTGCTGTTTGACCCTGCGAGAGAGACGGAGGAGCGGCAGACCGGCGTTTTCCTCGGCAAGAGCCTTTCTGCAAACCAGATCCCCTTTAACATGGAAATGGACGTCAACCGGCTTTGTCTCGAGAAGGCGCTGGAGGCCTTTATCGACTCCGGCGTGGCCGAGGACGCCTATACGGTCTATTACTGCTATCTGGACATGTTCCTGGGGCGCTACGGAAACTCCAAGCGCATGGTGGAGCTGCTGAGCGAATACGAGGCAAACGGCAGCTCGCTGCTGATGAAGCACCGGGATCACTATTCCCATTCGGTCTATGTGTTTGCCCTCGGCCTGGCCATCTACGAAACCAATGAGGCGTACCGGAACAGCTTTTGGCGCTTCTATCGGTTGGAGGAGCGGAAAGAGAACGAAAGAGCCAACCTGTTTTTGGAGTATTGGGGACTGACGGCGCTCTTTCACGACATCGGGTATCCCTTTGAGCTGCCTTTCGAGCAGGTGCTCAGCTACTTTGAGGTGGATCATCAGGAGCGCGGCAAGGGCAGTTTGTACCTGGCCTATCATGATGTGGAGGCGCTGACTGCCCTGGACGAGGTGGCGAAGGTTCATTTCGAAACGCTTTACGGAAAACGCTTCGAGACGACCAGCGCGCTGCTGGCGCACGATCTTGCGCAGAAGCTCGGCAAAGCCTATGACTTTACGGAGGAATACCTACTGGCCGTGCTGGATCGGAAGCCCACCGAGCCCAACCGTTTCGGCTACTTCATGGATCACGCCTTTTTCAGCGCCTCCCGCCTGTACCGGGAGCTGGCGGAGGAGCTCGGCGCGGAGAATCTCTCTCCCATGCATGTGGACGCGCTGTCGGCCAT
>CAJOCV010000124.1 GCA_905233785.1 uncultured Oscillospiraceae bacterium
TGCCCGCGAAGCTGTTGCCCGCGTTGACCTCAGCCGCAAACGCAGCAAGCTGCGCAGCGGAGGCGATGGTGTATACCACATTTGCGTTGCTGCTGCTGTCGGTCGCCGCCTTGCCATTGCCCATCACGCCGCCTACCTGACGGATGCCCTGAACGGTCAGGTTTGCAGAATTCACGATGCAGTTGCTGACCGAACCGGTGCTGTAGCCGACAATGCCGCCGACGTCGTCGCCGTCTCTGTTTTCTTCTGCAATATCGGTTCGTGTGTCGTCAGCGGAGATCATGCCGGTCGCGGTCACGGTGCAATCCTTGATCGTGTCATAGCTCAAACCCGCAACGCCGCCGACGAAATGTCTGCCGGAGATGTTCACAATGCCGCTGACCGTGCACTTCTCGATCGTGCCGGCCGTCAAGCCGCCGACGATCGCGCCTGCAAAGCGAGTCTGGCTCGAGACATTCGCGCCGGAAACAGTCAGGTTCTTGACCGTGCCGCCCTTGACGATGCCGAACAGACCCGCGGCATTCTCGCCGGAGGTGGAAACGCTCAGGTTGGAAATCGTCTTGTAATTGCCGTCAAAGGTACCGGCAAACGAGGCGCCAGAATACTTGGGAGTATACTTGCTATTGAAGTAGCCTTCGCCGATCGGCGTCCAGGTTTCGCTGTTGAGGTCGATGTCGCTGACCAGCTGGAAGTAAACTCCACTGTAGTTATTTCCTGCATTGACCTTCGTCGCCAGCTTCTGGAGGTCTTCGACACTGGAAATCTGATAAGGCGCATCCACGGTACCGGAACCGAACCAGTCGTTGCCTCCGGATTGGACCGCATCTCCGGAAATCTTTTCCTCGCCGCCCGTGGCAGTGCCCTTGGACTCGATATCCTCCTGCTGCTGCTTGGTGAGATCCGCAGCGGCATAGTGGGCGGTCAGCTCGATGTCTTTTTTGACCGTCGTCTCGCCGAGCACGAAGCTTTGGGATAAAACAGTGCCGGGCTCAAGCGGGTATTCAATATACCAACCGGTGAACTCTTCGCCCTCTTTCGAAGCCGTCGGGGCGGCTTCGGCGGGGACGACAGCGCCCTTCTGAACCGCTACAGTGTCGTTGCCAGTCAGCGTGCCGCCGTTGGCGTTGAAGGTAACGGTAACAGTTTCGGAGCTGTTCACTTCGGAGCTGTTTACGGTGTTCTCGGCGCTCTCGCTGACTACTTCGACCTCGCCGCTCTGAACGATCTCCTCCTCTTCGGGAACGGGCGCAGGCTCTACGCCTTCGGCAGCAAACGCCGCGCTCGGGAAAAGGGAGAGGAATGCTCTTTTTCGTCATCCGAATAATTCCTCCTAATGTAATTTTTGGGGGTTCTCTTTTGCCGGGCACGCGCCCGGCGGGGGTCTTGGCTCTCCCTTTGGGAGAGCTGTCGCCGCCGTATGCGGCGGTGACTGAGAGGGGTGTGCGTAGGGACGAGCATTGCTCGTCCGCCGTCTCCCGCCATGTCCCGGACGAGCAATGCTCGTCCCTACGGTTGAGAGAGGCAAGATAATCGCCCTTTTTCTTCCTATCACCTCCTATGGTGTCTGTGGGCGATGGGGGCCGTACACCGGCAACTACGCGCCGGTTGCCGCATCTTACGCCACGCCATTCCCGGTTTCTTCTGCTGTCTATTTCAACGGGGTCGCTACTCCCGGTGAAAGCTCTTGCGGCAAGCGGAGTGAACTGCGCCTGTCGCTACCGACTTCCCTCCTCGCAGCATAGCTGCTGCGGCCTACGCTACAAACATGCCACCGGCGACGCAAAGCTAGTCCCTTTAGGGGCATGTTTGCTTAACGCTGCGGCGCCGGTTGCCGCATCTTACGCCACGCCATTCCCGGTTTCTTCTGCTGTCTATTTCAACGGGGTCGCTACTCCCGGTGAAAGCTCTTGCGGCAAGCGGTAGGGGACGCGGCGCGGCTGGGGCGGGATCGTCGCCTCGACCGTCTCCCGCGGCCTGATCTTGCCGCTGCAATAGGGGCAGCCCTGCTTCTTCTCGCTTCTGGCCGCGACCGACATGCGGAACAAGTGCCCTTCCTTACAGCGCCACCAGACGCGCTTGCAGCTGTTCGCCGCCACATCCGAGGCCGTCAGCGGCGCGTTCTCGGCTGCCCATTGGGACGCAAGCTTTGGATTTACGGTCTTGAGATCGTTCACGCCCCGAACGAGCTTCCGACCGGAACAGATCGGACAGGGGCTGTCCGTCGTCGTGCGGACTAAAATCTGCGCCTGCCATTCGTGCCCCTTCTCACACCGCCACCAGACGCGCTTCGGGCTGTCTACAGATACATCCGCCGGGGTAAGACCGCCATTGCGTTTTGTGTTCCATTCAGCGGCAAGCTGAGGGAAGCAGTCGGACAATCTGTTAAAATATGTAGACTCTCTTTCTCTTTTGCAGGCCGGGCAGCCCGCGCCGTTTACACGCGCTTTTGGACAGGCCGTCCACTCATGCCCCTTCTCACACCGCCACCAGCAAAGCTTCTTGCTGCCCGGCAAGATGTCCCCGGGCTTCAACGTCCCGTTTTTCGTCGGATGCCACGCGGCGGCGATCTCCGGGTATTGCGTCTCCAGATCGTTTTCCCCCGGGACGGGTTTGACGCCCGCGCAGTAGGGACAGCGGGAACCGTTGCGGCGGGAGCTTGGAGCGGCCTGCCAGTGGTGCCGGTGTTCGCACTGCCACCAGACCGTCAGGCTCGAACCGTAAGAGATGGAGTCAGCCGTCAGAGGGCGGTTGCGCTCTTCGTCAAATTCTTCCGCGAGCCAGTCAAGCTCCATCCTGCGGCAATACTGCCGCAAGCTCTCTTTCATAGCGCGCCCTCCATTTCCTGCTTGTATTCCCTGCGCAGACCGGGCAGCCGCACTTTTGCTTTCCTGTCCGCGAGGCGATGACCGCTTTCCAGACGTGCCCCTCCGCGCAGCGCCACCAGGCCTTCTTACGCGTTCCCATCAGAACCCGCTCCGGCGTCAGATCGCCGTTTAAGCTTGGGTGCCACTCAGAGGCGATGATCGGAAAACGTGTCTGCAAATCGTTAAAGCCCGTCAAAAGCTTTCGGTTCGCGCAGTAAGGGCAGCCGCTCTTCGCGCTGATGCGGGCGTTCGGCGTCGCCTGCCAGGTGTGGCCGAGCTTACATTCCCACCATACCTTTTTGTTACTGAAGGGTCTGACTTGTGTTGGCAGAAACGCGCCGTTCTTGCGGCTCCACTGCTTAGCAAGCTCCGGGAACAACGTTGACAGGTCGTTCACGCCGGGGATCACCTTGCGCCCCGCGCAGACCGGGCAGCCCCCGCCGATCACGCGGGTATAGATCGACGCCTGCCATTCGTGGCCGTGCTCACAGCGCCACCAGACCTTTTTGTTGCTGCCCGCCGTCACGTCCTCCGGGCGGAGACTGTTCCTGTCGCTCCATTCGGCGGCAAGCGCTGGTTGAAGCGTGGCGAGATCATTTTCTCCAACAACCGGCTTTTTCCCGGCGCAATAGGGGCATCTGGTACCGCACGCGCGAATTTCAAGGGAAGAATCCCAGCAATGATTTCGCTCACAGCGCCACCAGACCCGCTTTCGGCTTTTCGCGCAGACGGTATCCGGCGTCAGCGGGGCGTTCCGTTCCGCGTCCCACTCGTTAAGCAGATACGGCAAGTCCATACGCAGGCTGTATTCGCGCAATGTCTCTCCGCGTGTTTTTTCAATCATTCCTTTACCGCCTGGCAACAAACTGAAAATTCTGTGAACCTTCTCTGTCCGCCTCGGCATTTTTTCAACGGTTACGGAAGGGATTTCAGCCAAACACTTCTGAGAAACACCATAAAACAAAAACAGCGCCCCTCGTTTTTGATCCAAAAACGGGAGGCGCCATTTGTCTTGGCGATGCCGAAAGAGCAGAAACCCACACGGGATTTCTGCCTGAAGAAATATGTAAAAAAATTCTTGTATGTTTTGTTAAGAAGTGCTATAATGCAGAGAGAAATGGAGAGTAGGCGAATTATGCTTTCCTGACGGAGCATAATGGTTCACAGAATTTTCAGTCCGTGGCTTTTGCTGCGGGCTTTTCTTTTTCCCCTGCCAAGGCCGCGGCTCTTTGGAGCACTTTCTGATAATGCGCCTGCGCGGTCTCCTTGAGATAACGCTGGGTGGTGGCGATCAGGCTGTGCCCCATGTCAAGGCGCAGACATTCCAGATCCCTGTCCGCCTTGTAGCGCTCCACGGCAAAGAGATGGCGGAGGTTGTGCGGAAAAACCTTGCTCAGCAGCACGCCCGCCTTCTTCGCGAGCTTCTTCATGCTGCGCCAGATATAGGTGCGGCTCAGCGCCGCGCCGAGGCGGCTGCGGAAAATCACGCCGCTTTCGATGCCCTGCTTCTCGCAATAGTCGAGCAGCAGGGTTTTGGTTCCGGGTTCGAGGAACACCGTGCGCACCTTTCCCTTGTTGTCCACGGTCACAGCGCCGGTTTTGACCGCCTCCACGGTAAAGAAACGCAGCTCGCTCACGCGCACGCCCGTGCCGTAAAAGGTCAGCAGGATCGTTTTCATGCGGCGGTCGGCCGCGTCCAGCAGCGTGTTGAACTCGTCCTTTTCCAGGCTGCGGCGATCCTCGCGGTACTGCGGCTCCTGATGCGGATAGAAGGACACGACGCAGTCATCACGCCCCAGCCACTTGAAAAAGCCGTTGAGCGCCGAGATCGCCCCGTTGACCGTATTGATGTGGCGGCGCTTTTTCAGGCTCTCCAGCCATGCTCGGACATACTTGACCGATAAATAGTGATCCCCAAGAAAAAGCGTAAAGAGCCGGATGAAGTGCAGGTACTTCTCCACCGTCGCGCTTGCCTTGCCCTGCGCATGAAGGTGACTTTCATACAGTGAAACCGTTGTCATGTCCAGCCTGTTCATCTGCTGGGCAACATGTGCCGGCACATAGAGCCCGAAGTCCGTCAGCTTGTAGTTGCTCGCGTTTTCAATCTCCATACAAAACCCTCCATAAATGCTGCTATTTTTCCCATTTCACAGGAAACTATCAGCATCTTACCGAGTTTTTCCGAAATTATCCATAGAGCCAAGCCCACTTGTCTGTTAAGGCAATACCGCATAATGCGGCAAGAGCAGATTCCGAGAAAAACCGAGTTCTGATGATGGCACTCATTGAGCAGGAATAATTTGTGTATTGCAAGGTTTTTCCGGAAGATGCCGCAGGCGTATTGTGCGGTGTTGCTTGAAAGCTAAAACAAGGCTTGTGAAGAGAGCAAGGGGAAAACGCTCAAGGCTCCATAGCCCCCCGTTTTCAGCGCGGGGCTCAAAGCCACCGCCTCCGCCCGGTTCGAGACATTTCACAAATTGTTCAGAACTTTTTTCCCGCGGGGGCTTGCAAAAACAGAAAATTGTGGTATCATAAGCATCGTTAGCACTCAGGGTTTTTGAGTGCTAACGATGCTGAATTTTGTAATATACTTTTATGGAGGGATAGATTATGAAACTCAAACCCCTGGCCGATCGTGTGGTTCTCAAGCAGAACGCCGCCGAGGAAAAGACCGCTTCCGGTATCTTCCTCACGCCGTCTGCGCAGGAGAAGCCCGAAATTTACGAAGTCGTCGAGGTCGGCCCCGGCGGGCTGGTGGACGGCAACGAGGTCAAGATGATCGTCACCGCGGGGCAGAATGTCCTCGTCGGCAAGTACAGCGGCAGCAAGGTCAAGCTGGACGATCAGGAGTACACCATCGTGCGCCAGTCCGACATTCTGGCAATCATCGAATAATATTGCAGGAGGCATTTTGAATTATGGCAAAGCAGATTATTTACGGCGAAGAAGCGCGTAAGGCCATTGAGCGCGGTGTCAACCAGTTGGCCGATACCGTCAAGATCACCCTCGGCCCCAAGGGTCGCAACGTGGTGCTCGATAAGAAGTACGGCACGCCCCTCATCACCAACGACGGCGTGACCATCGCCAAGGAGATCGAGCTGGAGGACGCTTTTGAGAACATGGGCGCCCAGCTCATCAAGGAAGTCTCCACCAAAACCAACGACGTTGCCGGCGACGGCACCACCTCCGCCACCGTGCTGGCGCAGGCCATGATCAACGAAGGGCTCAAGAACCTGGCCGCCGGCGCCAACCCCATGACCATGAAGCGCGGCATCCAGAAGGCCACCACCGAGGCTGTCAAGGCGGTCAAGGCCGTGTCCCAGCCCGTGAACGGCTCCAACGACATCGCCCGCGTCGGCACCATCTCCTCCGGCGACGAAGTGATCGGCACCCTGATCGCCGAGGCCATGGAGAAGGTCAGCCAGAACGGCGTTATCACCATCGAGGAGAGCAAGACCGCCGAGACCTACAGCGACGTGGTCGAGGGTATGCAGTTTGACCGCGGCTATCTCTCCCCCTACATGGTCACCGATACCGACAAGATGGAGGCCGTCATTGACGACGCCTGCATCCTGCTGACCGATAAGAAGATCTCCAACATCCAGGAGATTCTGCCCCTGCTGGAGCAGATCGTCAAGGCCGGGCGCAAGCTCCTCATCATCGCGGAAGACGTCGAGGGCGAAGCCCTTGCCACGATCGTACTCAACAAGCTGCGCGGCACCTTCACCTGCGTGTGCGTCAAGGCTCCCGGCTTTGGCGATCGCCGCAAGGAGATGCTGCAGGACATCGCGATTCTGACCGGCGGTCAGGTCGTCTCCAGCGAGCTCGGCATGGAGCTCAAGGACGTCGGGCTTGAGGTTCTGGGTCAGGCGCACCAGGTCAAGGTCACCAAGGAAAACACCATCATCGTTGACGGCGCCGGTGACCCGACGGAGATCCGCGCCCGCGCCGCACAGATCGAGCGCCAGATCGAGACCACCACTTCCGACTACGACCGCGAGAAGCTGCAGGAGCGCCTTGCCAAGCTCTCCGGCGGTGTGGCCGTGATCAAGGTCGGCGCCGCCACCGAGACCGAGATGAAGGAGAAGAAGCTGCGCATCGAGGACGCGCTGAACGCCACCCGCGCCGCGGTCGCCGAGGGCATCGTTCCCGGCGGCGGCACCGCTTACGTGCTGGCTGCCAAGGCTGCCGAGAAGCTCCTGGGCGAGCTGGAGGGCGATGAGAAGACCGGCGCCGCCATCGTTGTCAAGGCGCTGAAGGCTCCCATCATGCAGATCGCCGCGAACGCCGGCGTCGAGGGCGCGGTCATCCTCAACAAGGTT
>CAJOCV010000125.1 GCA_905233785.1 uncultured Oscillospiraceae bacterium
CTTGTGGTTCTCGCGGGTGTGAAGCTCGATGACGGGCGCATGGGCTTTGTGCCCGTGATGGTGCTCGGCATCCTGTGGATGAGTGTCGGTTGGATCCCCTTCTGCGGGCTGAAGGTTCTCAAGCCGCAGGAGGCGCTGGTGCTCACACTCTTCGGCAAGTACATCGGCACCTTGAAGGAGGACGGCTTCTACTTCGTCAACCCCTTCTGCGTCGCGGTGAACCCCGCCGCCAGAACCAAGCTCAACCAGTCCGGCGACGTGGACGCGGGCAGCAACGCCCTGCTCAACGCCGCGCTCAGCAAGAACAGCGAACAGGGCGTTGAGACCGTCAGCAAGAAGATTTCCCTCAAGGCCATGACGCTCTCCAACTCCCGCCAGAAAATCAACGACTGCCTCGGCAATCCCGTGGAGATCGGCATCGCGGTCATTTGGAAGGTGACGGATACCGCAAAGGCCGTCTTCAACGTGGATAACTTCAAGGAGTATCTGTCCCTGCAGTGCGACAGCGCGGTGAGAAACATCGTGCGCATCTACCCCTACGACGTCGCCCCCGGCGTGGACACCACCGGCGACGGCGTGGCGGACGAGGGCAGCCTGCGCGGCTCGAGCGAGCTCGTGGCCCAGCGCATCCGGGACGAGATCCAGCAGAAGGTCGAGGAGGCCGGTATCGAGATCGTTGAAGCGCGCATCACCTACCTCGCCTACGCCCCCGAGATCGCGGCGGTCATGCTGCAGCGCCAGCAGGCTTCGGCCATCATCGACGCGCGCAAGATGATCGTGGACGGCGCGGTCGGCATGGTGGAAATGGCGCTGGAGCGGCTGAGCGAAAACCACACCGTCGAGCTCGACGAGGAGCGCAAGGCCGCGATGGTCTCGAATCTGCTGGTCGTTCTCTGCGGCAACCGCGACGCGCAGCCGGTCGTCAACTCCGGCAGCCTGTATTGATGTCCCATGGCCGACAACGCGAAGAAACAGGTGCCGCTGCGCCTGTCCCCCAAGCTCTATGACGCGCTGGCGCGGTGGGCGGAGGACGATTTCCGCTCCCTCAACGGGCAGATCGAATACCTGCTCACCGAGTGCGTCAAGCAGCGGAAGAAAAACGGCAAGTATGTCGGCGAGGAGATCGACAAGTCCCTCGAGCTGGACATATAACAAGGGTGGTGCACCATGGTCAAACGAATCCTACGGCTTCTCCTGCTGATCCTCGGGCTCCTGGTGCTGCTCGGCGCAACGCTCTTTGTGGCGCTGAACTGGGAGAGCTTCCCGGCGGAGATTCCCACGAACTATGACGGCGCGGGGCAGCCCGAGGCATACAGCGGCAAGGGCGCGCTGTGGGGTATGCTCGTGACCGGCTGGCTCATGTTCGCACTGAGCGCCGCCGTTTCGCGTTTCCCCGCGCTGCTCAAGAAAAACGGCGGCTTCGTGCGCGTAAACGCGCTGCGCATCGGCGGCCGGACGATCGAGCCAAGCTGGCTGAGCCTCGATCTGATGAGCACGGAGCTTGCGCTGCTCTTTGGCTATATGACCGTCTGTTCCGCCCTCTGCCGCCCGCTGGGCGCCTGGTTCCTGCCGGCGGTGCTGATCGGCCTGCTGCTGAGCTTTGTTGTTCCGACCGTACTCGGGGAGGTATTTCGATGAAGGATAAACAGCTCTCTTCTTTTTTGCTTTGGGCTTTTCTGCTGGCCTGGATGCTGCAGGCCGTCGCCATCGGCCTTGCCTGGAACGGGCAGACCCACTATTTCCAGCTCGTGATGCTCGTGTCCATGTACGCCCCCTTCGCCGCCGTGCTGCTTGCCAAAGCGCCGCGGGATATGGGCTGGGGGCTCAAGCTGCGCGGCAAGGGCAAGTGGGTGCTTGCCGCCTGGTTCGGCTTTGCCGTGCTCGCCGTGCTGGGCGCGGCGCTGTATTATCTGCTGTTTCCGAAAGCCTTCGATCCGGGCTTCAGCTTTCTCAGCACCCAGCTCGGGGAAGAGGGGCTGCGGCAGATGGAGGCGCAGGGGCTCACGCTCCAGACCCTCGTGCTCATCCAGCTTGTCGAGGCGCTGACCTACGCCCCGCTCATCAACACCTTCGCCGCCCTGGGCGAGGAGGTGGGCTGGCGCGGCTTCCTCTATCCCCGGCTCAAAGCGCGCTTCGGCGTCGCCAGAGGGCGGCTGCTCGGCGGTCTGATCTGGGGCGTGTGGCACTGGCCGGTCATGATCCTCGCGGGCTACAACTACGGCAGCGACTACTGGGGCGCGCCCGTGCTTGGGCCGATTCTCTTCTGCCTTGTGTGTGTCGCCCTCGGTACAATCATCGACGATCTGTATGAGAAAACGGCCTGCATCTGGGTTCCCGCCCTCGCCCACGGCGCGTTCAACGCCGTGAGTGGCATTGGCGTTCTGCTGCTGAACCCGGCGTATATCGGCCACACCACCCTCGGCCCCGCTCCGATCGGCCTGATCGGCGGTTTGCCGATTTTCGTACTGGCTTTTCTGCTGCTGCGCAGGAGCGGCAAAGCAGCCGATGAATAAGATGAAAAAATCTCCCCGAAAAAAGGGGAGATTTTTTTGAAAAAGGTGTTGACAAGTTCGAAATCATCTGGTATTATAAGCAAGCTGATTGATTGATGGCCACGTAGTTCAGTCGGTTAGAACGCCGGCCTGTCACGCCGGAGGTCGAGGGTTCAAGTCCCTTCGTGGTCGCCAGCTATGCCCCTTGTCTCAAGGGGCATACAATTTGCTGCTGTAGCTCAGTAGGTAGAGCGCATCCTTGGTAAGGATGAGGTCGGCAGTTCGAATCTGCCCAGCAGCTCCAGAAAATCCTCGGAATCGAAAGATTTCGAGGATTTTGAGTTCAATCTGAACATTGGCGGCTCCAACATCGCAAAAACGCTTTGCGTAGTGACATATGTAGAGTACACCTTGAACGGCACGACGCAAACCGTAATCTCTGATGTGGCAACAAGTGTGCCGAATAGTGTATAATGAGGTGAAAATATGGAAAAGGAACTTTATTGCGGACTGGAAATGGAAATCATCTATTTTGACCGCGAAGTTGTGCTTACCTCTATCGGCAAGGGATGTGACGGTTTTGACTACGGATATTGTGAAGAGGGAAGCGCATGTGATGGTGATGTTACATGTGACGATATATGTGATGATTGACGGATAATTGGGTAGACTGAGGATGATCTGTCTATCAATATTCCGTTGCACCGTGTCCGTATACGGTGCTGAAGTTTAAAACAGAAGATATTTAACAGACTCCTATTCCTAAACGGCAGGCGGCGGTAACGCTGTCCTGCCGTTTGGCATGATGATGAACGCTTCAAAGGCACGATCCATGACGCGCTCTTCCATCGGGCGACCGTTGGGCTGTGCGAAAGCAAGGTCAAAATCCTGGTATAAGCCCTGCAACTGCTCCTTCTGCTTCTCCTGTTACCTCATAGCGCATACAGATTCTCCAAATCGAGGAAGATCATCTTCTCCGTCGGCTCACACTGAAAGCCGGAGCGGGAAATAAAGCCGTACTTATAACAGTTCAAGCCGGTGTCCTGAACCTGCTTCATCTCCTCATGGATCATCGCCAGAGACAGCGGCTCCCTGCGAAATTTCGCCTCGTAAAAGATATAACCGTTGGGATCCTCCGTCACAATATCAAACTCACCGTTGCGTTTTGTTTTCGGATCGTCATAGTAGTATTTTCCGATCCGATCGAAGGCGGGGCTTATCCGCCCGGCGCGATTCTGACGAATCAGGTACTGCTTGCAGATCGTTTCAAAGACCTTGGGCACATACTGCGCTTCAAAGTCTTCGCGGATGTAGCGGTCAAAGAACACGTCCTCATCCAGGACGTTTCGCTGGGAGAGAAAACGGAAAATATAGCGATAATAGAACAAAGACAGGTTATCTACAATGAAATAGCCGGATTTTCGCCGGTTGTCTGTGTCGTTGATCGGCGCCTGCTTTTCCACAACCTCCATGCGGATCAGCTTCTCCAGCACGTCCACCAGGGTCGGGCCGCTGGAAACGTGCGATTGGTTCAGCAGGTCGCTGTATTTGGAAAAGCCCCTGGAAAGCGTTTCAAACACCTCGTTGGCGTTCCCGATCTTGGAAATCTCGGATTTGAGGTACATGGAGACCTCGTTCTCCAAGCGGGCTCCGGGGGCGGAGATCAGCTCCTGGATATTCTCCCGAACCGTGAGGCCGCTGTCGATCTGGCGATTGTAATAGGGAATGCCGCCGAACACGCTGTAGAGGCGAACCTTGTCCTCATGGGAGAACTGCGGATAGAAGAGCGCGGACTCGTAGTAATCCATCGGCTTGAGGTCGATGGTGAGATCGACGCGGCCATAGAGCGGGTTTTCCCGCGCCAGCAGGGACTGCATGATCTCCACATAGGAGCCGCATAGAATCAGCTTCAGGGAGCTTGTGTCTCTGAAGCGGTCGATCAGAGATTGCAGGACGCTGTCCATGCCGGTAACGGCCTGACGCAAATAGGGGTATTCATCCAGCACCAGGATCAGCGGTTCGCTGGCTGCGCGCCGGAACAGGTATTCCAGCAGCGCCTCCATGCTCCCAAAACCCAGCGTGGGAAGTTGAAGCTGCTCGGAAATCAGCGCCGAAAGGCTCTCCACATTGTTCAGTTCTGTAGTCTGTTTGCACTCATAGTTGAGCTGCGGTGCCGCCTCTTTCCGCAGGCACTGCTTGATCAGCTCGCTCTTGCCGACGCGGCGACGCCCATAGATCAGGGCAGTTTGCAGACCCTCTTTTCCGAACATGCGAGCCAGCTTCTTTTGCTGCTCATCGCGGCCATAAAACTTCATTTGTTCGGTCACCTCCGACTCGGTTTTGATCGAATTAATTGTAGCACCCATGTAAAAGAATTACAAGGGGAATTTCGGAAGCGTTCATGAAATGCGCGAAGGAGCACGGCCTCACCGTCGAGCGTTGCCCGATACGGAGCTTCCCCCTGCCCCATTCGGCCTGGCGGGAGGGAATGCGTAAATACAAAATACGCCCCCGCAAGAGGCGGCGACACGCTGCGTCTTGCGGGGGACGTATTTTTTCGCTTCTCAGAAAACGCTGAATCACGCGAGAGATACGAGGCTTGGTTCAGCATTTCCCTATTTTTTTCGGAATGCCCGGATGACGTGAAACAGCAGCATCAGGAGGGCGACGGAATAGCCGATGAAGCCCAGCAG
>CAJOCV010000126.1 GCA_905233785.1 uncultured Oscillospiraceae bacterium
GGCGAAAAGAAGATGCGTCAGATCGTGGAGGACTACGAGGGCGCGGATTTCATTATCATGAACGGCAATCGGACCATGATCAAGCGCAAGAGCTTTGAGCGGTTTTTGGACAGCGCGACCGCTGTCTGAGTTCTGCCATAGGAATTCGGTCACTTTATTTTTCAGTGGATTTATGGGCCTCGGTATGATATAGTTAGTATGTCATACTGAGGCTCTCTTTTTGTGAAAGGAGAGTTTACATGAGCGAAAAAAGGCGCGACAATCGCGGTCGCGTACTGCGCTTTGGAGAGAGCCAAAGGCAAGATGGACGCTATGCGTTCAAGTATAAAGATAATGATGGCAGCGTCAAATTTGTGTACAGCTGGCGGCTGGACAAGAGCGATCGCACCCCTGCCGGGAAGAAACGGGAGCTGTCTCTGCGTGAGAAAGAGAAGCAGATCGAGCATGATCTGTTTGATCACATCGTTTCCAACGGCGGAAATTATACCGTGTTGGAGCTGGTCGAACGATATATATCCACCAAGACCGGCGTGCGCGATTCTACTTTTGCACTTTTCCATGCCACGAGGTGCCACCAGATACCACGAAACGAAGTGAGGAATTAGTCGGAAAAAGGCTGATTTTAGGGCTTTTTTGAGGTTTTTCGAGGATGACAAAAATACTATTCGTTTGCCACGGCAATATCTGCCGCAGTCCGGCGGCGGAGTTTGTGATGAAGGAGCTTGCGCGCATTGCGGGGCTGGAGGATGAATTCGAGATCGCTTCCGCCGCCACAAGCGCCGAAGAGCTCGGAAATCCCGTCTATCCGCCCATGCGCCGGGTGCTCGCGGAGCACGGAATCGACTGCGCGGGCAAGACCGCGCGGCAGCTTCGCCGCTCGGACTATGAGGATTACGACCTTCTCATCGGCATGGACGAGGAGAACATGTGGAACATGCGGCGCAAGTTTCACGGCGACGTGGCGGGCAAGCTCAAAAACCTGCTGGACTACGCCGGGCGCGAGGGCGAGGCTGTGGCCGACCCCTGGTACACCCGCGATTTCGAGCAGACCTGGGCCGACGTGCTGGAGGGCTGTGAGGCGCTGCTGGAGGCGTTGAGCGGTACTGTGATTGTGGACTTCACCGCCTGCGCCGAGATTTCGGAGCTCTATGGCGAGCTGCGCTGCAAGCTCCGCTACGAGAGCTGGGTCGGCGACAACCTGGACGCGCTGTATGACGTGCTGACGGGGCTACCACACCGGGGGACGCGCTTTGTGCTGCGCATGCCGCTGGACGACGCGCCGACCGAGGTGCGCCTGTACGCCGGGCGCATCCGCCGCGTCTTCGCCGACGCCGGATTTTAGTGGCCAGTGACCAGTGGTCAGTATCCACTGCCTGCGCTACAAAAAGATTGACTGGAAATCACTTCCGTGCTACAATAATAGATAATTTTTTATAAGGAGATGTTGATCCACCTATGGACGATGGCAGTCGATTGCCATGGATCATCGCAATCGCGTTAGTATTGGCCGCCGCGTATTTCGCGGTGACGGAGACGGCGTTTTCGTCGGTCTCCCGGAATAAAGTCAAAACCGCCGCCGAGCGCGGCGATCCCCGGGCAAAAACGGCACTCTGGGTGCTGGATCATTTTGACCGGGCGATCAGTACGCTTCTGATCGGCACCAATATCGTTCACATTGCCGCCGCTTCCCTCGTCACCGTCGCGGTTACGCGGCGCTGGGGACTCGGCGCGGTCACGCTCAGCACGATTTTGACCACGATCGTGGTCTTCTTCGCGGGCGAAATGCTCCCCAAGAGCATCGCAAAAAAGTACAGTGAGAAATGCGCCCTCGCCACTGCCGGGACGCTGCGGGTCTTCATGTTCCTCTTCGCACCCTTCTCCGCCGTGCTCACCCAAATCGGCCAGACCGCCTCGCGCCTCACACGCGGCGAGCCGGAGCTCTCTGTCACCGAGGACGAGCTGTATGACCTCATCGAAGACATGACAGAGGAGGGGACGCTCGACGAGGAGCAGGGGGAACTCATTTCCTCCGCCCTGCAGTTCGGTGATGTGACCGTGGAGAGCATTCTTACGCCCCGCGTGGATCTCGCCGCCATCGACATCGGCACGAGCCATGAGGAGATCCTGGCACAGATCAAGTCCCAGAACCACAGCCGCCTTCCCGTCTATGAGGGCAGCATCGACAACATCATCGGCATTCTGCAGATCCGCCGTTTCATCAAGGCCTGGCTCCGCCAGGGCAGCTCTCTCGAGATTCGCCCCCTGCTGGACGAGCCCTTTTTCATCCACCAGAGTACCAACATCGACGAGCTGCTGCCCCTCATGTCACGCCGCCGCCTCAACATGGCCGTCGTCACCGACAACTACGGGGGCACCCTCGGCATCGTCACCGTGGAGGACATCCTCGAAGAGCTGGTGGGCGAGATTTGGGATGAGGACGATGTGGTGGAGGAGCCCGTGGTCGCACTCGGCGAGGGCGAATACGAGGTGGATGCGGAGGAATCCGTCACCGACGTGTTTGAGACCCTCGGCTTCGAAGACCCGGAGGAGAACGCGGAGCTGGTGAACACCCGCATGGGCGAGTGGGCTTACGAGCAGTTTCCCGCCATCCCCAAGGTCGGGGAGGACTTTTCCTATCACGGTCTCACGGTCACTGTCTCCGCCATGGAGCATAACCGCATCCGCAAGCTGCGCGTCACGCTTGCGCCGGAACACGCGGAAGGAGGTGCCGAGGCATGAGCCTTGTGCTTGTGATCGCGGGCATTCTGGCCTGCGTGCTGCTCTCGGGCTTCTTCTCCGGTTCGGAGATGGCCTATTCCTCCTGCAATCAGATGCGCCTGGAGAAGCTGCGGGACGACGGTTCCAAGCGAGCGGGCGTCGCGCTGAAGCTCTGCGAGGGCTTCGACAATACCCTCTCCGCCATCCTGATCGGCAATAACCTGGTAAACATCGCCGCGTCCTCCCTCGGCGTGGTGCTGGTGAACATCCTCACCGGCGGCGACGGGAAGAGCTGGCTGAGCACCTTGATCATTACCGTGCTCATCATCATTTTCGGCGAGACGATCCCCAAGATCACCGCCAAGAAAAACGCCAATCGCCTCTCCCTGCGCTGCGCCTACCTCCTCAATGGTCTGCGCATAGCGCTCACGCCCATGATCTGGCTGGTGGTGAAGCTGATCGGGCTTTTGACCCTCGGTATGGAGGGCGAGAAGGACGAAGACCCCGACGAGGCCGTGGAGGAGCTGCAATCCATCATTGAGACCGCCGAGGACGAGGCCGTGCTGGACGAGGATCAGTCCGAGCTCGTGCAGGCCGCCATCGACTTTGCGGAAATTTCCGCCTCCGAGGTCATGACCGCCCGCGTGGATGTGGTCGCCATTGACATTGACGACGACTGGGAGGATATCCTCGCCGTCATTGAGGATGCGCCCTATTCCCGCCTGCCCGTCTATGAGGGCAGCATCGACAATGTGATCGGCGTATTGTACCTCAACCATTTTCTCAAGGCCATGGCAGACGACGGACGCGCGGATATTCGCGCGCTGCTCATGCCGCCCTGCTATGTCTACAAGACCATGAAGCTCCCCGCGGTGCTCAGCTCCCTCAAGCGCGCAAAGCAGCACCTCGCTGTCGTATCCGACGAATACGGCGGGATGCTGGGCGTTCTGAGCATGGAGGATGTGCTCGAGCAGATCGTGGGGGATATTTGGGACGAGACCGATACCGTGGAGCAGGAGGTCGTTGAGCGCGGCGCCGACGAGTATGAAGTCGACGGGGATATGAGCATCTCCGACTTTCTGGAGCTGACCGGTATCGACGAGGACGGCTTCGAGGCCGAGAGCGAGACCGTCGGCGGCTTTGCGGTGGAGAGCTTCGGGCATTTCCCCGAGCCGGGCGACAGCTTTGATTTCCAGGATTACAGCGTCACCGTCCTCTCCATGGACGGTCACCGGGTCGAAAAGCTCCTCGTCCGTAAACGCGAGGCGTAGGGGCGCCCTCCGCTTTGCTTCGCCCTTGCGGTCGCCCGCTGGTCAGTGCCTCGCAGGGACGAGCATTGCTCGTCCTGCGTTCAACACCAAAACGAAAAGGACTTGTTAACATGAGAACGGTCGCATTCATCGGGACGGGCAATATGGGTTCTGCGCTGGCGCGGGCGGCTGCCCGCAGCGGCGCGGCGGATCGCCTGCTGCTGGCAAACCGCACGCCGGAAAAGGCGCAAAAGCTGGCCGCTGAGCTCGGCGGGGAGCTCTGCGATAACCGCACCGCCGCCCGGGAGGCGGACGTTCTCTTCCTCGGCGTCAAGCCCCAGATGCTTGAGGAGATGCTCGACGGGATCCGGGACGTGCTGGACGCGCGGACGGATCGCCTTGTCATTGTCTCCATGATCGCGGGCAAGGAGCTTGCAACGCTGGAAGCGCTGCTGGGCGGAAAGCCCATCGTGCGCGTAATGCCGAATATTCCGGTGTCCGTGGGCTGCGGCTTTACGATGATGGCGCCCTCCGACAAGGTGAGCGCGCAGGAGCGGGAATATGTGCGCACCCTGCTGGCCGCCTCCGGCACTGTGCGGGAGATGGACGAGTGCCTCATGGACATGGCAGACGGCGTGACCGGCTGCGGCCCCGCGTTCGCGGCGCTGTTCGTGGAGGGCTTGGCCGACGGCGCGGTGGCGATCGGGCTTTCCAGAAAGCAGGCCATTGAATACGCCGCACACATGCTGGTCGGCGCGGGGGAGATGCTGCTGCGTTCCGGGCTGCACCCCGGCGAGCTGAAGGATCGCGTCTGTTCCCCCGGCGGCAGCACCATTCAGGGTGTCCGCGCCCTGGAGCGGCGCGGCTTTTGCGCCGCCGCGATGGAGGCCGTCATCGCCGCCTGGGAAAAGGAATTTTGAAAAGATTGCCGTCTGCCGAAACTTTTAAAGGCAATACCGCATAATGCGGCAAGAGCAGATTCCGAGAAAAACCGAGTTCTGATGATGGCACTCATTGAGCAGGAATACTTTGTGTATTGCAAGAAA
>CAJOCV010000127.1 GCA_905233785.1 uncultured Oscillospiraceae bacterium
AACTTAAAACACCGCGAAAAAGTTCCCAAATTCTGTCTGAAAACTGAATTCTGAAAACTGAAAACTTGGGGATGTGAAAAAGACTTTTTTCACATCCCCCGTTGTGTGCCTTCGGTTGGATTTTGGGAAACCGTGTCAGGTCGGGCGCTTAAGCGAGTGTGTCACGGGGCATAGCATAGATTCCTATTCTTTCTCTGCCCCATTTAAAAACGCCTTGCTCACTACAGCATAAATCAGATAGGTGATCAGCGTCCCAAAGCATACGTCTGACAGAAAGTGGTTGGTCATGTGGATGCGGTTGTAGCCATAGAGCAGCACAAAAAGGCAGGCGACGATGAAGCAGCGGAGATTTCTTCCATCGCTTCTCTTTTTCGTCACGTCCGCGAGCATGGGGAGCGAGAACATCATACTGGCGATGGTCATATTGCCGCTGGGCCAGGATTTGAAGCTGTCGTCGCTGCCGGCAAGATTCGGGATCATCTGCCACCAATTGCGAAACTCGCTCTTCGGATTATCCAGCGTAATCAGATACTTGTATCGCGGGCGGGATGCGACCTGTTTGAGCCACAGGTTCATGTTGTCTGCCGCGATGCCGGCGACGAGAATCGCTGCTCCTACGGCGATAAGCTTGTTAGGGTTGTTGTCGTCCAGCAACCGCACCATCACGAACGGCACCCAAGCGTACAGCACAGCCCAGAACAGCCAGCTCAAAACGGACAGCAACGGTGAAGACTCCCCGGCAACATAGCCAAACAGCGCACGCACATTTTTGCCGTTATAGCTGTTTGAATAGTACACGGCCATGAAGAAGCCCAGAATCAGCAGCGTCCACGCCAGCAGGCGGAAACGCTCCCCCTTCTTTCGGAAGCCGACGTACAGGCACGCTCCCGCCGCCGGATACAGGCAGTAGGAGAAATATGACCCATAGGTTGCAAAGAATGCGCCGAGGTCAGTCTTGTTGGCCAGTGCGACATTGATGTTGAAGTCACAAAATGATCCGACAAGGATACCAAACAGACATACAGCGGTCACCGCCCAAAAGCAGGAAACGGGAACAGCCATAATCCTTTTCATAAGCCAAGTCCTCCTTCTGAATTGACTGTGCCAGATCGATCAACCGCCATAAAACTCCGTTGTGGTTTCGTTGGCCTGAATCAGAACGGAGCTCTGGTTATATTCTTCGATCAGTTCATCACACAGGGAATGGACATCGTCCAGCGAGGTGTCGCTTAGATAGATAACCAGCGTGTATTCCTGGTACCCCGTCCCGTCGTCCCCGATCCAGCCTCCGTCAGCATCCGTGATGGTATAGCCGCCAAAACGCTGAATCAGTATTTCCTTCAGCTGCTCCTTTGCCACTTCTGGAGGGAATACCGGCTCGTTGGTATCCTTGTCGTTCGTGCCGAGATAGAGGACATACTGGATATCCTTCGTTTCGGAGGCAGCCGCTTCCGGTGCCTGCATCACTTTTACTACACAGAAGATGGAGAGGCACAATGCGATGATAGATAGAACCGGAAATAAAACATTGAATTTCTTGTTCATTTTATAAATTTCCTTTTATTTTCGTATCTGAGCTTGGCTGCCTTGTTTTTTTCTTTTTCCACCCCTCTATTGTGTTTTGCGGGTGGACGGGCGATGCTCGTCCCTGCGACGATCACATGAGGATGGCTTTCTTCGGGCAGACGGAGGCGCAGGTGCCGCAGGCGACGCAGGCGTCCTCGTCGAGCGCCCAGGTCTTCGCCGCGCGATCCACCGTCAGCGCCCCGGCGGGGCACTTGCGGGCGCAGATCGTGCAGTAGATGCACTTGGCGGGGTCCTGCACGGGCTTGCCGTCGTCCCTCGGCAGAACGGGCGCGCTCCGTTCCGTCTCCGCCTTCGGCGAAGACTTCACATCCGCTTCCCCCTTCTGCCTCTCCAAATCAGACCCGCTGGCGCCGGGCTCTGCTTTGGTTTCTTTAGGAGCAGCAGGCGCGGCGGGAGCCTTGGGCGGAACGGGCTTTTTCACCGGGGGCTTCTTGAGGAAGGTGCCGGAGACGATCAGATCCTCTTCCTTGGTGGCGATCATGTGGTAATCCTGCGTCAGCTCGATGGCGCCGTGATTGCAAAAGTCCATGCAGTGGGCGCAGAAGGTACAGCAGCCGAGGTTAAAGCTGCGGGTGATCCTGTCGCCCTCCTCGGTTTTCTCCACGGTGTGGGTGATCGCGCCGCCGCAGCAGACGCGCTCGCACATCATGCAGTTGATGCACTTCGTGGGGTCAAAGGCGATGCGCCCGCGATAGCGGGGAGCGGCGACGCTCTCCACGGCGGGGTACATGGCGCAGCTCGGCTTGGAGAAGAGCTGGGAGATGGCCTCCTTTACAAACGGGAAATCCATTACTTCTTCGCCCTCCTTTTCTCCTGCAGGATCCTGGCGGCAAGCGCCAGCCCGTCGATGACGGCCTCGGGCTTCGGCGTGCAGCCGGCCACATCCACGTCCACATGTACATACTTGGAAAGCGGGCCGCAGATGGAGTAGCTGCCGCGAAAGACGTTGCCCGACTGCGGGCAGGAGCCCATCGTGACGATGCATCTCGGTTCCGGCACCTGCTCGATGGAGCGCAGCACGCGGGGCAGAGACTGGGCGGTGATGGGGCCGGTGACGACCACGATGTCGGCATGGCGGGGGCTGCCGGCGAGCTTGAAGCCCAGGCGCTCCGCGTCGTAGCGCGGGGTGAGCACGCTCACAAGCTCAATGTCGCAGCCGTTGCAGGAGCCGGCGTTGATGTGGAAGAGCCACGGGGATTTGCCGGTGCTCTCTTCGATCAGTTTTTGAAACATCAAGGCACCTCCTTACAGACCGTACCAGGCCAGCACCAGGCTGATGAGCGCCAGCGCGGAGACCACGGTCCAGTAGAACTTGAAGATCTGTTCGATCTTGAGGCGGGCGGTGACCGCGTGCACGAAGGAAATCGTCACCACAGTGACCGCGACGCACAGGGCGAAGAGCACCGCCACGTTCAAGAGCGTGATGAGCGCTCCGGCAAGGCCGCCCGAGAGACCCATGGTGTATACCAGGTTCTGGATGCCGCCGCCGATGCCGCCCAAAAAGAGCATCACGAACATGCTCGTCAGCGTGAGCAGCTTGATCGCGTGGTTGAGCTTGAATACGCCCAGGGGCGCGCCGCTGTACTCGGCCAGCATGCCCTCGCAGATCTCGGTCTCGGCCTCCGCCGCGTCGAAGGGGTGGCTGCCGGTCTCACCGGGGATGACCATCAGAAAGGCCACCGCCGCGGGGATCATGCTGAGATTGCCGATAAGGCTGCCGTGCGCCATCTGATAGCGGACGATCTCCGTCAGGGAGAAGCAGAGCCCGCTTCCGGTCGCGGCGCCGACCTTTTTGCCGACCGCGAGCAGCACCAGCACGAGCGGCAGCTCGCAGGAGAGCACGGTCACCATCTCGCGGCTCAGACCCACGCCCGCGTAAGGCGAGCCGGTGGACGCGCCGCCTACCATGATGGAGAGCGCCGGGATCAGCAGCAGATAGAGGATCACGATGATGTCAGCCACATTGGAGAAGGCGGTGAAGCTGAACACCGGGATGAATAGCTGCAGCACCACGAGCGCCGCGAGCCCCACCAGCGGGGCAAGCAGGAACACCGTGCGGTTCGCGGCGTCGGGGACGATGGTCTCCTTGCCGCAGAGCTTGAAGAAATCGTAGAAGGGCTGCAAAATCGGGGGACCCACGCGCTTCTGCATCCGGGCGACCAGCTTGCGGTCGATGCCGCAGAGCAGCATACCGGTCAGAAAGCAGAACAGGAAGCCGGGGAAGATGAGGACATAAGCCAGGTATTTCAAAGCGTCTAAAATCATTTTCCCACCTCCTTACAGAACGATCAGGGCGTAGACGATGGCAAGCGCCAGCGCCACCACGGCCCAGAGTGCGTAGTCGTTGACGACGCCGCTGTGCAGCTCGTGCATGAAGCTGAAGTAGTGCCGCCAGTTGTGCTTGAAGCCCCAGAACAGGTCGTCGCCGCCCACCTGGGAAAAGACGGTCTCTTCGCCGCCGTAGAACAGGTCGTACTTGCCGCCGCTGCTCTCAGAGGTCTTGACGCTCACGCGGTCGTACTTGCCCGCGATCGCGACGATGGTGACCGCCAGCAGCGCGATCATCAGCAGGCACAGCCAGGACACCGGGCTCCACACACCGGCGGAGGCAAAGCCCACACGCTCATCGGGAAGCATGGTGTAAGATGCTCCCATCATGCTGTTGATGTAATTGCTCACGCTAAACACCGCGCGGGCGGCGGGCTCGGTGAGATAACGGGTGACGAGATTGGGGAAGAGACCCGTCACCACGCACATCACGGCGAGGATGCCCATGGCAAGGCGCATCCCGAAGCCGACCTCCTGCACGTTCTCATACTCCTTCGGAAGCTGCCCGAAGAAGACGGACTGCGTGACCTTCACAAAGGAGGCCAGCGTCAGTGTGGAGGTGACGAGCGCGCAGATGGTGACGAGCAGGAAACCGATGTTCCCGGTCTCCACGGCCTTCTGATAGGTGGCCTGGTAGATCATCCACTTCGAGGCAAAGCCGTTGAAGGGCGGGATGCCGCTGATGGAGAAGGCGCCGATCAGGAAAAGCACGGTGGTGTGGGGCATCTTCTTGGAGAGGCCGCCGAGTTTTCCGAGGTCGGTGGTGCCGGTCTCATGCAGCACCGCGCCGGCAGCCAGGAACAACAGCCCCTTGAAGAGCGTGTGGTTCATCGCGTGGTAGAGACCGGCGGAGACGCCGAAGGCGGTGCACAGCCCCACGGAGGCCAGCACATAGCCGATCTGGGAGATGGAGTGGAAGGCCAGCAGACGCTTGAAGTCCGCAGACGAACATCGAAACGCTGCCGAGGAACACGAGCCAGAACTGCATCGTGCCGAGCGCCATCGTGCGAAACAGGAAGTAGCTCAGACGAATGAGACCGTAGATGCCGCTCTTGGTGAGAACGCCGGAGATGAGCACCGAGATGGAGGCCGGCGCCGCGCCGTGGGCGTCCGCCGCCAGGGGATGGAAGGGAACGAGGAAGGCCTTGGTGCAAAAGCCGATGAACAGCAGCGCGAAGGCCACCTTGGTCGCGGCGGAGAGGTTGCCGGGGATCAGGGCGGAAAGCTGCGCCAGATTCAGCGTGTGCATCTGGGCGTAGAGCATGATCGTACCGGCGAGGATGCAGGTCGAGCCGATGCAGCCGACGACGAGGTACTTAAACGCCGCTTCCAGCGCGCCGTTTGCGGTGTTGCGGAAGGCGGTGAGCGCGACGGCGGCAAAGGTCAAAATCTCCACCATGATAAACATGTTGAAGAGGTCGCCGGAGAGCACCAGACCCATCACGCCGCCCGCGAGCATCAGAAACAGGGTGTAATACTGGGGGACGTTGTCGTCATGGCTCATGTACTGGATCGAATAGATGCAGGCGATAAACACCACGCAGCTTACGAGCAGCCCGAAGAACAGGCTCAGCGCGTCCACCTCAAGGGCGATGCCGATGGCGTAGCCGCCCGCGGGCGCGCGCCCGCCCATCCAGTAGGCGATGGTTTCGCCGCCGAGCATGACGGGCTTGAAGAGCATCGCCATGAAGAAGAAGGAGGCGAAGGTGGCAAGCAGGGCCACCGCGTGGCGGAACACTTTATTATGCCCGAAAATGACGATCAGGAACGCGCCGAGGAACAGCACCATGATCGAGTAGATCGGGAAATGCTGAAGACTAAGCCAATTCATCCTCTCAGCCTCCTTATCTCACGGGTGTCGATGGTCCCGTAGCTCTCCTCCAGCTTGATGACGAGCGCCAGACTCATCGCGGTCACGCAGGCGCCGATGACGATGCTGGTGAGCGTGAGCGCCTGGGGGATGGGATCGACGAAGAAGCTTGCGGGATTGAGCTCGCCCGGGGTGAAGATGGGGGCGGTGCCGCCGGGATGGAAGCCAATCGTGATGATGAGCAGGTTCACGCCGTAGTCCATGATGGAAAGCCCGATCACGGTCTTGATGAGGTTATACTTCACCACGATGCAGTAGAGCCCCAGGGCGATCAGGAAGAAGGAGGCGATGTAGTTTAAGGTTATCATGTCTTTTCCCTCCTTAGTCCGTGGTGTCGATGTCCTTGCCGGCGAGCAGGCTGATCATCAGCAGGGAGATGGAGCCGATACCGGTAATGACCTTCACGCCGACGGCGAGATTCATCCAGAAAATGGTGCCGGAGCTGTAGAGCTCGCCGGCGGCGCCGTGGGTGTAGAGCACGTTCTGGCAGAACTGCGCGCCCACCGCGACGCCCATGAGCGCGAGCGCCACATACACGACAGAGGCCGCGCCCTCGCTCTTGTGCAGGGTGTGGTAGCTCAGCGCGTCCACCGTGGCCTCAAAGCCGTGGCCGAGGTAGAGCAGGATGACCACGCCCGCCATCAGCACGCCGCCCTGGAAGCCGCCGCCGGGGGACAGGTGCCCGTGCAGGATGATGTAGAGCACATACACCAGCGCGAAGGGGAGGAGCGCGTCGCAGCCGCAGCGCTGGATGATGCGCTTGATTTCAGGCTTGTTATTCATCGCGCTTGTCCTCCTTTTTGGTCTTGGTGTAGAGGATGACCACGGAGCCCGCCACGGCGGTAATGAGGATGAAGGCCTCGCCCATGGTGTCGTAGCCGCGGAAGTCGAAGACGATGGAGGTCACGTCGTTGAGGGCGTGGGTCTTCTCCAGGTTCTGCTGCACGATAGCAGCGGCCGCGCCGTCGGCCTGGCTGTCGTCATAGGCGGCGGGGTTTTGCTGCAGCTCATAGACGGAGACCGCGGCGTTCTGCCCCTCGTAGCTGCGGGGCATCTTTGCCATGTCCAGGCAGGCGTAGACGCCCGCGAACAAAAACACGGCGAGACAGAGGTAAGTCAGGAATTTTTTCATTTATCGTCCCCTCCTCTTATCTTCTTCAGGGCGACGATGAAAATGAGCGGGCTGAGCGCCGCGCCCACGGCGGCCTCGGAGATGGCCACGTCCGGCGCGTGCATCAGCAGAAACGCCGCCGCGGCGAAGATGCCGACCACGCCAAGGGCGATGACGGAGCTCAAGAGCTTTTCAAAGTGCACCGCCAGGATCGCGGAGGTGATCAGACCCGCGATCACGAGGACGTTGAGAATCACGATCAAATTACTCATCGAAATCCCTCCTGAAGTCGTCAACTTCCATGGGCTTGTCCGGGCGGATGCCGTGACGGTAAGCGCCCTTGACGATGGCGTGCGCGCCCACGGGGTTGGTGACGAAGATCAGCATCGCGATCACGCAGACCTTGATGGCGGCGGAGGCGCTCGCCATGACGAAGATGGCGTACAGCAGCGCGCCCAGCATCACGCCCAGCATGCCGAGCGTCGCGACGCAGGTGCTGGCCTGCATGCGGCTGTAAGGATCGGGCATCTTGACGACGCCGATGGTGCCGGCGGTGGCAAACACCGCGCCGACGAAAATGAGAAGATCAGCGATGATCCGAATCAGCATCGTAATGCCACCTCCCTCTGTCAAGATAACGGCCGACCAGCATTGTGTCGATGATGCCCAGCATGGCGCTGATGATGGCGATGTCGAGATACACGCCGCGCCCGGAGTAGAGCGAGAAGAGCACCAGCGCGCAGGTGATGAGAATATCGGCCGAGTCCCCGGCGACCTGACGGTCCGCCGCGGTGGGGCCAATTGCGAGACGGTAGAGGTTCATGAGCGCCAGCGCCGCAAAGAAGATCGCAAAAATCAGAAAGTCGCTCATTCCCACACCCCCTTGAGTCCTTTTTCGAGCCTGCCCTTGATGGCCTCCCCGGCTTCCTCGCCGGTGGCGGTCACGTCGATCCAGTGAATGTAATAGTAGGTCTGCCCCTCCTGCTCGGCAATGTCCAGGGTCATGGTGCCGGGCGTGAGGGTGATGGCGTTGGCCAGCGCCGCCTGGCCGTAGTCGGATTTGAGATCCACGGGCACCTTCACGATGCCGGGATTGATGTTTGTGCAGCCGGTAAAGCAGCGCTTGGCCATGTCCACGTTGGCCTTCCACAGCTCCACGGGGAAGGTGACGCACCAGAAGCCCAGCAGCTTTATGAGGCGCAGGGGGTGAAAGAACCAGCCGGCTTTTTCATGGATGAAGAAGCGGGCGGAGAACAGCGCCACCGCGAGGCTCACGATCGCCCCCGCGATCAGCTCCTCCGGCTTGAAGCTGAAATCCAGCAGCAGCCAGAACAAGAAGCAGACCACGAAGGTGGCAAGCACCGCGGGGAAGGTTGTTTTGCGCAAGAAGCAACAACTCCTTTATTTTTTAGTGATTCGTGAACAGTGAACAGTGAATAGTGAAGGTGTCCCCTTCGGGGACGAATTATAGTAAACGCAAATAGTATTTGCGTTTACTATAACAGATCAAAGCCGTTTTTCTCGCCCCTGACGGGGCAACCGAAAAACATGGCAATATAGTAAACTCATTTTTCAAATTCGTTTACTATATAATAAGTCGCGAAGCGACACCATAACTTTTCACTTTTCTCTATTCACTTTTCATTCAACCTTGAGGTTTTCCACAAAGAACTCCCGGCCGGCGATCATGCGGATTGCTTCGCTCCCGCAGTCCGGGCAGACGGCCGTGTGCCGGGGGAGGGGGCCTTCAAAGCCGCAGGCGGGGCAGGAGAAGGCGGCGGGGACGCGCTCAAGTACGAGCTTTGCGCCCTCGGCCAGGGTGCCCTTGGAGGCGATGGGGAAAAATTCCAGCAGACACTCCGGGATCACGCCGGAAAATTCGCCCAGCTTGAGCGAAATTTCCAGCACCCGGCTAAAGCCGTTTTTCTTCCCCTCCTGCTCTACGATGGCGATGATGCCCTCGGTCAGTGCCAGCTCGTGCATTATCTATCCAGGCACGAGAAGCAGGGGTCGATGCTCGCGATGATGAGCCCCGCGTCCGCGACGGTGTTGTTTCGGAGCATGAAGGGCACCGTGGGGGTGTTCTTGAAGCTCGGCACATGCACGGAGACGCGGTGGTTCGTGAGCGAGCCGTTGCCGACGACCATGTGGCTCAGCTGACCGCGCGGCGCCTCATGGCGGCAGACGGCCTGACCTTCCTTGATCTTGCAGCGCAGATGGAACACCACCGTCTGGCGGGGCGGCACATCGATGCCTGCGCCATTATTCAACGTAAAGGTGATCGTGCCTTTCGTATCGCTTGCAATGATCGGATAACTATCACAGTTCTGATCCAGTACATTGGCGTCATATTCATACTCATTTCCAAAATAGTCAGAGGTATAGTTCTTTCCGCCGGCTTGTACAGTCGTCGTAATACCGTAATAGTTATTAGTCCAGTTACTGGAATTGCCAACCACACCGATCAGTTCCAGGCAGTCGGGCAGATCATCCTGGAAATTGATCAGATGGATCGGGGTCGAGCCGGTATTGGCAAACACCACCGCATAATCGATCTCGTTGATTGATCCCTTTCTGAAAATATCTCTTGTGACCTCGGTAAACGTATTGGTGCCAGAGTTGTGGGGATTAAAGTTTGCGAAGCCCATCACACTCTTCTGAAGGTCGAACTTGCGATCCTCAGTGATCTCGTGATCCACGTTCTTATCATCGAGGCCATCCACATGGAACCAGTTGTGGGTCTCGTGGCCGGTCTGCTCGAACATGGCCGTCGCCAGGCTCACATCGTTCGGGAAGGTCAGCGTGACAGTGGTCGTCAGGATCTGACCGGCCTCCACCAGAATGGGCCGCCAGG
>CAJOCV010000128.1 GCA_905233785.1 uncultured Oscillospiraceae bacterium
GTTCTGATTGCAGAACAGGATCCCGTCGCTGTCCAGACTGACAGCAGCTTCAAAAAAGGAGAGAATACCGTGAAGTATTTCGTGAATATCAAAGCTGCGCCGGACGGCGACGGAAGCAGAGAAAAACCCTTCCGGTCGATCAATGACGCCGCAAAGCTTGCCGTGCCCGGGGATGAGATTCTGGTTTTCCCCGGTGTCTATCGCGAGTCAGTGGAGCCGATCCATAGCGGAGCAGAGGATCAGCCGATCGTATACCGCAGCGTTGAGGTTCACAAGGCTGTGATTACCGGCGCAGAGTCTTTGTCTGGCTGGTCAAAGGTTCAAGGCAGCGTGTGGACAGCGCGAGTGAGCAATTCGCTTTTCGTTGACCGCAACCCCTATACGACGCTTGTCTCCGGCGACTGGTTTGACGCGGGGCACGTTGCGCACCTGGGCGATGTGTATCTGAACGGAAAATCCCTGTATGAGGTGGCAAACAAAAAAGCGGTGTTCTCTCCAAAGCCTTCCGCCGCGTCATGGGATCCCGATTTTTCGGTGTACGTCTGGTACACTGAGCAGGATGGGGACGATACCGTATTCTACGTGAACTTCCAGGGTGTCGATCCGAATAGGGAAAACGTTGAAATCTCCGTGCGAAAAAACTGCTTTTATCCAACGGAAGAGGGCGTGAACTATATCACGTTGTCCGGCTTTACCGTGTGCTGCGCCGCTACACAGTGGGCGCCGCCCACGGCCTACCAGGAGGGCATGGTCGGCCCGCATTGGTCGAAAGGCTGGGTCATCGAGGACTGCGAGATCTATGAATCCAAGTGCAGCGGCATCTCTCTGGGCAAATTTTTTCAGCCGGAGAACGACAACAAGTGGCTGAAGGGAAAAGTCAAAGACGGTACCCAAACCGAGCGCGAGGTGATATGCCGAGCTGTGCGCGAGGGCTGGACAAAGGAGCGCATCGGCAGCCACACCGTGCGACACTGTGAGATCCATGACTGCGGCCAGGCAGGCATCGTCGGTCATCTTGGCTGTGTATTCTCACTGATCGAGGACAACCACATCTACCGCATCAACAACAAGCAGAATCTGGCCGGCGCGGAGATCGGCGGTATCAAGCTTCACGCCGCCATCGACACCGTCATTCGGCGGAACCATATCCATCACTGCACCCGCGGTTTGTGGCTGGACTGGCAGGCCCAGGGAACCCGGGCAAGTCAAAACCTGTTTCATGACAATTGCCTGCCCTTTGATTTTCTCATGAATCCCCAGGCCATGGGCGGCGTCGGCGAGGACATTTTCGTGGAGGTTTCCCATGGCCCCACGCTCATCGACAACAACATTCTACTTTCTCTGCGGGCCATGAAGCTCCCCACCCAGGGCGTTGCTGTCGTCCACAACCTGATCTGCGGCTCTCTGGCAGCCGTGGGACGCGGCGTTTCCAACGGGGCAAAGTCGCTGCCCTCGCCGCGCTACACGCCTTATCATGTGCCGCATCGGACCGAGATCGAGGGCTTCATGACGATCCTCCACGGGGATATGCGCTTCTATAACAACATCTTTGTGCAGCAAAAGGTTCCCCGCATGCTGAAAATGGCGGAGCTGGGCATGAAAGTAATGAGAAACGAATGGGAGGACATGAACATTACGGCGGGGCTTTTCCCCTATGATGGCTATCCTACCGAAGCTGAATGGCAAAAGCAGTTCGAAGGCTATTGCGGCATGGGTTCTCCTGCGAGTGACCGATATTATGATCACTTGCCCGTGTGGACAGGCGGCAACATCTACTGCAACGGAGCGAAACCCAGAAAGGGCGAGGTGGACGCCGTGTGCATCCGGGAACCTGTGGAGCTCCGCCTTTTGGAGCAGAATGGCTCCTGGAAGCTGCAAACGAATCTCTTTTCCCATCTGTCCGCCTCTGTCTGCACGCTCATCACCTCACAAACGCTGGGATGTGCATTTGAGCCGGAGCAGCCCTTTGAAAAACCCGACGGGACGCCAATCACGTTTGATACGGATTATCACGGTGAGCAGAGAACCGGAAAGACGCTCCCCGGCCCTTTTGCGGTTCCGAAGCAAATCGTGCAGCTGTGAACGCAGGCGGCGCATAGCCTGAAGCTATCATACAATAGAAAAGCCCGGAGGAGTGGTATTTCACCGCCTCCGGGCTTGCTTTTCCACGAGTTCATATTAGAACCTCATAAAAACCTTTAAGGCAACACCGCACAATACGCCTGCGGCATCTTCCGGAAAAACCGCGCCCTGATTTCGTCACTTTTTCTTGCAATACACAAAGGATTCCTGCTCAATGAGTGCCATCATCAGAACTCGGTTTTTCTCGGAATCTGCTCTTGCCGCATTATGCAACGCGCTCAGCGGTTTTTATCCTTCGATCCCGTTTCTCTGCCGATACTCCGTGGGAGTCATGCCGACGGCCTTCCGGAATTCCGCTGTAAAATAGCTTTGGGAGCTGAAGCCGAGGCTGTGACAGATGTTCTGGATCGAGTCGTTGCTGCTGAGGAGCGCGAGTTTGGCAAGCTCGATCCGACGTTGACGCAGATACTGCTGCATCGTCTGTCCGGTCTGCTTTTTGAACGCTCTGGCCAAATAGGAAACCGAGTAACCCATTTCATCCGCAATGTCCGGTATGCTCGGCGTATTCTCCAGGTGCGTGTCCAAATATTGGAACAGCTTTTGAAACAGGGGCGAAACCCCTGCATAGCGGCAATCATGAACCCGCTGCACAAAGTCATCCTGCATCCTGCTGTTGATGCTTGCCACTTCCTCAAAGCTCCCGGCACTCTCTACACTGTTGATATACCGGTCGCTGAGCGTGTAGGCGAGCTCCGGCGAGAGCCCTCCGCGGATCGCCGCCCGGGCGCAGAGCGATGTAAAAATGATGATAGAGTTTTTGATGTGCCGGAGGGTATCTCCGCCGCCGAGCGGTACCATCTGCCCGCGTCCGACAAGCTGCCCGGCGCGTTTGCGATAGTCCAGATTTCCCTCTTCGATCAGCCGCAGAAGCTCCTGCTCCATGGCCCAGGTGCCATGGGAGGAGATTGGCTGCTGCTTTTCCTGCGTTTCGGGAGCGGCGGTCTTACGATCCACAAAATGGAAGCTGCCGGAGTCCAAATGCTGGCCACAGAGGCTGTAGTGGAGCATGAGGCCGTAGTCCATCCAACGGTTGATGGGAAACATGGGCAGCGCGGAGAGCTGCCCGACCAGTTCCCGCTTTTCGCCGCCGGAAATTCCAAGCTCAGAAACCGAGGCTTCCAGCCGATTCATGGAGACATCCTCGATAAACACCGGACCGATCAGATGAAACGCGAGGAGTTCGCCCTCCTCCTTCTCAAAATCCAGGATCCACAGAAGCTCGGCGCAGCCGGTGATTACCACGGGGAGCTGTTCGTCTGCCAAAGAAGAAAAGAAGAATGGGGTGTCCTCATTCAAATTCAGCAATGCCGGGACATGCTGCGAAAAAGGGCAGTTTGTTTCGATAGGCTGTAAGGACGGATCGAAAACCGTGTGGTATAGCGCGTGACCGCAGCCGATCAGTTCATAGAAGAACGCAAGCTTTTGGTGAAGATTCATAGTTTCGAGGCCACCTTTTTGTGTACTAAAGCGAAAAAATCATTTAGGGCAGATAAAAGATGAAATAGGCAGATTAATTATAACGCTTTTTTCGTTCTTTTGCTATAGTAAAATCAGCAAAACAAAAAAACGGTTTAACAAATATTGAAACAGGGAGGAAGAACACTATGGCAAAAAAAGAACGGCTCAATGAAAAAGGCGTTCCGTTTGGCGCGAGACAGCGGATGCCGATCTGGTACGGCGCGGTCTGGTCCACCCGCGGCATTGCGGCGGCCATCAACGTGGTGCTGGTCGTCTACGTCACCTTTTACAGCACAGACCTTCTCGGCCTGAATCCCGCCATCATCGGCGGCATCCTGCTGGCGTCCCGCATCATCGACGCCTTCACGGATCTGGGCTTCGGCTACATTCTGGATAAGACGCACACCCGCTGGGGCAAGGCGCGCCCCTACGAGGTCTTCATCATTTTAGAGTGGCTCTTTACGATCCTTCTGTTCAACACCCCGCAGCACGCGAGCCAGGCGGTTCAGTATGTCTGGATCGGCTTCATGTACATTATGATCAACGCGATCTGCGCTACGGCTCTCGGCGGTATCGACTCGGTGTATCTGGCCCGTGCCTTTACCACTGAGCAAAATCAGATCAAAGCCATCTCCATCAACGGCGCCATCGTCATGATCTGCTCCATCGCGTTCAACATCGTGTTCCCCGGCTTCCTCGCCGCCGGCGGCAAGACGCTCTCCGGCTGGAGCAGCATGGTCATCTCTCTCGGCGTTGTGATGGCGGTCCTCGGCATCCTGCGCTTTCTCTTCTGCAAGGAGATCGTGAAGGACGAGGCGAACGAGGACGGCAAGCGCACCACCAATGATCTCACCATGAAGGAATCGCTGTCCGCCATCGCGAAGAACAAGTATCTCTTTATCATCGTCGGCCTGATGCTCATCACCTTTATTGTGAACAACATGCAGAGCGCCACGACCTATTACTTCAAGTACGTCTACGGTGACGTGAGCACGCAGGGCACCGTCGCCATCACGACGCTGATCGTAGTTCCCGCCCTGATCGTGTTCCCGGCGCTCGCCAAGAAGTTCGGCACGACAAAGCTGCTGCAGGTCTGCAGCGGGATCGGTATCGCGGGCATCGCCATCCGCAGCCTCGGCGGCACCAATCTTGTCACGCTCATCATCGGCGGCATCCTCTTCGGCCTTGGCACCATGCCCATCTCCCTGATGATCAACACCTACCTGATCGACTGCATGGATTACGGCGAATGGAAGACCGGCGTGCGTGTGGAGGGGCTGGTTGCCTCCATCGCCAACTTCGCCTCCAAGGTCGGCGCGGGCGTCGCCTCCGGTCTCACGGGTCTTGTCATGGGGCTTGCGGGTTATGACGGACTGGCCGAGGGATCGTGTTCCTGTACAACTACATGCCCCTGATCCTCTTTGGCGTCATGCTCATTCTGAGCCTGATGTACAAGGTGGACAGCATCCGCCCGCAGATGAACGCGGATCTGGCCGCCAAGCACGGTGAAGCCAAAGCTGAATAATTCTTGACACCGCGGAGGCGGCGGCTGAGCCGCCGCCTTCCTATGTTTTTGAAGGAGAGATCGTATGAAAAAAATAACTTTTAATGAACACTGGACGGTAAACAGCAAGCCCGTCACCCTGCCGCACGACGCGCAGATCCGCGAGAAGCGCGGGGCGGACGTGTCCAACGGCGGCCACGGCTATTTCCCCGGCGGCCTCTACAC
>CAJOCV010000129.1 GCA_905233785.1 uncultured Oscillospiraceae bacterium
GGCACCGAGGAGATGATCGACACCACGGGGATGTCCTTTCCCAACGTGCTGCCGGGCATCAATATGATCATCATGACCGGGGGAAAGCGCGAAGGCGTAGTCGGCGTCACCGGAGACCCGCAGGAAGTACGCCCGGTGGCCCTGATGGTCAAGATGGCTTTTGAAACCATGCTGAAATACGAACGCCAGCAGGAGCAGCAGCGGATCCGCGCCAACAAGAAGGAGCATTTCATCTACCTGCTGACCCAGGTGGAGCATTCCGACCCCGAGGAGCTGCGGAGCTACGCGCGCGAGCTGGGGTATCCGGAGGAGGCTGTCCGCGTCCCGATTCTGCTGCGGCTGGCTTCCGGAAAACCCGATGAGATCCTCCTGCTTCTGCGCGGCAGCCCGCTTCACACGCGAAAGGATCTCAGCTTTGCCCTGGACGGCCAACACATTCTGGTGTATAAGACGGTCGAAACGGAAAAAAAGGAAGCGTTCTCCGATTTTAGGAACACGGTCCGGGAATATCTTGGGGCGCTGGAGAGACGACAGGGTCAGACGCCGTGCGTAGCAGCAGCCTATGTGGGGAGCTTTCAGGACAGCTATCCCCAATACTATTACGGCTACCGACACTGCCGGTGGCTGGAGCAGCATGTGCTGCCAGAGAGCGACGAGCCGGTGTTCTTTTATGACCATTTTGGCGAATATATCCGCAGCACCGTTCCCTTTGGGGAACTGCAGCGCGCCTTCTATGTCTATCGCAGCCGGATCCCGGAGCAAAAGCTGCAGTCTTTTACAGAGACCATCGGTGCGCTGATCCGGACAAACTATAACTTCGCCAAAGCGGCGGAGCAGCTCTATATCCACAAGAACACCTTGGTGTACCGATACAACAATATGAAGGCCGTTCTTGGCGCGGATCCACTGGCGTCATCCGATGAGCGGGTCTTTATCGAGGCATTTTATACCTATCTGATGAAGAGCAGCGAGAATTAAACCATAGCGCCATAATGATCATCGGATGGCGAAATCAATCGAGGATTCGATTGATTTCGCTGCCAAACGGCAAGTTTGGCAGCGAATGATTGTTTGAATCATTCGCCCGATGCTCATTGCAATGAGTATATGGCAAAACAGTTCTGCTGTTTTGCTGCGCCGCAAAGCGGCGCGGCGAAAAGCTTTTGAGCTTTTCGCCATCATAGAATCATGATCAACAAGCGGGAGGAATAATTGTGTTCACAACACAATTATTCCTCCCGCTTTCATGGTCCCAAACCATAGGGATTCTGCACATGGGGTGATAGAATACAGTCAGAAAGTCTCAGAAAATGATTTTGAAAGGAAGTTGCAACATGAAAGCAGTCATCGCAATTGACTCCCTAAAGGGCAGCCTCAGCTCTCTTCAGGCAGGCGACGCGATCCGTACCGGCATCCTGCGTGTTTACAAGGATGCTGTGGTGCAGGTACGCCCCCTGGCTGACGGAGGAGAGGGAACTGTTGAGGCTCTGACCATCGGTATGGGAGGCGAGCTTCAAACCGTCAGTGTGACCGGCCCCCTGGGAAAGAAGCTGGATGCCCAGTACGGCATTTTGGCTGACGGCGTCACAGCCATTTTGGAGATGTCCGCGGCAGCTGGCATCACCCTGGTGGAGGACGCCGAGCGCAATCCCCTCCACACCACGACCTACGGCGTGGGCGAGATGATCCGGGACGCGATCGGCAAGGGCTGTCGGCACTTCATCGTGGGCATCGGCGGCAGCGCCACCAATGACGGCGGCATCGGCATGCTCCAGGCTCTGGGCTATGGTCTGCTCAACGAAGCCGGAGAGCAGGTTTCCTTTGGCGCGAAGGGACTGGAGGAACTCAGTCGGATCACAACGGACGGCGTTCTCACCGAACTGAAGGACTGCTCCTTCCGCATCGCCTGCGACGTGACCAATCCGCTCTGCGGCGAGAATGGTGCCAGCGCCATTTACGGGCCGCAGAAGGGCGCTACGCCCTCTATGATCCTGCAGATGGACAAGTGGCTGAAAGCCTATGCGAAGCTGGCGCAGGAAATCAACCCTGCGGCTGATCGGGAATTTCCGGGCACCGGTGCGGCCGGCGGTTTGGGCTTCGCTTTCCTGAGCTTCACCAACGCCGTTCTGGAATCCGGCATCAAGATCGTACTGGAGGAGACCCGGCTGGAGGAGTATGTGAAAGACGCCGACATCGTCATTACCGGTGAGGGACGCCTGGACGGGCAGACTGTCATGGGCAAGGCACCCATCGGTGTGGCGAAGATCGCCAAGAAGTACTTAAAGCCCGTCGTGGCCTTTGCCGGCTGCGTGACGCCGGACGCTGTGAAGTGTAACGAGCATGGCATTGACGCCTTCTTCCCCATCCTGCGCGGCGTGGTAACGCTTTCTGAGGCAATGGATTCCACCAACGCTCACAAGAACATGGCCGATACTGTAGAGCAGGTGTTCCGCCTGCTGGCAATCAAATAAGGAGAGAGGTAAGAACCTATGGAAGCACAGTTTTCAACCTTGGGCGCCCTGATCGGGCTTGCCATTGCGATCATCCTCATCATCCGCAAAATCGCTCCCGCCTACTGCCTGATCCTCGGCGCACTGATCGGCGGCCTCGTCGGCGGCGGAGGACTGGTGACCACCGTGAATACCATGGTCAGCGGAGCGGGCTCCATGATGTCCTCTGTTCTCCGCATTCTGACCAGCGGCATACTCGCCGGCGCGCTGATCAAAACAGGTTCTGCGCAGAAGATCGCGGAGGCGATCGTAGACAAACTGGGAGAAAAGCGGGCTGTCACAGCCATTGCCATCGCCACAATGATTATTTGCGCCGTGGGCGTGTTTATTGACATCTCCGTGATCACCGTCGCCCCCATCGCGCTGGCCATCGGAGAAAAGGCAGGTCTCAACAAGGGCAGCGTGCTGCTGGCCATGATCGGCGGCGGCAAGGCCGGCAACATTGTCTCCCCCAACCCCAACACCATTGCGGTGTCCGAGGCTTTCCAGCAGCCCCTGACCTCGGTCATGATGAAAAACATTATCCCCGCAATTCTTGCCCTGGTCGTCACGATCCTCCTGGCAACGCTGCTGACTAAAAAGAAAGACGACCCCATCACAGCAAAAGACCTGGAGGGCAATGACGCAAAGGATCTGCCCGGCTTCCTGCCTGCCATTCTCGGCCCTCTGGTGGTCATCATCCTGCTGGCGCTTCGTCCTCTCTTCGGCATTACCATTGATCCTCTGATCGCGCTTCCCGTGGGCGGCATCGTCAGCGTTCTTGTAACGGGCCATGCCAAGCACCTGGTGGAGTACACAGAGTTTGGCCTGAGCAAGGTCATCGGTGTCTCCATCCTGCTGATCGGAACCGGCACCATCGCCGGGATCATCAAGGCCTCCGCCCTGCAGTACGATGTGACCAATCTGCTGGAAGCCATGCATATGCCCGCCTTTATTCTCGCGCCTCTCTCCGGTGTCCTGATGGCAGCGGCTACCGCTTCTACCACCGCCGGTGCTACAGTTGCGGCGCAGACCTTCGCGCCCACGCTGCTTGGCGCAGGCGTTCCTGCTCTGGCTGCCGCCGCTATGATCCATGCGGGAGCCACGGTTCTGGACTCTCTGCCCCACGGCTCGTTCTTCCACGCTACCGGCGGCTCCGTGGGCATGAGCATCTCCAAGCGCATGAAGCTCATCCCCTATGAAGCGCTGATCGGCCTGACCAGCACGGTCGCCGCCGTGGTGATCTACCTGATCGCCGGCTGATACCATATAACAAATCGAGGTCTGACTACAAAAGCTCGGACCTCGATTTTTATTGCGCATCCTATTGGACACATCAGCCAACGTCAATTCCCCAAGCCTGCTACTGTTGGGTGAGGGGGAAAGCGTAGAGACAAATGGGAATTCGTTGTTCCATTCGAATTCGGATTCCCAGCCCTCTGGACAGTCGGAGCGAACGACAGTCGGCGCGGAAAGGAGAAGATACCAAGCGAAAAACTATTGACATATCGAGAATTATAGATATAATAGCCTCATGGATAAGATTGAAGTATTCAAAGCTCTGTCGAATGAAACACGGCTGAACATTGTCGAATGGCTGAAGGAACCGGAGAAAAACTTTCCACCGCAGGGAGGGCACTTTGAGGAAGCGGTGGATCTCAAAGGCGGCGTATGCGTGGGCAGCATCCGGGACAAAGCGGGGATCTCGCAGTCTACGGTGTCACACTATCTGGATATGCTGCAGAAGGCGGGTCTCCTTTTGGCAGAACGACACGGCAAATGGACCTACTACCGAAGGAACGAGCAGGCCTTTGAGGAATTGTCTGTGTACTTCGGTCGGGACATTTGAGTTAGGCGGGAACAGTCCCGCTTAACAATCGAATCTTCATAATGATCATCGGAGGAAAAAACATGTGGACCTATCATGAACCCACAAAACTGATCTTTGGCGTTGGAGCCGCGGAAAACCTTAACAGCGAGTTGGAAGCATTGGGCGTAACGAAAGCCGTGCTCCTGTCGTCCAAATCCATGTTCCGCCAGGGGATCCCGCAGCAGCTTGCCGAGCTGACCGGCGGGAAGATCGTTGCCATCTCCACCGAGGTCGAGCCGGATCCTACGGTAGAGAACGTGGATCACGCGGCAGCTCTCGCCCGGCAGAATGGTGCGGATTGCGTGATCGGACTTGGCGGCGGCAGTGTGATCGACTGTGCAAAGGCGACTGCGGCCGCGGTGGCAGAGGATCTGACCGCGGCGGAGCTGGTACGCAAAAAAGATGTCAAGGCTGCTCTGCCGATCATTGCGATTCCCACTACGGCGGGCACCGGAAGTGAAGTCACCCGTGTTGCTGTCATCAGCGATAAGAGTGCCGGGCTGAAGTTGGCGGTCTATTCTCAGGCACTGTTTCCCAAGCTGGCGCTTGTCGATCCGCAGTACACCGCTTCCGTCCCCAAACGGACGACGGCAGCGACCGGACTGGATGCGCTGGCCCATGCGCTCACAAACGCCTTGGCGCAAAAAGCCTGTGAGCTGATCGTGAAGAATCTGGAGGCTGTGCTGGAGGACGGGAATGATCTGGACGCTCGTGCCGGCATGAGTCAGGCCAGCACCATTGCAGGTCTTGCCTTCTCCCAGACGGGAACCGCCGGTTCTCACGCCTGCAGCTACCGGCTCTCCATTGAGCACCATATCCCTCACGGGGAGGCATGCGCCTTTACGCTGGATCGCTGGGTCGAGATCAATGCAGAGGCTCGCCCGGAGCTGCGGCAGATCTATC
>CAJOCV010000130.1 GCA_905233785.1 uncultured Oscillospiraceae bacterium
CACAGAAGCTGACCCTCGTCGAGCTTTTTCCCGCTGCGGATGATGTCGTCCATACGGGGAAGGCGCTCGTGCACGAAGGCGAGCAAGCCCTTTTCAAAGCGGGCAATGTCCTTGAGCGCCACCTTGTCGGCGTAACCCTCGTTGACCGCCCAGATGGAGATCACCTGGTCGCAGACGTCCATGGGACTGTACTGCGGCTGCTTTAACAGCTCGGTCATGCGGTCGCCCCGGTGCAGCGTCGCGCGCGTGGTCTTATCGAGGTCGGAGCCAAACTGCGAGAAGGCAGCCAGCTCCCGGTACTGCGCCAAGTCCATGCGCAGCCGCCCGGCCACCTGCTTCATCGCCGCAAGCTGCGCCGAGCCGCCCACGCGGCTGACCGAGAGGCCGACGTTTACCGCCGGGCGAACGCCCGCGTTAAACAGATCGGTTTCCAGGAAAATCTGACCGTCGGTGATGGAGATGACGTTTGTGGGGATATAGGCCGAGATGTCGCCGGCCTGGGTCTCGATGATGGGCAGGGCGGTCATGCTGCCGCCGCCAGCCTCCGGGCTGAGGCGCGCCGCGCGCTCAAGGAGCCGGGAGTGCAGATAAAACACGTCGCCGGGGTAGGCTTCGCGTCCGGGCGGACGGTGCAGCAGCAGGGAAATCTCACGGTAGGCGACGGCCTGCTTCGAGAGGTCGTCATACACGATCAGCACGTCCCTGCCCTGGTACATGAAGTATTCGCCCATCGCGGCGCCCGCGTAGGGCGCGATGTAGAGCATGGGCGCAGATTCCGAGGCGCTGGCGCAGACGACAATGGTGTAGTCCATCGCGCCGTGCTGCCGCAGTTTCTCCACCACGCCCGCCACGGTGGATTCCTTCTGCCCGATGGCGACGTAGATGCAGATCATGTCCTTGCCCTTCTGGTTGATGATGGTGTCGAGGGCAATGGCGGTTTTGCCGGTCTGGCGATCGCCGATGATGAGCTCGCGCTGACCGCGGCCGATGGGAACCAGCGCGTCAATGGCCTTGATGCCGGTCTGCATGGGCACTGAAACGCTCTTGCGCTCGATGACGCCGGGAGCGGGGCATTCGATGGGGCGGCTGTGGTGGCATTGCAGCTCACCCGCGCCGTCGAGGGGATTGCCCAGCGCGTCGACCACGCGGCCGATGAGCTTCGAGCCCACCGGAACCTCGATGATGCGCCCGGTGCGGCGCACCCAGTGGCCTTCCTGCAGATTGTCGTAATTGCCGAGCAGCACGACGCCGACGTTGTCCGGCTCTAAGTCCATGACCATGCCGCGCAAATTCCCCTTCATCTCCAGCAGCTCGCCCGCCATCGCGTCGGACACGCCGGAGACGCGGCAAATACCGTCCGACACGCTGATGACGGTGCCGATCTGGTAGACCTCGGGGCTTTGATCGGCCTTTTGAAGCTGCTCGCGCAGGGCGCCGATCAGATCCTCATCGGTGCTGTCAAAGGCGGCAAGGGTTTCGCGGGTGCGCTCGAGCAGTCCCGCGGCGCTGCCGTCGTACACGGTGTCGCCCAGCTGCAGGCGGACGCCCGCGATCAGCTCGGGCTGCCGCTCCTGCGTGAGCGTGATTTCCGGCTCCTCGCCCACGGCGGCGAGCGCCTTGTCCACAGCGGCGCGGATGCGCTGCATATCCTTGTCAGAGAGCGCCTCGGCGCTGCTGACATGCAGCGCGAGCTGCCCCTTGGCGCGGATGCCGCTCAGATCGCCCGCCGTGATGCACAGGCGCTCGGGGAGCTTTTCGATGAACTGCTGCGTCATACGCGCGCGAGCGGCGGCGTTTTCGGGCTTTGCGATCTGCTCTGCCGCGGCCGCGGTGATCTCCTCGGCGGCCTTGGCGTTCATCTGCAGACGCTGCTGGTGCACGAGACGGCGCAGATCCTTATGCGCCTCCTCCGCGATGCGCGCGGCGTCCTTCTGATCGCTCTCGGCGGCGGCGCGGCGAATGCTCTCGGCGCTCTGCTGTGCGGCGGCGAGAATGTCCCCACGCTCCACGGCGGCGCTTTTGTTTTCGCCCTCGATGCCGTCCAAAAGCGTTTTTGCGTTTTCATGGGATGCTGCGGACTGCCGCAGATCTCCGCTCACCTTGTCCCGGTGGGCGCGGATGCCGTTCAAAACGATCTTGCGGCCGACAAAATACAGCCCGACCGCCAGGATCACAAAGTTAATGAGCCCATAGAAAATGTTCCATCCACCCATGTCCGGTCATCCCTCCTTTCTTTCCCTGCGAAACCTCGCTATTTAACCGAGGATGCGCTGTGTCAGCAGCGCGGACAGCTCCCCGCTCTGCTTTTCCAGCGTCTTCTCATCCAGCGTACTCTGCCCGGCAAGCTGCGTCTGCCCGGCCTTGAGCTTTTCGGCGGCGTCAACGCGGGCGGCGCTCAGGGCTTCGGCATGGCGCTTCTCCGCGTCCTGCTCCGCTTCGGAGAGGATGCGGCTTGCCTCAATGCGCGCCTCGGCCTTCTCGGCGGCGAGCTTTTCGCGGTTCTGCTCTACGGTCTCGCGCGCCTGCTTTTCGGCGTCCAGACCTGCGTCGATCTTCGCCTGCCGCGCGTCCATAAAGCTGCACACCGGGTCAAACAGAAAGCGCTTGAGCACGAAATAGAGAAGAAAGAAGTTGATGATCGTCCATATGAGCTCGGAAAAGTTGATGCTTAACATGGACAGTCTCCTCCCGTAAGGCTGTGCTTAGATCTTGCCGACGATCATGAAGGCGACCAGCATGCCGTAGATGGTCAGCGCCTCCATCAGCGCGAGGGAGATGACCAGCGCGCCGCGAATGTCGCCGGCGGCTTCGGGCTGGCGGGCGATGGCCTCCATGGCCTGGCTGGCGGTTTTGCCCTGCGCCATGGCGGTGAAGGCGGCGGTCACGCAGAGAACGAGAGCGGCGGCGAGTGCGATGATTCCGGATGTCATAGTGGATTCCTCCTAAATTTCTATATTATTATTCTTCTTCGAGTCCTTCGGAGATGTAGATGGAGAGCAGCATCGTAAACACGATGGCCTGCAGCGCGCAGAACAGCAGGCTCAGCACCTGCATAATCAGCGGCGCGCCGATGGGGAAAATTTCGTAGAGCTGCTCGGTCACGGTTTCCTCGCCGCTCATGTTGCCGTAGAGTCGCAGCGCGAGGGACACCGGGCGGATCACCTGCTCGATCAGGTTCAGCGGCAGCATCAGCACCACGAGTACGACGGGCTTGACGTTGGCAAAGCTGTGCAGATAGGGGCCGAGGCCGCGCTCCCTGACGCCGATGACGTGCGTGGTGAAGAAGGCCACAACGCCCAATCCCGCCGTCACCGACAGCGCCGCCGTCGGCACCTGAAAGCCCTTGACGTGTCCCGCCGCGGGCAGCAGCCCCGAGTAGTTGCAGACAACGATAAAGACAAAGAAGGTGCCGAGAATGGGGAGATACTTGTAGGCGTGTTCTCTGCCCAGCGTTCCCTCAAAGAAATTGCGCAGCGCCGAGACCGCAAGCTCTGCCCCCGTCTGCAAGGGGCCGGGCACCTCCTTGAGATTGCGCGTGGCAAGGAAGCACACCAGCGCCAGCACCGCGATGATCGCCCACATGGTCGTGACGACGCCCGTCACCTCCAGCGGCCCGATGCGAAACAGCACATTCGACGCCTCTTCCATAGAATCACCTCTGTTTATTTCAGATAAACTACATTATACCGCGCTTTTCAAATAAAGGGAAGTCTTGTTTTTTACAAAAAAGTAAAATCAGCGTGCGCTTGCAAAAGAAAGCGGGGGATGCTATGATTTCCGCAAAGGAAGTGGTCAGGATGAACAAAACGGAAAGACTGGCGGAAGCTGCCGCGCGGCTCATCGAGTGGTACGCGGCTTCGCGCCGTCCGCTGCCCTGGCGGGAGGAGCCGACGCCCTATCACGTCTGGATCTCGGAGATCATGCTGCAGCAAACGCGCATCGAGGCCGTGATCCCCTATTACGAGCGCTTTCTGCGTGAGCTGCCGGACATCGCGTCCCTCGCGGCGGTGGATGAAAACCGGCTGCTGAAGCTCTGGGAGGGGCTGGGCTACTACAGCCGCGCCCGCAACCTCCGCAAGGCGGCGCGGCAGGTAATGGAACAGTACGGCGGCGAGCTGCCGCGCCGGGCGGAGGAACTCAAAAAGCTTGCCGGCATCGGGGACTACACCGCCGGCGCCATTGCCTCCATCGCCTATGGCGAGCCGGAGCCTGCCGTGGACGGAAACGTGCTGCGGGTGCTCTCACGGCTTTTGGCCTTTGACGATGACATCATGGAGCAGCGCACCCGGCGCGAGGTGAGCGCGAAGCTCCGCGCGGTCTATCCCGGCGGGGAGAACGCGGGGCTTCTGACCGAGGGCATCATGGAGCTGGGGGAGATCGTCTGCATCCCGAACGGGGAGGCAAAGTGCGGGCTTTGCCCGCTACGCGCGCTCTGCCTTGCGAGGGAAAGGGACGCTGTGGCGCACTATCCGGTCAAGGCTCCGCCGAGAGCGCGCAGGATCGAGGAGCGCACGGTGCTTCTGCTGCGCTGCGGCGAGTGCTGGGCGCTGCAAAAGCGGCCGGGCAAGGGGCTGCTTGCGGGACTGTGGGAGTTTCCGAACCTTCCCGGCGCACTGACGGCGGAGGAAGCGGCGGCACACGTTCCCGGCGCTCTAAGCTGCACACCCTGCGGCGAAGCCGTGCATATCTTCACCCATGTGGAGTGGCACATGCGCGGTTATCTGCTGGACTGCGCGGCGGAGAGCCCGGATTTTACCTGGGTCAGCGCCGAAGCGCTGCGCGAGGATTATTCACTGCCCACGGCCTTCCGCTTCTACCGCGGCGTGGCCGCCCCGTGACAAATTTCCCGGGGCGGGAAATACTAACACCACTCTCTTTTGTGAAGGAGTGGTGTTTTATGATAC
>CAJOCV010000131.1 GCA_905233785.1 uncultured Oscillospiraceae bacterium
AGCATAATGCCTGCCACAGTGTGAGAGTCAAGGGGTTAAAAACATCCTTTTTGCCGTAGGTCGAGGGTGAAGGCGCTGCCTTCGCCCTCGCGACTTTCCACAGTCAGCGGTATGGAAAGCAGGTCGGCGGCCTTTTTGGCGAGATAGAGGCCGAGGCCGCTGGATTTCTGCCCCAGGCGGCCGTTGATCCCGGTATAGCCCTTTTCAAAAATGCGGGGCAGATCCTGAGGGGCGATGCCGATACCGGTGTCGGAGATCATCAGCCGCCCATCCTGCATTCCGATCGTGACAGCACCCTCCGGCGTATACTTCACGGCGTTGGACAGAAGCTGATCCAGAATGCAGGCAAACCACTTTGCGTCCGTTACGACCGACGCTTCCGTCGGCACAAACACGAGCCGGAGCCGTTTTTCGACAAACTGCGGCGCAAGCTTCCGCACTGACTCGCGGATCAGCTCATCGAGGGAGCACTCCTGTATTACCAGATCGTTCGTCTCGCTGCCAATACGGATGTATTGCAGCACCATATCCACATACCGCTCGATGCGCTGCAGCTCGATGGCGAGGGCATGGTGCTCCGGCGTGTCGTCGGAGAGCTTCAGACGCATCACGGCGATGGGCGTTTTGATCTCATGCACCCAGACGGTGAAGTAGTCCAGCATGTCCTGCCGCTCTGCGTCGGCCTCCGCGCTCAGCCGCTCCATCTGCGCGCCGAGAGCTGTGATCATTTTCTGATAATCCTCTTCGGCCAGAGAGTTCGCTTCCGGCAGCGACCGCCATTCGGAGAGGATCGCTGTGAACGTCCTGTCGCGTTCTGAGCTGCGCTGCTTCTCTCGCACAAAATCAATGATCAATACTGCCGTCAGTAGAAAGAATGACAGCGCTGCGGCGTAGATCAGCGGCTCAGTCAGAATGCCGTACAGTCCGAAAACCACTGCGTTCCCCACAGTCATCGCGGCGAACACGAGGATTGCCGTGCGGTTCCTACGCAAAACCTCTTTGAAAGCCTTCATGGGATGATATACCCGCTTCCCGGCCGGGTGACGATGGTGGCCCCCAGTCCATGGGCCTCCAGTTTTCGCCTCAGGCGGGTCACATTGACGGTGAGGGTGTTCTCCTCCACAAAGCAGTCGTCGTTCCAGAGCCGCAGCATCAGCGCATCTCGGCTGACGATCTTTCCCCGGTTTTCGAGCAGCGTACACAGAATGCGGAACTCGTTTTTGGTCAGTTCCACCCGCTCGCCCCCTACGCTGACGCTGTTGTCGTTCAGGTTCAGCACCGCGCCGCAAAACTCCATGGCACCCGCGCTGCCGGGCATCTCATAGGCACGGCGCAGGACTGCCTGTACCTTCGCGTTCAGCACCATCGGCTCCACCGGCTTGGAAATGAAGTCGTCCCCACCCATATTGATGGCCATGACGATATTCATACCATCCGACGCGGAGGAGAGAAACACAATGGGCACGGTGGAGAATTTGCGGATCTCCGCCGTCCAATGGTAGCCGTTCTGATAGGGCAGCACAATGTCCATCAGGACAAGATGGGGATCATAGGCGCGGATCTCGTCCGGCACGGCGCGAAAATCGGATATGATGCGCACCTCGTTCCCGTATTGCTGGAGCTGTCTTTTCAGTTCCTGCGCCAAGGCGTGATCGTCCTCCACCAAAAAAATGCGATACATAGCGTCCTCCAAAGAAAAACGGCGTCGAGCCGCCCCTCGGTCGGGGCGGCTTTTGCCTCAATGAACGATATTATAGTAGGTTCTGGCCGTCAGCAGATACACCGCCGTATAGACCAGCGCGAACACCGCGAGCGTGATGAGCGTACAGCTCACAAACAGCTGCGTATTGGTAAGCATCAGGATCTTCAGCAGCTTGAGCAAAATCGGAAAAGCCGCAGCCGTGTGAACAGCCGCCGTCGCCAGGGGCAGGAAGAACTGCAGCGCCATCTGACTTCCGATGGCCTTTTTGACCTCCTGTGCCTCCATGCCGATCTTCTCCATGATCTGAAAGCGTTCCCGATCCTCGTAGCCCTCGGAGATCTGCTTGTAATAGATGATCAGAATGGTCGAGAACAGGCAGACAAGACCCAGCAGGATCCCAAGGAACAGGAAGGTACCGTACATATCCAGGACGTTGTGCAGGGCTTCCCATTTGGTATCGAGGGAATAGCTCAACGCTCCGGGATAGGAAGCTCTGAGTTTGTCGATGACCGTCCGGGTGAACGCCGCTGCGACAGCGCTGACAGCTTCCTCGTCCGCGAAGATTACCCCGATGCGGTCCATGTACTCGCTGGCATATGCGCCGTAAGCCGCCTTCTGCGCAAGGTAAATCTCCTCCAGCGCGTCCTCATCCGCAACCACGATCCCGACGACGTCCACCAAAGTTCCCATGTTGATGCTGACAGGAAAATAGGAGATCATTTCCTTGACCCGGTATTCCTTTCCGTGAATGGTCAGCGTTTCGGGCGCCTCCCCGAGATTGCGGACGGTGGACATGATCCGGCAGAAGGCGATCTCGTCCTTCCCAAGATCCAGATGACGCGCATCCGTGGTAAAATAGGTCTGCCCTTTGAGCTGGGTGTAGGTGTTCTCGGTGATGAAGATCGCGCCGGTGAGTTCTTCCGGGCTCCAGCCGCCTGTGACCTCGGTTTTGGTCAGCAGGGCGTCGCCTCTTGTGAGGTAGGATACGGTGAGCATCTTTTCAGCCTCGATATGCTCAATTTGCAGACCATATTCTTCGGCGGCACTTTCTACTATCTCAGTTAAGCTAGACGAAGGGATAGATGTGACTGTATCGTCCTCCGTCTGATTGGCCGAAAGATATAACTGCTGCGGGTAATTGGTATTCACCGTGTCCTGCACGCCGCTGTAGAGGCTGACGGTGGTGGAGATCATCACCAGCACGCCGGTGGCCAGGATGGCGATGGAAGCCAGACCCACTGCATTCTGCTTCATGCGGAACAGCAGCCCCGCCACGGCTGGCATGTGCCGACAGTTATAATAATAGCCTTTATTCCGTTTCAGGCATTTGAGTACAAAGGTCGTGCCGGTGACAAACAAGCAGTAGGTTCCGATGATGACGAGGATGACCGCCGCGAAAAAGCCCACAAGGGCAGCCAACGGACTCTTTACCGTGAGCGCGTAAGCGTAGCCTGACCCGAGAGTGAGAAGGCCGATGATCAGAAGCAGCCAGCGGATCCTGGGTTCCTTCTCCCCCGCGTGTTTTCCGGCCATCAGCTCCACCGGCTTCATGCGGAGGATCGTGATGCTGTTGATCAGGAAAGCGAACAGATCCAGCGCCAGAAAGATCCCGGCAGGGATCAGCAGCGTGACAGCGTTCAGGTAGTAGAAGCCGGCCACGATCCCGCTGCGCATCAGCCGGCAGATCAGCAGACTGGACGCTTTATAGAACAGAACCCCCAGCAGGAGCCCCAGCGCAATGGAAAGCAGGGAGGTTATGAGGGATTCCGTAAAAAGAAGCTTCACGACATGCCGCTTTTCCATGCCCAGCACATTGTAAAGTCCGTACTCGCTCTTGCGCCGCTTCATCAGGAAGCTGTTGACATACAGGATCAGGATGAAGGAGAGCAGTCCGATGACCACGGCCCCGAAAGACATAAAAGCCGAGAGATACGCGCCTCCCAGCGCCTCAGACAGCCTGGCGTCCATCGCCAGCGTCAGCAGGATGTAAAAGCAGCCCAGAAGTCCCGCCTCTGCCAGAATGCGCGGGATGTAAAGCCGTCTGTTCTTTTGGATGTTTTCCTTCGCAATTCTGGAATAGAATCCGTGTTTCATCCCCTGTCACCCCCTGTTCGCAGCATCGTGAGGGTGTCGGAGATCTTTTTGTACAGCTCTTCGTTGGTCGAATCGCCGCGATAGAGCTGGTGGAAGATCACACCATCCCGGATGAACAGAACCCGGTTCGCGTGGGACGCCGCGTCTGTGGAGTGGGTGACCATCAGGATGGTTTGCCCGTTCCGATTGATCTGGGAGAACACTCGCAGCAGCTCTGCGGAGGACTGAGAGTCCAGCGCGCCGGTGGGCTCGTCCGCCAAAAGCAGTTTCGGTTCCGTGATGAGCGCCCTGGCTGCGGCAGCCCGCTGCTTCTGTCCGCCGGAGACCTCATAGGGGTATTTGTTCAGGATATCCGTGATGCCGAGCGAAGCCGCAACGGGCTCCAGACGGCGTTCCAACTCCCGGACATCTGTGCGGCCAAGCACCAGCGGGAGCAGGATGTTGTCCTTCAGTGAAAATGTGTCCAGCAGATTGAACTCCTGAAACACAAATCCCAGATTCTCTCTGCGCCAGACAGCCAGTTTGTCTTCCTTCAAGGCGTCAAGGCACTTTCCCTCCAGCTCCACCGAGCCGGAGGTGGGTTTGTCCAGCGCGGCGAGGATGTTCAAAAGCGTTGTTTTGCCGGAGCCGGACTCGCCCATGATCGCGACATACTCGCCCTGCTCCACGGTAAATGTCACACCCTTGAGGGCCTGCACCTGTGCTCCGCCGAGGCGGGATGTATACGTCTTTTTCAGGTCGGTGACCTTTAAGATTTCCATATTACTGTCCTCCGTTTCGGTTGATGGCATCATTGTACCGAAACGTTCTCGCTTCCAACATCGAATCGGGTGACATGCTGGTGACAGTTTTGTAAGGCGCTCGAGCTGTCAGGGCTAAGCGGGTATTCCATCTTTAGATAGAGGGTCGTTCAGCAGGAACGCTTAGAAGCCCGGTGGATAGCGTAATAGACCAGATCCCGCTCTTTCCCCAGATAGGTCAGCTCTTTCTCCGAGAAGTGATCGTATG
>CAJOCV010000132.1 GCA_905233785.1 uncultured Oscillospiraceae bacterium
CACAACGGCGACCATGTCGATCGCGGTCAGGAGCTTACCTCCGGCGCGCTCAATCCCCACGACGTGCTGCGTATCCGCGGTATTGATGATGATGAGTTTGGCCGCCAGGGCGTGCGCAGCTATATCACAAGCGAGGTTCAGAAGGTTTACCGTCAGCAGGGCGTTGACATCAACGATAAGCACATCGAAGTCATCGTCCGCCAGATGATGCGCAAGGTGCGCGTGGAGGAGGCGGGCAGCACCGATCTTCTGTCCGGCGCCACCATCGACATCTCCCAACTCAAGGACGCAAACCGCGCCGTGGACGAGCGTATCGCCGCCGGCGAGGAGGGGCTGAGCCACGCAACCTACACCCAGCTTCTCATGGGCATTACCAAGGCGTCCCTCGCCACCGAGAGCTGGATGTCCGCCGCGTCCTTCCAGGAGACCACCAAGGTGCTGACCGACGCCGCCATCAAGGGCAAGGTCGATCACCTTGTGGGTCTGAAGGAGAACGTCATCATCGGCAAGCTCATCCCTGCGGGCTCGGGGCTTAGCATGTACCGCGACTTTGAGGAGCAGACCGACGAGTCCGTTGAGGCCGCTCCCGAGGAATATGTCGATCTGACCGCGCTGGTCAATAAGACGAACGCGCTCTGATTCCCATAAGAACCCACAAAAAGGACTGCGAATCCGCAGTCCTTTTTGCTTGGCGGGCTGTAAACAATCCGTGGGAAATATGTATTCATAAATGAAGATACAATTTTAACAGAGGGAAAAAGAAGATTGCCCTTGAAACGGGGGCGCTTCTGCGGTATGATACATCTGTTAGAGTTTTTGTGCTTTTGGCACGGACGAACATAATACCCCGGAATTTCAAGGAAGAGGAGGTGTGTCCATGTCATTGGAGGCAATTGCCAGTGTTACCGCTGCGGAGAAGGAGGCCAAGGCCGCCATTCAGGCGGCCGAGCAGAAGGCCAGACAGTATCTGAGCGATGCGGAGGCAGCAGGCCGTGCCGCGCTGACGGCAGCGGACGCCAAGGCGGACGCCGAGCTGCGTGAGCTGCATGCCAAGGCGGAGGAAAAATACAGGAGCGAGGCTGCCAAACAGGCGGAGATCCTGGAAGGCCGAAAGGCTGAGCTTCGCAAACAGGCGGAGGCAAGGCTCGATCAGGCCGCGGCGCTCATTGTGGAAAGGATAGTGAACAACTGACATGGCCATTTTACGAATGAAACGGCTTCGCCTGCTCGCCGTTCGTTCCCGGAAGGACGCGCTGCTGCGCGAGCTGACAAAGCTCGGCTGCGTGCAGGTGTCCGAAACCGGGGAGGAGCTGCGCGAAAGCGAAAGCCTGCGGCCGGAGAGCAGCGGCCTGATGGCGCTGCGAACCCGGCAGACGTCGCTTGACCATGCGCTGGAGCTGCTGGGGCAGTATGCCCCGGTGAAGAGCAAGCTGCTCGCGGCAAAGCCGGAACTGGCGGGAGAAGTGTTCCTCGAGGACGAGGGCATAGAGGACGCTTTGTCCGCGGCGGGGAGGATCACCGATCGGCACGAGCAGATCCGCCGCCTTGCAGCGGAGGAGAGCCGCCTTCGCGGCGTGGTCGAATCGCTGCAGCCCTGGATGAGTCTCGATCTGCCGCTGGACTTTTCCGGCACGGAGCGCACCGAACTGGTGCTGGGGGCGATTCCCGGAAAGGTGAGCCTCCGGGACGCTGTTGAGGCGCTTGCGGAAGCTGCCGATGAGGCGGAACTGTTCCCGGTGAGCGACGATAAAAGCGCGCACTATGTGGCGCTGCTGTGTATGCGCGAGCAGGCAAACGCGGCGCAGGAAGCGCTGCGCAGCTTCGGTTTCACGGCGGCGTCGCTGAACGGTCTGAGCGGAACGCCGAAGGAGGCCGCCGCAAATGCCCGGGCGGAGCTTCAAAAGCTTGGCGGCGAAAAAGCGGCGCTGATCGAGGAGATCATAGCTGAAAGCGTCCACAGGGACGAAATGAAGCTTGCAAGCGACAAGCTCTCCACCCGCATCGCCACGGCGGAGGCGGAGGAACGCCTCATGGGCACCGAGACGACGCTGGTGCTCGAGGGCTGGGCGCCCGCCGAGCGGGAGGCGGAGCTGGAAGCGCTCTTTGAAAAGTATGACTGCGCCTGGGAGCTGCGCGACCCGGAGAAGGACGAGTACCCCGAGGTGCCGGTCAAGCTCAAAAACAACCAACTCACGAACGCCCTCAACATGGTCACCGATATGTACAGCCTCCCGGCTTACGGCACGGTGGACCCGAACCCCTTGATGGCGCCCTTCTTCCTCCTGTTTTACGGCTTGATGATGGCGGACATGGGCTACGGTCTTGTGATGATCGCGGCGGCGCTGGTGGGACTGAAAAAGCTCAAGCCCCGGGGTGGGAGCCTTGCCTTCTGCCAGCTGCTGCTGTACGGCGGCGTCTCCACCTTCATCTTCGGCGCGCTGACGGGCGGCCTCTTCGGCAACGCCCCCGAGGTGATCGCGGGGATGTTCGGTTCCGACTGGAAGGGGCTTCCGGCGCTCTTCAGCCCGGTGCGGGACAGTACGATGGTGCTCTACGGCGCGATGGGGCTGGGGCTTATCCACCTGAACGCCGGTATGGTCGTCTCCTTTGTTGAGAAGAAAAAGAACGGCAATCTTCTGGACGGTGTGTTCGAAGAAGGCTCGCTCTGGATCATCCTGCTCGGCGGCATCCTGCTCGCGCTCGAGCTGCTGGGGCTTGTCCCCTCACGGATGCTGCACAATCTGGGACTTTCGATCATCATTGTCGGCGCCGCGATGCTGCTCTTCGGCGCGGGGCGGCACGAGAAGGGCTTCGGCAAGGTGACGGCGGCCTTCGGCTGCATTTACAACACGCTCACCGGCTGGTTCGGTGACATCCTGAGCTATTCGCGTATCATGGCGCTGATGCTCGCCGGCGGCGTTGTGGCGCAGGTGTTCAACACCATCGCCGCCATGCCCTCGGCAAACGGTGTGACGCCGCTCTCGGGGATTCTTTTCCTCGTCATCTTCCTGATCGGTCACGCGCTGAACTTCGGCTTGAACCTCTTGGGCTGCTTTGTGCACGACCTTCGTCTTCAGTGCCTGGAGTTTTTCGGCAAGTTCTATCAGGACGGCGGCAAGCCCTTTGCCCCGCTGTCGATCCGCAGCAAATATATCAATCCCGAAGAATAAATTTCGATTGCGAAGCTGAAGTTCGCAATCGAGGGACTCGCTTTTATCGCACGAGGCTTGCGTGAGACGCCTCGTTTGGTCGAAGCGAGGGCTCGCTCAGCTCGCCTCAGGGAGTTTTTGCCGAGGCAAAGCCCCGCCAAAAACGATTACGATTCCCTCCGGGGAGCGTGAGTGCGCCTCCATTTTGCGAGACAATAATAAATACACATATTTTAGGAGGAAACAACAATGAATTTTCTTGAAACCTTCGGCGGTTACGCACTCGGTCTGCTGGGCGCAGGCCTCGCGGCATTCATGGCGGGCATCGGCTCTGCCAAAGGTACCGGCATCGCCGGTGAGGCGGGCGCGGGTCTCGTCTCCGAGGATCCCAGCAAGTTCGGTAAGGCCATGATCCTGCAGGTCATCCCCGGCACCCAGGGTCTGTACGGCTTCGTCATTTGGTTCCTTGCTTACAGCAAGCTTTCCGGCGTCGCGGCGGACGCTATCACTGTTGCGCAGGGGCTGCAGGTGCTGGCCGCTTGCCTGCCCATCGCCTTCGGCGGTCTCCTGTCCGGTATCGCGCAGGGCAAGGTCGCTGCCGCTTCCGTCAACATCCTCGCCAAGAAGCCCGACGACTGGTCCAAGGGCATGATCCTCTGCATCACCGTTGAGTTCTACGCTATCCTTTCTCTGCTGGCTTCCTTCATGATGCTCTCCGCCGTCACCCTCGGCTGATCGCAGATAGGAGACGCTATGAAAGGCACTGAAAAAATACTCGCCCATATCGCGGCTGACGCAAAGGACGAGGCGGACGCCATTCTCGCGGAGGCCGAGCAGCAGTGCAGTGAAATCAAGGCCGCTTATGACAAGCAGGCGGCGGAACGCTATTCCGAGCGCATCCGCGCCGGCGTGAAGGCCTGCCAGGACGAGATGGACAGCCGAACTCGCATCGACCAGATGGAAGCGCGCAAGGCCATCCTCGCCGTCAAGCAGGAGATGGTCGCCAAGTCCTTTGACGAGGCGCTCAAGGCGCTGGTGAGGCTGCCGGAGAAGGACTATGTCGCCTTCCTCGCAAAGCTCGCGGCGAACGCCTCCGTAAGCCATGACGAGCAGATCATCCTTAACGCCAAAGACCGCGCCGCTGTGGGGGACAAGGTCGTCAAGGCCGCGAACGCGAAAATCCCCGGCGGAAAGCTCACGCTCTCTGACGAGACGCGCGAGATTGTCGGCGGTCTGATCCTGCGCCGCGGCAATGTGGAGGCCAACTGCACCGCCGAGCTTCTGGTGGAGCTTCAGCGGGGAGAACTGGCTGCCGAAGTCGCAGGCCTCCTCTTTGCATAAGCCCTCAGACAAAGGAGGGAAATGAATTTGGCAACGAAAAAAGAAGCCTATCTCTTCCTCTCCGCGATGCTGCGGGCGAGAGAAGCGAGAATGCTGACGCGCGAAAAGGCCGAGCGTATGCTGGACGCGCCCTCGTTCGAGGACTGCGCCAAGCTCCTGACCGACTGCGGCTATGAGGACTTCTCCCGGATGAAGGCGCCCGAGATCGAGGCGGCGCTTGCCGCGCGTCGGGTCGAGGTCTTCAAGGAGCTGGAGAGCATGAGCCCCGACTTCTTCCGCATCAAATACGATTATCATAACGCCAAGGTAATCCTCAAGGCGGACGCCCAGGGACTGCGGGAAAGCGCCCTGCTCACCGCCTCCGGTCGCGTTTCGCCGGAGAAGCTCGAAAACGCCATCCGCGAGGAGCATTGGCAGGACATCCCCAAGGCCTTTGCCAAGGCCGTACAGGAGGCGGGGAGCATCCTCTCCCGCACGGCGAATCCCCAGCTTGCGGATTTCACGCTGGACAAGGCGTACTTTGCCGAGCTTTCCGCCGCGGCTGAGGCGTCCGGCAGCAGCTTTCTCAAGGGCTATGCCGCGATCCTTGCCGACAGCACGAACCTCCGTTCCGCCGTGCGCACGCTGCGCATGGGCAAGAACAGCGGCTACCTGCGGGAGGCGCTGGTTCCCGGCGGCAAGGTTGACGCGGAACGGATCGCAGGCTGCGGCAGCGGGGAAGCGCTCGCGGAGCTCTTTGGCGCGAGCCGTCTTGAGAAGGCGGCGGAGCTTGGCGCGCAGGCGGCGCAGGGCGGCAGCATGACAAGCTTCGAGCTTGCCTGCGACAACGCGGTGAACGCCTATCTGCGTGAGGCCAAGCTCGTCGGCTACGGGGAAGAGCCCGCCATCGCCTACCTTGCCGCCGTGGAGAATGAGATCACCGCGGTGCGCATGATCTTAACGGGCAGACTTGCGGGCATCGCGCCCCAGGTGATCCGGGAAAGGCTGCGTGATCTGTATGCTTAAAATAGCGGTCATCGGAGGTCGCGAGACCGTCATGGGCTTCAAGGCGCTGGGGCTCGATACCTGCCCTGCCGCGAACGCTCAGGAGGCGCGGGACGCGCTGCGCCATCTCACCCGGGAAAGCGGGGACTATGCCATCATCTACATCGAAGAGGGACTGGCGCAGCAGCTTACCGCGGATATCGACAAATTCAAGGACAGCCCCAGCCCTGCGATCATTCTGATCCCGGGGCGCGAGGGCTCCATCGGCCTCGGCCAGTCGGCGCTGAAAGCAGCCGTCGAGCGCGCCGTCGGCACCAATATTCTGGGCGACTGAAAACAGTGAAGAATGAAAAGTGAAAAGTGAAAAGTTATGGTGTCGCTTTGCGACTTATTGAAATTCGTCCCCCGGAGGGGGACACCGCAACTGTTCACTGTTCAATCTTCACTTTTCACTGGCAGTCAGCCTTTTAGGAAAGGATTTTGTAAATGAGCGGAAGAATTACCAAAGTATCCGGTCCGCTTGTCGTAGCCGAGGGTCTGGCGGACGCCAACGTCTCCGACGTGGTGCGCGTGGGCTCTCAGCGGCTGATCGGCGAGATTCTGAATATGACAGGCGATCGCGCCTCCATCCAGGTCTATGAGGAGACCTCCGGTCTCGGCCCCGGCGCCGAGGTCGTCACCACCGGAATGCCCATGTCCGTGGAACTCGGACCCGGTATGCTGGACAACATCTATGACGGCATCCAGCGCCCCCTGCCCGAGATGCGCGCCCTCACCGGCGACTCCATCACCCGCGGCACCGATGTGCCTGCCTTAAACCGCACGAAGAAGTGGGACTTTGTGCCCGTGGCCAAGCCCGGCGATAAGGTCATTGCGGGCGACGTGCTGGGCACGGTGCAGGAGACCAGCGCCATTCTCCACCGCATCATGGTGCCGCGCGGCATCTCCGGCGAGGTTCTGAGCGTCGAGAGCGGCGAGCATGTGGTCACTGACGTGATCGCCGTCGTGAAGGACGACAAGGGCAAGAAGCACGAGCTGACCATGATGCAGCGCTGGCCTGTGCGTATTGCCAGACCCTACGAGAAAAAATATGTTCCCGCCCGTCCCATGAACAGCGGTCAACGTATCATTGATACCATGTTCCCGATCGCAAAGGGCGGTACCGCCGCCGTCCCCGGCCCCTTCGGCTCGGGCAAGACCGTGGTGCAGCATCAGCTTGCCAAGTGGTCGGACGTGGACATTGTGGTTTACATCGGCTGCGGCGAGCGCGGCAACGAAATGACCGACGTTCTGATGGAATTCCCTGAGCTCAAGGATCCCAGAAACGGCGAGCCGCTGATGAAGCGCACCGTTCTGATCGCAAATACCTCCGATATGCCCGTCGCGGCGCGTGAAGCCTCCATCTACACCGGCATCACCATCGCGGAGTATTTCCGCGACATGGGCTATGACGTGGCGGTGCTGGCTGACTCCACCTCCCGCTGGGCGGAGGCGCTGCGCGAGATGTCCGGCCGTCTTGAGGAGATGCCCGGTGAGGAGGGCTATCCCGCCTACCTCGCCTCCCGCCTCGCGCAGTTCTACGAGCGCGCGGGCGTGGTGGAGTGCCTCGGAAGCGATGAGCGCCGCGGCTCTGTCACCGCCATCGGCGCCGTGTCGCCTCCGGGCGGCGATATTTCCGAGCCGGTGTCCCAGGCCACGATGCGTATCGTCAAGGTCTTCTGGGCGCTGGACTCGAGCCTTGCCTATGCCCGTCACTTCCCGGCCATCAACTGGCTGACCTCCTACTCGCTGTATCTGGATTCCCTGGCTCCCTGGTACACCGAGCAGTTTGGCGAGACCTATATGCAAAACCGTACCAAGGCCATGCACATCCTGCAGGAGGAGAGCGAGCTGCAGGAGATCGTCCGCCTTGTCGGTCAGGACGCGCTCTCTTCCGCCGACCGCCTCACCATGGAGACCGCCAAGAGCATCCGCGAGGACTTTCTGCAGCAGAACGCCTTTGTGGACGAAGACGCCTACTCCTCCTACGGCAAGCAGTTTGCGCTGCTGGATCTGGTGCTGCGCTTCGACAGCCTGTGCCGCGAGGCGCTCGGCAAGGGCGCGAGCATGGACGGCCTGTTCGCGATTGCCGCCCGTGAGAAGATCGGCCGCGCCAAGATGGCGGACGCCGAGAGCTATCAGGCGGCCTATGACGCCATCAGCGCCGAGATGAAGAAGGAGATCGAGCAAGTCATTGCCGGAGGTGAGGACGAATGATCAAAGAATACAAGACCATACGGGAGATCGCAAGCCCGCTGATGATCGTGGAGCATGTCGAGGGCGTTACCTACGACGAGCTCGGCGAGATCGAGCTTCCCAGCGGCGAGGTGCGCCGCTGCAAGGTGCTTGAGGTCGAGGGCGACCGCGCGGTCGTACAGCTGTTTGAATCCGCGCAGGGCATCAACCTTGCCGAGTCCAAGGTGCGTTTTCTGGGTCACCCCCAGCAGCTCGCCGTGTCCGAGGACATGCTTGGGCGCGTCTTCAACGGCATGGGGCAGCCCATCGACGGCGGCCCCGACATTCTGGCCGAGAAGCACATGGACATCAACGGTCTGCCCATGAACCCCGCCGCCCGTGCCTATCCCGCAGAATTCATCCAGACCGGCGTGAGCACCATCGACGGGCTGAACACCCTGGTTCGCGGACAAAAGCTGCCCATTTTTTCCGGCTCGGGCCTGCCCCACGCGGCGCTCGCCGCACAGATCGCGCGTCAGGCCAGAGTGCTCGGCGACAATGAGAGCTTCGCCGTCGTCTTCGCCGCCATCGGCATCACGTTTGAGGAGTCTGAGTACTTTATCAACGACTTCCGCCGTACCGGCGCCATCGACCGCACCGTGGTCTTCTCCAACCTCGCAAACGACCCCGCGGTCGAGCGTATCTCCACGCCGCGTGTGGCGCTGACCGCCGCGGAGTATCTGGCCTTCGAGAAGGATATGCAGGTGCTGGTCATCTTGACCGACATTACCAACTATGCCGAAGCCTTGCGCGAGATTTCCGCCGCCAAGAAGGAAGTCCCCGGCCGCCGCGGCTATCCCGGCTATATGTACACCGACCTTGCCACGCTCTATGAGCGCGCGGGCCGCCGCCAGGGCAAGAAGGGCTCGATCACCATGATCCCCATTCTGACCATGCCCGAGGACGACAAGACTCACCCCATCCCCGACCTGACCGGCTACATCACCGAGGGACAGATCATCCTGAGCCGTGAGCTTTTCCGCAAGGGCATCGTGCCTCCCGTGGACGTGCTGCCTTCTCTGAGCAGACTCAAGGACAAGGGCATCGGTGTCGGCAAGACCCGCGAGGATCACGCCGGCACGATGAACCAGCTCTTTGCCGCCTACTCCCGCGGCAAGGACGCCAAGGAGCTCATGACCATTCTGGGCGAGGCCGCGCTGAGCGAGGATGACAAGCTCTTTGCCAAGTTTGCCGAGGAGTTTGAAAAGGTCTATGTCAGCCAGGGCAACAACACCAACCGCTCCATTCAGGAGACGCTGGACATCGGCTGGCAGCTTCTGAGCATCCTGCCCCGCCGTGAGCTCAAGCGCATCAAGCCTGAGTTCATCGACAAGTATCTGCCGGAAAACTGAGCTTCCCACGCGTTACTGAGAAAACGGAGGTGAAACTTTTTGGCAAATACGACTGTGACCCCGACCAGAATGGTGCTCAACCAGCTCAAAGGGCGTCTCAAGACCGCTCGGCGCGGGCATAAGCTCCTGAAGGATAAGCGCGACGAGCTGATGCGACAGTTTATGGACGTGGTAAAACGCAATAAGGAGCTGCGCCTTCGCGTGGAGGAGGGGCTGACCGCCGCCTTCGGCTCTCTGCAGGTGGCAAGCGCCATCATGTCTCCGGAGATGCTGGAGCAGGCGCTCTTGTACCCGCGGCAGAGCGTGGAGCTGCAGATGAAGTTCAAGAACGTCATGAGCGT
>CAJOCV010000133.1 GCA_905233785.1 uncultured Oscillospiraceae bacterium
GGCTTTACGCGGCTTGTCGCATTTTGCAGCACGCCCATCCCCCTTGCTGTTCCTATCGGAATAGAAATTGCGCCAGCACGAGCAGAAGCAGCCCCGGAACACCGAAGCAGCCCGTCACCAGCACGGACAGCAGCGTGATCGGGATCGACAGACCCACAAATTCCCCGAAAAAGTTGAAGATAAAAAGCCCGACAAGGCCGAGCCCGGCGTTGAGCGCAAGCTTGAATAGCTTCTTGATGGGCGCGGCGAGAATCCGGATCAGCAGGACGATAAACAGCGCCGCGGCGCCAAGCATCAAAAGACTGGACAAAGTTTCCAAAAAATCACCCCCATAATTGCAGGTATGCGGCACATACTAAGCCCGGACGGTTTTCCGGGCGAGAGAGAAAGAAGGCGCCGGTTGAGGAACCTGTATTCCTATATAGAGATACAACCAAAACGGAAAATTGTCAAGCGGCGATGAGGCCGCGGGGCGGGGCGTGATCACGCCCCGCCTTTTGGCGCGGCGGGAGGAAACCCGCCCTGTTTCCCCGAGCCGCACCCGGGCATTCGGGGAAATAAGCATGAGATCATTCCCGCAGCGCTTGCATTATCGCGCGATTTCGTATACAATAGGTGAAGAAAATACATTTTAGGGAGGAAGCATGAGCCAGGAGAAAAGACGCCCGGGCGACCGGCGGGACGGGCGCTGGGTGCGGGACGTGTCGGGGCTTACGACCCTGATGATGCATATCATGCCCAATCGCACCGACGCGGAGGTTTACTTAAACGATAAGCTGGATGTGACCGAGCTGATGGCGTATCTCGAGAGGGAAAACGCGAAGCACCCGGACTACAAGACCACGATTTTTCACGCGCTGATTACGGCGATCGCCCGCATGGTGCGGGAGCGGCCGAAGATGAACCGCTTTGTGCAGGGGCGCAGGATGTATGAGCGCCGCGAGATCAGTCTGAGCTTTATGGCCAAGCGCCGCTTTGCCGACAACGCGGAGGAGGCCTTCATGTATCTCGTGCCAAAGGACACGGATAACCTCGCCTCCGTCAGCTTTGAGATCGCGGGCAAGGTGCATGAGGCGCGCAAGACGGAGCATTCCGCCGGGGGCTTTGATTCCACGGTGGACGCCTTCGCCAAGGTGCCGCGGCTGCTGCTGATGCTGATTGTGCGCGTGGTGCGCTGGCTGGATTTCTGGGGCGTAAACCCCAAAGCCCTCACCGAGGGGGACAGCAACTATTCCACCGTGCTGCTCTCCAATCTCGGCAGCATTCGCGGCCCCGCCGTGTATCACCATCTGAACAACTACGGCACCAACAGCATCATGGTCACCGTGGGCACCGTGCACAAGGAAAAGCTCCCCATGCCGGACGGCACGGAGCAGCTGCGCGACGTGCTGGAGATCGGCGCGACGCTCGATGAGCGCATCGGGGACGGCTTCTACTTTGTGCGCTCCCTGCGCTTGTTAAAATATATCTGCGCGCATCCCGAGCTGCTGGAAAAGCCCCTGGGCGAGCCCAGCGGATTTGATTACAATTCCAAGGAGATTTAACCGTAAATGGACAACATTACCGCCAAGACGCCCTGGGCGCCGTATCTGGGCGATCTGCCGCTGCATCTGGAGTACTTTGAGGGCTCCATGTATGACAAGGTGCTGGAAATCAGTGAAAAGTACCCCAACAATATCGCCTTTACCTTCATGGGCAAGTCTACCACCTATAAAGAGATGGTGCGCGAGATCGAGCGCTGCGCCAAGGCGCTCAAGACCATCGGCGTGCGTGAAAACGACAAGGTCACCATCGCCATGCCCAACTGCCCGCAGGCCATCTATATGTTCTATGCCGTGAACCTTGTCGGCGCCATCGGCAATATGATCCACCCCCTCTCCGCCGAGAAGGAGATCGAGTTTTACTTAAACGAATCGGAATCCGTCACCGCCATCACCCTTGACCAGTTCTACCACAAGTTCGAGTCCATCCGCGAGAACACGAAGGTCGTGAACATCATCATCGCCTCCGTGAAGGACGCGCTCTCGAAGCCCGTGCGCGCCGGCTACATGCTCACCGAGGGACGGAAGATCAAGCCCATCCCGAAGGACGCGCCCGTCATCCGCTGGCGCGAATTTATGAAGCTCTCGGAGCACTGCTTCTATAACTATAAGGTGCAGCGCAAATCCGATGACCCCGCCGTGATCCTGTACTCCGGCGGCACCACCGGCACCACGAAGGGCATCGTGCTCACGAACAAAAACTTCAACGCCCTCGGGCAGCAGGTCATCGCGACGAACCCCATGTTCCGTCCCGGAGACAAGATGCTGGCCGCGATGCCGCTGTTCCACGGCTTCGGCCTCGGCGTGTGCATCCACACAATGCTCTCTCAGGGCGGCAGGTGCATCCTGATCCCGCGCTTTACCGCCAAGAGCTACGCCAAGGATATTGTGAAGTACCGCTGCAACTTCATCGCGGGCGTCCCCACGCTGTATGAGGCGCTGCTGCGGCTCCCCAGCATGGAGGGCGCCGACCTGAGCTGCCTCAAGGGCGTGTTTTCCGGCGGCGACAGCCTCTCCGTCGAGCTGAAGAAGAAGTTTGACAAGTTCCTCTACGACCACAAGGCCAGCATTCAGGTGCGCGAGGGCTACGGTACCACCGAGACTGTCACCGCCTGCTGCCTCACGCCGCCGCACATGGCGAAGGAAGGCTCCATCGGCCTGCCCTTCCCGGATACCTATATCAAGATCGTCGAGCCCGGCACCGAGCGGGAGCTTCCCTACGGCGAGGAGGGCGAGATCCTGCTTGCCGGCCCCACGGTGATGAAGGAGTACATGAAGCACCCCGAGGAGACCGCCCAGACCCTCCGCCATCACGCAGACGGCCTCACCTGGGTCTACACCGGCGACCTCGGCACCATGGACGAGCAGGGCTTCATCTACTTCAAGGGGCGTGCCAAGCGCATGATCATCTCCTCGGGCTACAACGTATACCCCGGCCAGATCGAGAACATCCTCGACGCGCACGACAAGGTGCAGATGAGCTGCGTCATCGGCGTGCCCGACCCCTATAAGATGCAGAAGGTCAAGGCTTTCGTCAAGCTCGCCCCAGGCGTTACGGCCGATGACAGCACCAAAGAGGAGCTGATGGCCTACTGCCGCAAGCACATCGCCAAATACGCCTTGCCTTATGATATTGAGTTTAAGGAAGATATGCCCAAGACTCTGGTGGGGAAGGTGGCCTACCGGGTGCTGGAGGAGGAAGAGCTGCAAAAGAACAGGGGAAGCGCGGAGTAATACGATCCGCCCATTTCCCGCCATACGCAAAGGATTCCCGCGCAAGGACTTACCTTGCGCAGAACGCTGCGTTTCTTGAAATCCGCTCTTGCCGATTTCATCATTATCCGTTTTTTACGGCAGCTTTGCCGCCGCAAAAACACCCTTGTAAAGCAGGGCGGCTTGTGCTATCATATTTTTATGCTTCCGACAAAAAAACGATCAAAAAGGAGCCTGAAAGATGGAGAAAAAAGTCAGACGGATCGGCGTTCTTACCAGCGGCGGCGACGCGCCCGGCATGAACGCGGCAGTCCGCGCGGTGGCTCGCACCGCGCACGCAAACGGCATTGAATGCATCGGCATCCGCAGAGGCTGGCAGGGTCTTATCAACAGCGACTTTATGACGCTTGACCGCGGCAGCGTGGGGCACATCCTCTCCCGCGGCGGCACCATCCTCTACACCGCCCGAAGCAAAGAGTTTATGACCGAGGAGGGGCGGCAGAAGGCCGTGTCCACCTGCAAAATGCTGGGGCTGGACGGCATCGTCGCCATCGGCGGCGACGGTACCTTCCGCGGCGCGCTGGAGCTCAGCCGCCTCGGCATCCCTGTGGTCGGCATCCCCGCCACCATCGACAATGACCTGGGCTGCTCCAACTACACGATCGGCTTTGACACTGCCTGCAACACCGCCATTGAGTGCATCGACCGCCTGCGCGATACCATGTCCAGCCATGAGCGCTGCTCTGTGGTGGAGGTTATGGGCCGCAACGCGGGCTTCCTCGCACTGTATGTCGGCATTTCCGTCGGCGCCACGGCGGTGCTTGTACCGGAGCATGAGCTTGATTTTGAGAAGGACGTGGTGGAGCGTATCCGCGATTCCCGTCTCGCGGGTAACACGCACTTTATGATCGTGGTAGCCGAGGGAGCGGGGCACGCGATGGACATCGCCGCCAAGATCAAGGAGGCTGTGGGCATTGATCCGCGTGTGACCGTCCTGGGGCACATCCAGCGCGGCGGCTCTCCCACCGCCCGAGACCGCGAGACCGCGACTCGCATGGGCTATTACGCTGTGGAGGCGCTGGCAGAGGGGCGCATCAACTGTGTCATCGGCACCAAGGAGGGCGACATCGTGGAAATTCCCATTGAGGAAGCGCTCCAGATGAAAAAGCACCTGCAGATGAACCGCTACAAGATCATGGAGGCCATGCAGCTGGGCGGCTCCACTCGGTAATACGTTTGATGGGGGGCGGTTGCAAGATACGCGCATAGCCCAGTCACCGCCGTAGGGACGAGCATCGCTCGTCCGGCAGCACGGAGTATTGTCTTGAGAAAATGTTCGGCGAATTCGCAGATTGTACGAATTCGCCGAACATTTCTTT
>CAJOCV010000134.1 GCA_905233785.1 uncultured Oscillospiraceae bacterium
TCGAACCAACGGGCTTACCGGAAATTTACCCGCTCACAGTTGACAAAGAAATAGTAGCCCAGGCAAAGCCAGCGCCGGAAGCGTGCTTTACTTCTTTCGCGTCAGAAAACGGTCTCGAAGGAACGCTTTGCTATCTGGTTGGGAAAGTAATCCGTACTGAGGAAACAGGGCCGGAAGATGCAGTGTTTCAAACATTTATTCTTCAGACCGAGTACGGGTATGCGATGGTGGCGGATTTCTATACTTACCTGATGGACAATAATCCTCCCGCAGAAACTAAGTCGGCAGAAGAGCCAAATTCTGATTATTCTTTCCCTGAGATAGATGAATTTGTAAAAGTCGTAGCGTTTTATTTCGGATATTCCGATGTAGAGGAGATGCCGATTTTCTATTATGGCGCACCAAAGGTTCTGCAAGACTTTTATGCAGCCGAGGTTGAAGATACCAGAAAGCACACACCTACTACCGGAGAGAGCAACGCGCTGCGCTCAGCTAATGACTATCTGAATTATTCTGCTTTCTCTTATGAAGGTCTTATCCGGCAGTTGGAGTTCGAGGGATACACGCACGAGCAGGCTACCTATGGTGCGGATAATTGCGGCGCAGATTGGTTCCAGCAGGCCGCGAAGTCGGCAGAAGAATATCTTGACTACTCTGCTTTCTCCCGCGATGGGCTAATCAGACAATTGGAATATGAAGGATTTACGCATGAGCAAGCTGTCTACGGAGCCGAACAAAACGGGCTCTAAGGAGGTACCCTGCCTATGAAAGTTCCTGAACCGAGAAAAATGAGCTCCGGTAACTGGTTTATCCAGATGCGCCTTGGCGGTATATCGGTGACAGTTACCGAACCAGCAAAGAAGGAGTGCATCCGAAAGGCTGAGATGATCAAGGCCGAGTATCGCGCGGGTGTGCGGGAAATAAAGAAAGCGTCGGTCGATCCGACGCTGACAAAGGCGATAGACGCATATATTGAAAAGCGCCAGAACACGCTTTCCCCCTCTACGATCACCGGCTATCGTCGCATTCAAAGTGGACGCTTCAAGGAAGCCATGGGCAAGCCTCTCTCCGAACTGACTGATTGGCAAGGGATATGCGATCGTGAATCTTCGCTCTGCTCTCCGAAAACGCTGCGGAACGCCTATCACTTCGTCTGTTCAGTTCTCAAAGAAAACGGGATCGTGCCCAAGAAGGTCACGCTTCCAACGATGATACCACACACGCGCGAATGGCTGGAGCCAGATCAGATCAAGATACTTGTGTCGTCTGTTGTAGGCCAGCCGATGGAGCTTCCCATACTGTTTGCGCTGCACTCGCTCCGGCGCTCAGAAATCCTCGCTCTGGACTGGTCGAACATTGACCTTGTCAACAAAAGAATCTCCGTTCGCGGCGCTGTGGTCAAGGACGAGACGGGTACGTTTGTGAAGAAGCAGGCCAACAAGAACAAGTCATCGACACGGACGTTGCCGATTATGATTCCGGAGCTTGAAGCAGCCTTGAAGGCGATCCCTGAGAAAGACCGAAAAGGCGCAGTTATAACCTGCGGCGGAGACTCGATCTGCAACCGGATCAACAAGGCGTGCCGGAAAGCCGGACTGCCAGAGGTAGGCACTCACGGGCTACGACATTCCTTTGCCAGTCTCGCATACCATCTCGGTATGAGCGAGTTGGAGACAATGGAGATCGGCGGATGGAGCGATACACAGACCATGCACAAGATTTACACGCATCTTGCGGCCAAGGATCGAATGAAGGCCGAGAACAAGATGGCTTCGTTTTACAAAAATGCTAACTGAAATGCTAACTAAAATCTTAAAATTCTTGAAAATACAAGGTTTTTACGGGTTGTTTGACGGGGTTCGACTCCCATCATCCGCTCCAAAAGGGGCTGTGAAGAAGAGCTTTCTTCACAGCCCCTGTTTTTTGTTTTCACAGCAGCACAACGCCCGCCGTCTCGCAGACCTTGACCGTAGTCTCATCCCAAATGGAGGCCTGTACCTCACCGATGTGCGCCTTGCCCAGCAGCAGCATGGAGAGGCGCGACTGACCGATGCCGCCGCCGATGGTGAGGGGAAGCTCGCCGTTTAGAAGCGCCCTGTGGTACGGAAGCTCTCTGCGATCGTCACAGCCGGCGAGCGTAAGCTGTCGGTCAAGGGACGCGGGATCGACGCGGATGCCCATGGAACTGAGCTCGAAAGCGCACTCCAGCGCCTCGTTCCAGACCATGATGTCGCCGTTTAAGTCCCAATCGTCGTAGTCCGGGGCGCGGCCGTCGTGAGGCTTGCCGGATCTGAGCTTCTTGCCGATACCGATGATAAAGGCGGTCTTGTGCTCACGGAGCCATTCGTTCTCCCTCTCCTTGGGTGTTTTGTCCGGCCAGCGATCCTCCAGCTCCTGCGCGGTCACAAAGGAGACGCGGCGCTCAAGCTTCCCCAGCTTTTGTAGCTGGGGATAGATGGCCTGCATGGTGTCCTGCGTGTCGCAGATGGCGGTCACGATGTCCATGACCGTGAGCTTCAGGTAGTCGAGATTCCGGTTTTCCGAGAGGATGACCTTCTCCCAGTCCCACTGATCCACATACACGGAATGGAGATTGTCCAGCTCGTCCTCATCGCGGCGGATGGCGTTCATGTCGGTATAAAGCCCCTTGCCGGGGTAGAAGCCATAGCGCTTCAAGGCCACGCGCTTCCACTTGGCGAGCGACTGCACCACCTGTGCCTTGTGCTCAGAGCGCAGAATGTCGAAGGAGACCGGGCGCTCATAGCCGTTTAAGTTGTCGTTGAGGCCGGAATGCTCCTCCACAAAAAGCGGCGCAGACACACGGTAAAGATTCAGCAGCGCGCCGAGCCGATCCTCAAAGAGGCGTTTTAACAGGCTGATGGCCTTCTGGGTGTCGTATATGGATAAGAGGCTTTTATACCCCTCGGGAATCCTTGTTTGCATCCGCAATCTCTCCTTACGCTTATGCTTCCGTCAGCAAGTCCATGATTTTCTGATAATACGCCTCCGCATTCATGCGAAAGCGCTTCTCGATCTGTTTTGCCTGCTCCTCCCCGGCACACAGCAGCCGCAGATGCGCGACCTCGCCCTTGCCGTCGGACATCCCCAGCTCCACCGTGCAGCCGAGCTCATTCGTCTCATGGCGGGCGAGGATCATCGCCTCACGCCGCAGCCGCTCCGCCACCGGGGCGAGGAGCCGCGTGGCCTTCATGCGCACCATGTAGGGCAGGCTGCTCTCCACCGCGTCGGCGTTTCTCGCGCCCTTGTCGGTGATGCGATAGCCGTCCTCATCCTGCTCGATGTGCCCGGTTTCCACCAGCTCGCTCAGGCAGTCGGAGTAGTCAAAATAGCCGATGCCCCCGTCGCACTGACACAGCTCCAGCAGCGTCTCGGGATCGACGGTGCCGGGCAGGCGGCGCAGGACAAAAAGGATCAGGATCTTGATGTCCAGCTTTTCATGGATGAAACCGAAATTGTCCATAGCGCCCTCCGTCAGCTGTAATAATACAGTATTATACTGCATCCTCCTGATTTTTCAAGCACAAAATCTCATTTACGGCATAGACTGTACTGAATCCAGTTTGATGGAGGTGTTTCTATGCCCGAGAGAGTGGCATCCAATCGGCCTGAGGAAATCCCGCAGATCCGCGAGGCCGTGTCCGTCAGTACGCGGAAAATTTTTGACGGCTGCCGTGACAAGGACTGCGTGGATGATCTGCGGGTCTATCCCACGGTCACGTCCCAAAATTACATAGAAAACGCGCTGAGCATTCGCCCCCGGTCGGCGGAGCTGCTGCACGTCAACGTAAACGTCGAACCCATCAGCTTCAACCGAGGGTATTACACGGTGGACTGCACGTATTTTTACCGTGTCACCGCCGAGACCTTCCCCGCCGGGGAGGCGGCGCTGGGGCTTGCGATTTTCGACAAGCGCGTGATGCTCTTTGGCAGCGAGGGCAATTCCATGACCTTCTCCTCCGACGCGCCCGCCCCTACCGGCGAGAGCGACGAGCTGCCTATTGCGGTGGTAAACGCCGTTGATCCCATCGCGCTGCACATGAAGCTTGTGGACGCGGGCGCTGTGCCGCCCGGGGAGCTGGAGCCGGGAGACATTCCCGCCTACATCACCGACGCCTTCCCCGAAGCGTTGGTTTTGAACGGGCAAGGGCGCCGCTGGTATACCACCATCGGTCAGTTCAGCCTTGTTCGGCTCGAGCGGGACACCCAGCTTCTGATCCCGGCCTACGATTACAGCCTGCCCGACAAGGAATGCCCCGGCAGCAGTGAGGACGATCCCTGCGAGCTCTTCGGACGCATCCGCTTCCCTGTGGAGGAGTTCTTCCCGCCCGACAGCGTAGCGGACGCGACAGAGTATCGGAATATGGTATAAGGATTGGGGCGTGAGAGAAAGCGCCCCCATTCCGTAGGAACGCTTTCCAAAGCAGCCTGCGGAAAAATGCCGTCCTTCTGAATGGGGGAGCGCGTTGCAAAATGCGAAACAAATGCGAAAACCCTGGTTGCGTCGCAGGGGAGGGCCTTGTGCCCTCCCGGCGAACCAGAGCTCGTATAGCAAAGAAATGTTCGGCGAATTCGTACAATCTGCGAATTCGCCGAACATTTTCTCAAGGGGCGAGCCCCTCCCTAAGGTGGTGACTGGGCTATGCGCGTATCTTGCAACAGCCCCCGGCTTTGCGTCGAGCGTTTTGAGATTCTTTCGTAAACATTTTCAGCGCCTTAAAAACGGGATACCCTTGAAAAAAGTCGATATTGTTTCAGCTATATCAAAATTTTTAAACTCCCGGAAACCGGCTTCTGTAATGGTCTCTTCTTTATCCGTTTTCCTCAAAGCTCAGCGCTCAAAACTCAAAACTTTTCGCGGATCGTCCTGAAGGAAACGCTGTTTTCCTCAGACCCGGACTATTGTCCGCACTCTTTTGTCCGCCTGTTCATAGGATGATGCGAGGGAGCCCGGTATCGCGCTGAATCAATCGTCTTCCCCAGCTTCCGGAAATTTTCGCCCTGATTTTGTCACTTTCCCGGAGGATACAAAGTATCTCAGGAAAGCCGCCTTGATCAGAACCCAAAATCTCCGGAAATCTGCTCACGCCGATTTCCTCAGCGCTTCCCTCAAACCGATTCCAGGAGGAAGCAAGCTTGAACAGAAACGACAGTCGTTTCGGCAGTCTGCCCAGCTACGCGCCGCTGGCCGCGGCTTACGTTCCCATGCAGGAGACCGCCAACGACACCTATGAGACCTCGGCCGCGCTTGCGCGCGGCACACTGTTCCCGGGGCTGGATCTGCCCTTTATGAACGTAGTCAACGACGCGCTGCCCGATACTCCGATGCACGAGATGATGGCCATTGACTTTGTGGCCGACGAGCTGGAGCTTTACCTTGACACCCACAGCGACGACGCGGAAGCCTTCGCCATGTATCAGACCTTCCTGGCGCTGCGGCAGGAGGCTCGCGAGCGCTACGCCCGCGCCTGCGGCCCCATCACGCAGCAGGATCTGCTGGGCAGTGATCGCTACGCCTGGACAGAGAATCCCTGGCCATGGGAATATCGCGGCAGAAGGGAGGGCTGACAGATGTTTGTCTATGAAAAGAAGCTGCAGTACCCGGTGCGGATCCAGAACCCCAATCCCGCTTTGGCAAAAATCATCATCAGCCAATACGGCGGCCCGGACGGAGAGCTCGGCGCGTCCATGCGGTACCTGAGCCAGCGCTACTCCATGCCCTACCCCGAGCTCAAGGCGCTGCTGACCGACATCGGCACCGAGGAGCTGGGGCACCTTGAGATGGTAGCGGCGGTGGTGCACCAGCTCACGCGGCGCATGAGCGACGAGGAAATCCTTCGCTCCGGCCTTGACACCTATTTTGTAGATCACACAGCGGGCGTCTACCCGACCGCGGCCTCGGGCTTTCCGTGGTCGGCCTCGAGTATGCAGGTCAAGGGCGACGTGCTGGCCGATCTCAACGAAGACCTCGCCGCCGAGCAGAAGGCGCGCGTCACCTACGACAATATTCTTCGCCTGTCAGACGACGCGGATGTGAACAATGTCATGCGCTACCTGCGCGAGCGCGAGATCGTGCATTACCAGCGCTTCGGCGAGGCACTGCGCCTTGCGATGGACAAAATGGATCAGAAAAACCTCTACGCCGTAAACCCGTCCTTCGATCGTTGATCATAAGCGCCGGTGAACTGCCGGTTTTCTCGAACCCCATAGGTGGCAGCAAAGTTTTACCAAGGCATCGTGATTCCAGGCGGCGACGAAAAGTCGCCGCCTCAGAGCGCCAAGAAGGGGCTGTGAAAAAACGCAGTTTTTTCACAGCCCCTGTTTTGACACTCTGAGAATATTGAGTTTTGAGTGCTGTTTGAGGAAAACAGTTCCCGATCTTTATCAAACCCATCAAGAAACAATCTCAGCGCTCACGGCTCAAAACAGCAACAGCTTATTCGTCCTTCTTGAAGGTGTCCTCGATCACGTCCTTGACGTCGCCCACGATGTCGGCGGCCTTGTTCTGCAGCTTCTGACTGTCCTCCTCGCTGAGAACGTTGACGATCTCGCCGCTGTCCTTGACGATCTCGACGGTGCAGCCAAAGCCCACGGTGGCAAGCAGCGCGGCGAGGGTCGCCCACTTGGCGGCGGTGATGCCCACCACGGCGCCGACCACGCCCACGGTCACGGGCAGGTCGAGCAGAACCTTCTCGTCTTTGCGCACAATGACACGGGAGACATTGCCCTTGGCGACGATCTCCTTGATTTTGTCGATCACATTGGAAACATTGCTGTTCATGTTGCAGCTCCTTTCAATTCCTTATCGCAACGGGCTAAAGCCCGTTTTGGTCGGCATGAGGGCTCGCTTAGCTCGCCTTAAGGTGTTTTTGAGGCGGCAAAGCGGCCTCAAAAACAATTTGATTTCCCTTCGGGGCAAAAATCTAAGCCTGTTTACGACTTTCGCAATGGTCTGCTTTAATGATTTCATTATAGGCGCAATCTTTTGTTTTTCAAGTCCGATTTGTAAACATTTTGTCCGCCGGAGCAGTTGAAAATGCATCGGCTTTCCGTTACAATGTCTATGACGAAAGAGAAAAGGAGAAGTTCCCATGAGAACGCAGGAACAGGTCAACGAGATCGTGCGCTTGCTGCTGGAGGAATACCCCGAGGCGCAGTGCACGCTGGATTATGACAAGGCGTATGAGCTGCTGTTCTCCGTGCGCCTTGCCGCCCAGTGCACCGACGAGCGCGTCAACCAGATCACCCCGGCGCTCTTCGCCCGCTTCCCGACGCTCGAGAGCTTCGCGGAGGCGGACGTTTCCGAGGTCGAGCAGTATGTTCACGCCTGCGGTTTTTTCCGCGCCAAGGCGAGGGACATCGTGGCCTGCGCGCAGATGCTGCTGGAAAAGCACGGCGGCAGAGTGCCCGACACGATGGAGGAGCTGACCGCGCTGCCCGGCGTGGGGCGCAAGACGGCAAACCTCATCCTCGGGGATGTGTACCACGTCCCCGGCTCCACGGTGGTGGACACGCACTGCATCCGGCTTTCTAACCGCATGGGGCTGGTGGATGATTGCAAGGAGCCGGTGAAGATCGAGATGGCGCTCAGAAAAATCCTCCCGCCGGAGCAGTCCTCCGACTTCTGCCACTGTCTCGTGCTGCACGGGAGAGCGGTCTGCGATGCGAGGAAGCCCGCCTGTGAGCGCTGCTGCGTCCGGCATCTGTGCCAACATTTTTCGGGCTGACCGCTCCCGTAGGGACGAGCATTGCTCGTCCGCAATCCACCGCAAGTTCAAGAACTGACGAGCAATGCTCGTCCCTACGATTCTTACAAGCTGAAAGGATTCAACAATGACGAACGAACAGAAATGGAAGAAGCTCTCCACGCTTCTCGACGAGATCGAGGTTTACAGCCGCTGTCTCGGCAAGCTGCAGTTTGACATGGAGTGCTGCGCGCCGGAGGAGGGCATCGCCCAAGCCGGAAAGGACATGGCCATTCTCGGAAAGCGCCTTCACAAGCTGACGCACGCCAAGGGCTATCAGAAGCTTGTCACAGAGCTGCACGCAGACGGCGAAGGCTTGACAGACGTGCAGAAGAAGGCCGTGGAGCATCTTTTTGACCACTACGCCCGCACGAAGAACATCTCCGCGAAGCTCTCCTTTGAGATGGACATGGCGGCAAGCCGCGCTTACGGCGACTGGCTCGCGGCGAAGAAGGCGGACGATTTTTCCCGGTTCCGGGATTCCTTCGCCGCGCTCATCGACTACACCCGAAAAGAGATCGACCTGCGCGACGAGAAGAAGGCGACGTATTACGACACCTGCCTGGACGATTACGAAAAGGGCGGCAGCATTGCGCAGCTTGACGCCTTCTTTGCCGCGCTCAAGGCGCGCATCGTCCCGCTCCTGCAGCGCATCCGGACCGAGGGCAAGCCCATCCGCGCCGATTTTCTGACCCGCCCGGTGCCGGTTTCGCAGCAGGAGGCCATGTCCCGCTATCTTCTGAAGCTGGAGGGTCTGCGCGAGAGTGCCCTCGTGCTCATGACCACGGAGCACCCCTTCACCGACCATTACGGCCCCAACGACGTGCGCGTCACGACGCATTACTATGAGGAAAACTTCATCTCCAACATCTTCTCCACCCTGCACGAGGGCGGGCACGCGCTCTTCATGCAGTTTGAGCCGAAGGCGCTTTACGACAACCACTGCGCGGACAACATGACCTCCGCCATGCACGAGTGCATCTCCCGCTTTTTCGAGAACATTGTGGGGCGCAGCGAGGAGTTTATCCATTTCGTCATGCCGAAGCTGCGCGAGCTCTCCGGCGGAAGCTTTGACGATGTGAGCGAGCGGGAGCTTTACGAGGCCGTGAACCTCGCGCAGCCGGGGCTGATCCGCATGGAGGCGGACGAACTGAGCTACTGCCTGCACATTCTGGTGCGCTACGAGCTGGAGAAGGCCTTCGTCAACGGTGAGATTACGGTGGACGAGATCCCCGCCCTCTGGAAAGCCAAATATCAGGAATATCTCGGCGTGGAGGTTCCCGACGACGCGCGCGGCTGCCTGCAGGACGTGCACTGGACGGGAAGCTACGGCTACTTCCCCTCCTACGCGCTGGGCAACGCCTACGGCGCGCAGATCCTGCGCACGATGCAGAAGGACTTTGACGTGTACGCCGCCATCGCCGCCGGGGAGCTGACAAAGCTCCGCGACTGGCTGAGCGAGCATGTGTTCAATATTGCCTCGCTCATGACCCCGGACGAATGGATCCGCGCCATCACCGGCGAGAGCCTGAATCCGGACTACTATCTCGATTATCTCGAGGAGAAGTACACGAAGCTGTACGAGCTGGCGTAAGAGTTTTCAGTTTTCAGTTTTTAGTTTTCAGATAACGAACTGAAAACTGAACTCTGAATACTGAAAACTATAACAAAGGGGATGTGAAAAAGTCTTTTTCACATCCCCTAAGTTTTCAGTATCCAGTTTTCAGTTTTCAGTAAAGAAAACGATCAAGATCGAAAAAATTTGCAT
>CAJOCV010000135.1 GCA_905233785.1 uncultured Oscillospiraceae bacterium
TCAGCGAGCCCAACAGATAGCCGATCAACACGATCAGCGGATACGCGACAGTGAGACTCATAACGATACCTCCGTTGTCGAGAGCCGGCGGCCAGTGATCCACTGGCCACTGGCCACTCATTTAACGCATACCTTTATCGTACGGAATACCCTCGGCCTTGGGAGCGCGGGAGCGCTTGGAGGTGAAGGCCAGCACCAGCAGAGAGATGATGTAGGGCATCATGTTATACACCGAGCCGGGCAGGTTGAGCGCCATGAGGAAGGGGAAGCCAAAATAAACGTTGGAAAGCGCTCGGAAGAAGCCGAAAAGCAGCGCGGCAAGACCGATGCGCAGCGGCTTCCACTGGCCGAAGATCATGACCGCAAGGGCAAGGAAGCCAAAGCCCGCGACGCCGTTTTCAAACTTCCACACGCTCACGCCCGCCAAAATGTAGCAGATACCGCCGAGACCGCCGTACACGCCGGAGATCAGAACGCCCGCCCAACGCATTTTGTGCACATTAATGCCGACGGAGTCCGCCGCCTGGGGATGCTCGCCGCAGGCCATCAGGCGCAGGCCAAAGCGGGTCTTGTAGAGCACCACATAGGCCACCACGAGCATAATGACGGCGATCAACATGAACCAGTTGAATTCAAAGCCGTTGATGTTGATCAGAAACGCTTTTTTCGCGCCTGCGTACTGGATTTCGGAGGAGACGTCGTCGGGATTCGCGGCGGTGTTGATGGCCTTGACAAGAACCGTAGCGGCGGCAACGCCCAGCATATTGAGCGCAGTGCCGACGATGGTCTGGTCTGCCTTGAAGTTGATGCTGGCCACCGCCAGCAGCGCGGAGTAGGCCACGCCAAAGACAACGGCGCTCAACAGCACGAGAACGATCATAAAGAAGGCGGGCGTACCGGAGGGCAGGAAGCGCATCATCAGAGCGCCGCCCAGGGCGCCGATCACCATAATGCCCTCAAGACCCAGGTTAATCACGCCGGAGTGTTCGGAAAAACAGCCGCCCAGCGCTACCAGCAGCAGCACCGAGGCAAAAATCAAAGTGTACTGGATCAGAAGCAGCATTACTTTTCGCCTCCCTTCCCGGAATTCACGGCTTTTTGCTTCTGCTTGTCCTCGCTCTTGGCAATGGCGGTATTCATTGCGTACTTGATGAAGAGGACAAAGCCGCAGAGATAGATGATGATGGAACTGATGAGATCAGAAATCTGGGAGGAGTACATCGTCTTGTCCACGAAGGCGCCGCCCACGGTGATATGCTGGATAAAGTAGGAGGCGAAGATGGTGCCGATGGGGTTCAGGCCGCCGAGGAAGGCCGCGGCGATGCCGTTAAAGCCCATGCCGGGCACCGAGGACTGCGTGACGGACCACTGCTCAAAGTCGGTCAGATACAGGCAGGCGCCGCCCAGGGCAGCCAGCGCGCCCGCGATCATCAGCGTAAGGATGATGTTCTGCCGCTCCGCCATACCGGCGTACTTGGCGGCGTTGCGGTTGTTGCCCGTGGCCTTGAGCTCGTAGCCCAGACGGGTCTTGTCGAGGATGATGAGGATGATCACCGCGATCAGGATCGCCAGAGGAACCGCGATGGTGACATTCTTGTTGTTAAAAAGCTCGTCCAGTCCCAGCGTGGGCAGCATGGCCTGGGGCGCCGCGCTTTTGAGGTGCAGCGTGTAGGGGCTGGTGGACTCCTTTACCTTCGCGAGCAGCATGTTGGTGCTGTACAGGCCGATCCAGTTGAGCATAATGCCGGAAATGACCTCGTTTACGTTGCAGTAGGATTTGAGCAGGCCCACGATCGCGCCGTAGAGCGCTCCGCAGACGACGGCGAACAGCAGGCAGGGCAGCCAGCCCCAGCCCCAGCCCAGCGCGGCGTAGAGGCTCGCGCAGGCGCCGATGACGTACTGACCGGCGGCGCCGATGTTGAACAGACCCACCTTGTAGGCAAACAGCACACTCAGCGCGCACAGCAGCAGAGGCGCAGTCTTGACGAGGGTGCTGCCGAAGTTCTTGAGCTGCAGGTTTGCGCGGGAGTAGTTCCAGAAGTTTTTGATGACCGCCAGGATGGCCTCGCTCGCGCCGCGGGGATTGATGAACAGCAGCACGATGTAGCCGATCAGAAGGCCCAGGACAATACAAATCAGTGAGGCGATCAGAGACTGGACGGCGTTATTTTTCAAAATTTTCTTCATGCCTTCACCTCATCTCTCTTGGCGCCGGCCATGTACAGGCCAAGCTCTTCCTGTGTGGTCTTCTTCGGATCCAGCTCGCCCACGATCTCGCCCTCATACATGACGAGGATGCGGTCGGGCACATCCATGACCTCGTCGAGCTCCAGCGAGACAAGCAGAACCGCCTTGCCCGCGTCGCGCTGAGCGACAAGCTGCCGGTGCACGGATTCAATGGCGCCGACGTCCAGACCGCGGGTGGGCTGCACGGCGATCAGCAGATCGGGCTTCTTGTCGATCTCACGGGCGATGATGGCCTTCTGCTGGTTGCCGCCGGACATGGCGCGCGCGGGCGTGGCGGCGCCCTGGCCGGAGCGCACATCGTACTGTTCGATGAGCCGGTCGGCATATTCGCGGATGCTGGGGCGCTTCAGGAAGCCGGCGCGGCTGGTGAAGTCTTCCTCGAAGTAGCGCTGCAGGATCATGTTGTACTCCAGCGGGTAGTCCAGAACCAGGCCGTGCTTATGCCGATCCTCGGGGATATGGCTCATGCCGGAGGTAGAGCGCTTGCGGATGGAGGCGTGGGTCATGTCCTTACCGTTCAGGAGAAGCTTGCCGGTCTTCAAGGGCTCCAGACCGCTCAGGCCGTAGACCAGCTCGGTCTGGCCGTTGCCGTCAATGCCCGCGATGCAGACGATCTCGCCGCCGCGCACCTGAAAGCTTACATGCTTGACGGCGTCGTTCTTGTGCACCTTGGAGGCGACCGACATATCCTGCACGTCAAGGATCACCTCGCCGGGCTTGGCGGGCTTCTTTTCCACATGGAAGTTGACGTTGCGGCCGACCATCATGGCGGACAGCTCCTCCATCGTCACGTCCTTGGTATTGACGGTGCCGATGTACTTGCCCTTGCGCAGCACTGTGCAGCGGTCGGCCACGGCCATGATCTCCGCGAGCTTATGGGAGATAAACAGGATGCTCTTCCCCTCAGCGGCGAGGTTTTTCATGATCTGCATGAGCTCGTCGATCTCCTGCGGGGTCAGAACGGCGGTCGGCTCGTCAAAGATCAGGATTTCGTTGTCGCGGTAGAGCATCTTGAGAATTTCGGTGCGCTGCTGCATACCGACGGTAATGTCCTCAATCAGCGCATCGGGGTCAACGGCGAGGCCGTACTTTTCCGACAGCGCCATGACCTTCTCGCGCGCCTCCTGCTTGCGCAGAAAGCCGTGGCTGGTGGGCTCGACGCCCAGAATGATGTTGTCAAGAACGGTGAAGCACTCGACCAGCTTGAAGTGCTGGTGCACCATGCCGATGCCGAGGGCGTTTGCGTCGTTGGGATCCTTGATCTGAACCTCTTTGCCGTCTTTTTTGATGACGCCCTCCTCCGCCTGATACAGGCCGAAGAGCACACTCATCAAAGTGGATTTGCCAGCGCCGTTTTCCCCCAGCAGGGCGTGAATCTCCCCGCGCCTGAGCTGGAGGGTAATGTCGTCGTTGGCAATGATGCCGGGGAATCGCTTTGTAATGTGCAGCATTTCGATCGCGTACGGACTCTCCAAGCGTATCTACCTCCTTTTCGCGGATAATATTGAAAACTGTATTCTATATGATACTACAGGAAGGGGGGAATTGTAAACAAAAAATGAAAAAAAGGAAAAAAGATATAAAAAGGACAGGCCGAAAGGCCTGTCCTTAATGGAAGCGGGAATTACTTGATGTTGCCCAGATCGTTGACGGTCACAACGGTGGCGTTGTCGGCAGCGTTGATGGTGATGTCATTGTTGACCTCGACCTCGCCCTTGAACATGGAGACCACGAGCGCGGCATAGTCCTCAGCGGTGAAGCCGTCGGCAAACTGGGTGGAACCGGCAAGCTGCACATAGTTCTCTTCGGGAACCTCGGAAACGAGACCCAGGTTCTCAACCTTGCCGCCCTCGAAGGAGCCGTCCAGAACGGCGGCCAGCTCGGTGTTGACCGTGGCGGCCAGACCCTTCATGGCGGAGGTAACGGTCATGGACGTGTCCTCAGCTTCGGCATAGGTCTGGATGACGCCGGCCTGGTCAACGTCAACGCCGATGACCTTGCCGTCAACCTTCTTGGCAGCGTCAACCGCGGAGGTGTAGATACCGCCGCCGCAGGCGAAGACGACCTCGGTGCCGTCGGCATACCAGGTGTCCATCGCGGCGGTGATGTCAGCGTCGCCGTAGAACTGGTTGCCGTAAGCGTACTTGAGCTCAACATCCTCAAGACCCAGCTCGGCAGCGGCGGCGTCAGCGCCCTGCACGAAGCCGTAACCGTAACGAACAACAGCGGGAACAGCCATGCCGCCCAGGAAGCCGAGCTTGGTGTAGCCGAGCTTCACAGCCGCGTAGCCGGCCATGTAGCCGCAGAGCTCTTCCTGGTAAACAGCGGAGTAGAGGTTGGCGGG
>CAJOCV010000136.1 GCA_905233785.1 uncultured Oscillospiraceae bacterium
GCGTCCACACTGCCCGCGCCGAGGCCGTAGGGGATCGCCCAGAGACAGAGCGCGACAAAGCTGCGGCTCAGAGAGAAGCCGAAGAGCGCAAGCGCCGTCATGGCCACGCTGATGGCGGTGACAAGCCCCGCGCCGAGCCTTCGGGTGAGCCGGTCGCTCTGGAGACTGGAGACGACGGTACCGAAGGAGATGATCATAAAAATGATGCCCGACCACGACAGCGGGACAGCGAGTTCTCCATGCATCACCGGCCAGGCCGAGCCGAGCAGCGAATCCGGCAGGCCGAGGGAGATGAAGGACAGATAGATAATCGCAAGCAGCATAAAGACCTCCGAAAGGGGCTGTGAAAAACTTGTTTTCACAGCCCCGGTTTCGTATGTGATTTGTAAAAGAATCACGCGGACGAGCAATGCTCGCCCCTACGCCACTAACCCAGCCGTTTCCATTTCGCGCCGTGCGGAATGTCGGTCAGCTCGATGCCCGCGGCCTTGAGCTCGTCGCGGATACGGTCGGCCTCGGCAAAGTTTTTGGCCTTCTTCGCGTCCTGACGCGCCTGGATCTTCGCCTCGACCTCCGCGTCCGCTTCGCCGGACTCGGAGATGATCGTAAACTCGCCCGCCGTGACGGCCTGCTTCTTGAGCTCCTCGCGCTTCTTCGCGCCCTTTTCGAGAAGCCCCAGCCCCAGCACGCGGTCAAAATCCCCGAGGACATAGAGCTTGGTGGCGTCGTTCGTGTTGTACTTGAGCACGTCGTAGACCGCCGTAACAGCGAGGGAGGTGTTGAGGTCGTTATCAAGCCCCGCGCAGAACTTCGCCTTGAGCGCGTCCACGGCGGCCTGGTCGATCTCCCCGTCCTCGGGCTTGAGCGCCGCGACACGGGAGATGAGCTTGTTGTAGGTCACCTGCGCGTTCTGCATGATCTCCCAGGAGAACATCAGGCTCTTACGATAGTGGCTCTGCAGGCAGTAGAGGCGGTAGGCCAGGGGGTCAAAGCCCTTTTCCTCCAAAAGCGAGACGGTGAGAAACTCCCCGCTCGACTTCGACATCTTGCCGGAGGCTACCAGCAGGTGGGACACATGCACCCAGTAGTTGCACCATTTGTGCCCGAGGTAGCCCTCGCTCTGCACGATTTCGTTGGTGTGGTGGGGGAAGGCGTTGTCGATGCCGCCGCAGTGAATGTCCAGATCCTCGCCGAAGTGCTTGAGCGCGATGCCGGAGCACTCGATGTGCCAGCCGGGATAGCCCACGCCCCAGGGAGAGTCCCACTTGAGCGCCTGATCCTCGAACTTGGACTTGGTGAACCACAGCACAAAATCGTTCTTGTTGCGCTTGTTGCTGTCCTCCTCCACGCCCTCGCGCACGCCCACGTCCAGGTCGCCGGCGTTGAAGTCGTTGAAGACGTAGTAGCGCTCCATGGTGGAGGTGTCGAAGTAGACGTTGCCGCCGGCGAAGTAGGCGTGGCCGTTGTCCATCAGGCGCTGGATGATCTCAATGTAGAAATCCACCAGCCCGGTGGCGGGCTCCACCACGTCGGGGGTCTTGATGTTGAGCTTGGCGCAGTCGGCAAAGAAGGCGTCGGTGTAGAATTTTGCGATCTCCATGACGCTCTTGTGCTCGCGTTTGGCGCCCTTGAGCATCTTGTCCTCGCCCTCGTCGGCGTCGGAGGTCAGGTGTCCCACATCCGTGATGTTCATGACGCGCTTGACGTTGTAGCCCGTGTAGCGCAGATATTTCTCCAGCGCGTCCTCCATGATGTAGGAGCGCAGGTTCCCAATGTGGGCGAAGTGGTAGACCGTGGGGCCGCAGGTGTACATCTTGACGATGTCGGGGCTGTTGGGAACAAAAAGCTCCTTTTTGTGGCTGGCGGAGTTGTAGAGGTACATAAGCGTTTCTCCTTACTCGACGTTCTTGAATACGTCGCGGTTTTGATAGAAATATTCTACGCCGGAATAGACGGTGGTGATCAGAATGACCCAGGTAGCGGCCTGCGCGATGAAGTCCGGCGCGGAGTCCGCAGGACCCGGCGCGGGGACGAGCAGCATCAGCGCGATACAGACCATCGTGGCGGCGGTTTTCACCTTGCCGGACCAGCCGGCGGCGATCACGCGCCCCTGTTCCACGGCAATCAGGCGCATCCCGGACACGGCAAACTCCCGCAGCAGCACGACGGACAGCGCCCAGCCGGGCATCCGCCCGTGCTCGACAAAAAAGCACATCGCCGCCATGACGAGCACCTTGTCGGCCAGGGGATCCATGAACTTGCCGAAATTGGTGATCTGGTGATAGTGCCGGGCGACATAGCCGTCCAGCAGATCCGAGAGGCTTGCCAGCACAAACACGGCGAAGGCCCAGAGCGATTGCCCCATGTAAGCCAGCACCAGAAACACCGGGATCAGCACAACGCGAAAAATCGTGATTTTGTTGGCGGTGGTCATATCTTACACCTCCTCGCCGTAGAGAAGCCCGTCCTCGGCGGCGGTGATGCGCACCTCGGCAAACTCACCCTCGCGGGCGGTGCCCTCAAAGTACACCTCGCCGTCAATGTCGGGGGAGTCGGCATAGCTTCTGCCCACCCACTGCTGGCTCTCTTCGTCGTAATCGGTGACCAGCACGCGCAGCGTCTGCCCCACGAAGCGCCGGCAGAAATCGTCCATGATGGGCGCCTGCAGCTCCATGATGAGATCGGCGCGGCGCTGGGCCTCCTCCGCGTCCACATGCGCCATTGCCGCGGCGGGCGTCCCTTCCTCAGGGGAGAAGGGGAAGACGCCGACGCGCTCAATGCGCGCCTCCTTCAGAAATGCACAGAGCTCTTCAAACTCGGCTTCGCCCTCGCCGGGAAGCCCCGCAATCAGGCTCGTGCGGAGCACAAGACCCGGGATGCGTTCGCGCAGCGTCTTGAACAGGGCGCGGATCTCATCTCCGGTGCCGCGCCGGTTCATGCGTTTTAGGATGGCGTTATTGATGTGCTGGATGGGAATGTCCAGGTATTTGACAATTTTGTCGTTGTGCGCGATTTCGTCGATCAGCTCGTCGTCAAACTGGTCGGGGTAGAGGTAGTGGAGTCTGATCCACTCGATGCCCTCGATCTGCCCCAGCTCCCGGCAGAGCTGCGCGAGACAGCGTTTGCCGTAGAGGTCGGTGCCGTAGCGCGTGATGTCCTGCGCGATAACGATCAGCTCCTTGACGCCGTGGGCTGCCAGCTCCCTGGCCTCCGCCACCACGTTTTCGAGCTTTCTCGAGCGGTAGTGCCCGCGGATATAGGGGATCGCGCAGAAGGCGCAGAAGTTGTTGCAGCCCTCCGCGATGCGCAGGTACGCCCAGCCCGGGCCGGTGGACACCACGCGGGAAATTTCCTCCACAGGGGCGTTTTTGTCGCCGAAAAGGCTGGCTGTACGCCCCGCGAGCACCGCGTTGGCAGCGCCCACGATGTCCCCGAAGCTCCCGACGCCGAGTACGGCGTCGATCTCCGGCAGTTCTTCCAGGATCGAATCCTGGTAGCGCTCACTCAGGCAGCCCGTCACGATCAGGCCGCCGAGCTTACCCTCTTTTTTGAGCTCCGCCATCTGCAAAATGTTGTCGATGGCCTCGCTCTTCGCGGCGTCGATAAAGCCGCAGGTATTCACGATCGCGAGGTCGGCTCCCTCCGGATCGGGCACCAGCGTAAAGCCGGCCTCGTCGAGAAGGTAGAGCATCTGCTCGCTGTTGACCAGATTCTTGGCGCAGCCAAGAGAGATCATGGCAAAGGTTTTTTCCATCAGTCTTCCTCAATATTATCGGTATAGCGGCGCAGCGCCGTGCGGATCTCCTCCCAAGAATAGCCCCGGCGAAAGAGCGCGGCGCTGAGCTTGCGCAGCTCGTCGCGATCCTCGGGATCCTTCAGACGAGAAGAGATGAACTTGTGAAGCTTCTCGTCCGCCTCCGGCATCTGCTGCATCGCGTCGTCCCAGTATTCACGCTCCACGCCGCGGCGGCTCAGTTCTGAGCGGACTCTGCCCGCGCCGTAGCCCTTCGCGGCGTAGTGCCGCGCCACGGCGGCGGCGTAGCTCTCATCGTTTAGAAAGCCGTGATCCGTGAGCCAGGCGGCAGCAAAATCGGCGGCGTCTTCGCTTTCGCCTTTCTGCAAAAGCTTATCCCGCAGTTCCTTCCGGCTCATGCGGCGGCGGGAGATCAGCTCCAGCGCCTTGTCACGGGCAAGGGAACGGGAGGAGTCTCGCCGGAACGCGGCAAGCTCCTCCTCGTCGAGTGTCTTTCCCGTAAAAAGCCGCCAGTCGGTCACCGCGCCGAGGGAGCTTTTTACCTCGCTCCCGTCCTCCAGCGTGACCGTCACGCGATCCGTCGAGGTCTGGCGCAGAGCGGTGATTTTCATACAAACAGTTCCTTGTAATCTATATTGTGAAGGGGGAGTTCAGAGGGGAACACCCCTCTGATTTTTCGCCTCGGAAGGCGAAAAACAAATTTTGATATGTTTTTGACGGGGCTTTGCCTCAGCAAAAACACCCTGAGGCGAGCAATGCGAGCCCTCGCGTCGACCAAAGCGAGCCAAAGCTCGCTGCGATAAACGCGAGTACCCCTAAATTCACAAGCCCTAGACATCCACCGCGGCAACGCTCGGTGCGCTCACACGGCCAGAGGCCTCGGCGGCCTTGCGGGACTGCGGGGACATGAGCTTGGAGGCGTTGGCGCGGATTTCCGCTTCGATCTTGTCGCGGGCTTCCTCGTCGTTCATCAGGTACTCCTTCACTGCGTCGCGCCCCTGGAAGCGCTGCCCGTTGCAGGTAAACCAGGCACCGGCCTTGTCGATGATCTCCAGCTTCACGCCGAGGTCGATGATCTCACCCACGCGGGAGATGCCCTCGCCGTACATGATGTCAAACTCCGCCTCACGGAAGGGAGGCGCGACCTTGTTCTTGACGATCTTGGCGCGGGTGCGGTTGCCGATCATTTCGCCGTTGACCTTGAGCGTCTCAATGCGGCGCACGTCGATGCGCACGGAGGC
>CAJOCV010000137.1 GCA_905233785.1 uncultured Oscillospiraceae bacterium
CTCCCTGCTGACCATCGTTTTCGTCATCGCCATCAGCATTCTCGGCTTTGACTACGGCCCCATGGCCGCGGCGGAGCTGCGCGCCCGTCAGGGCGAGCTCGGCGCGCTGAGTGCGGAGGACGATGAAAACAATCCCCGCGCCTCGATCTGGGACATGCTGATCCCCGTCGTTGTGCTGATCGTCTTCTGCATCATCGGCATGATGTATGTCGGCGGCTTCTGGAGCGGCGCGAGCGTCATTGACTCCTTCGCCGATACCGACGCCTCCGTCGGCCTCCCCTGGGGCTGCATCATCGCCCTGCTCATCACCTACATCTACCTGCTCTGCCGCCGGGTCATCAGCTTCAAGGAGGCTTCCGAGTGCATCACCAAGGGCTTCATCGCCATGGTGCCCTCCATGCTGATCCTGACCTTTGCCCTCACGCTCAAGAACATGACCGGCCTTCTCGGCGCGGACGTGTATGTCGCGGGTCTCGTGGAAGGCGCGGCCGACAGCCTCTTCAGCCTCCTGCCCGCGGTGATCTTCCTCGTCGCGCTGGGTCTTGCCTTCGCCAGCGGCACCTCCTGGGGCACCTTCGGTATCCTGATCCCCATTGTGCTGCCGGTGTTTGAGAATAACCCCGAGCTGCTGATGATCGGCATCTCCGCCTGCCTCGCCGGCGCTGTCTGCGGCGACCACATCTCCCCGATCTCCGACACCACGATCATGGCCTCCGCCGGCGCCAACGTGAACCATGTGGAGCACGTCTCCACCCAGCTTCCCTACGCGCTGACCGTGGCGGGCGTGAGCTTCGTGTGCTACCTGCTGGCGGGCTTCGTGCAGAACTGGGTGCTCTGCCTCGCCGTCGGCGTGGTGCTGACCGTCGCCCGCAGCGCCAAGGCTCAGACCGCATAAGGCTTTTGTCAACAGTGCCTAAAAACCTGTGGAACTTTCTGTGAAAGTTCCACAGGTTTTTTGTTGCAATTTGGTGGAGATAGGCTTAGAATAGGGCGATAAAAAATAGAGGTGTGTTTTACATTATGCGAATTTTGTTATCTCTCTCTGTCGCCCTGTTCGCGGGGCTTTTGATGACCCGTCCGCTCAGCCGATTTCATCTGCCGGATGTGACGGCCTATCTGATCGCGGGCGTGCTGATCGGCCCCTGCTGCCTGGGGCTGCTGCACATCCCCGGCATCGGCTTTGCAAGCTATGAGGAACTGGAGAGCTCATCTCCAACGTCGCCCTCGGCTTCATCGCCTTCTCCATCGGCAATGAGTTCCGCCTCTCCCAGCTGCGGGAGACGGGTAAACAGGCGCTCGTCATCGGCATTCTGCAGGCCGTGGCGGCAACGCTGCTGGTGGATGTCGCCCTGATCGTCTTCCATCTTGTCCGCCCGGACGTGCTCTCCATACCCGCGGCGATCACGCTCGGCGCCATCGCGGCGGCGACCGCCCCGGCGGCCACGCTGATGGTCGTGCGCCAGTACAAGGCCAAGGGCAAGCTCACCGATCTGCTGCTGCCCATCGTCGCGCTGGACGACGCGGTGGGGCTGGTGCTTTTTGCTGTCTCCTTCGGCATCGCCAAGGCTATCAGCAGCGGCAGCGTGGACGTGATCGGCATTGTGGTCAACCCCCTCCTCGAGATCACGGGCTCCCTCGTCCTCGGCGCCATCGCGGGCTGGCTGCTGACACAGCTTGAGAAGATGTTCCACTCCAACACCAACCGTCTCGCCATGACCATCGGCTTTGTGTTTCTGACGGTGGCGCTCTCCATGCTGGAGATCCCTCTTGGCAAGGCGAAGCTGGGCTTTTCGTCCCTGCTCGTGTGTATGATGCTGGGCAGCGTATTCTGCAACCTCTGCCCCCTGTCCGAGGAGATCATGAAAAACGCCGACCGCTGGACGGCGCCGCTGCTGGTGCTGTTCTTCGTCCTCTCCGGCGCGGAGCTGGAGCTGGGCGTTTTCGCCAAGGCAAGCTCGGTGCTGGTGGGCGTGATCTACATCCTCTCCCGCTCTTTGGGCAAGTATTACGGCGCGCGGGAGTCGGCAAAGCTGATGGGCTGTGACCATAACGTGGTCAAGTACCTGGGCATTACGCTGCTGCCGCAGGCGGGCGTGGCGCTGGGCATGTGTGTGACCGCCTCGAGCCTGCCCGGTGACGGCAAGATGATCCGCAACATCGTGCTCTTCGCGGTGCTGGTGTATGAGCTGGTCGGCCCGCTGATGACCAAGTGGGCGCTCACGCAGGCCGGCGACATCCAGCCCAAGAGCGAGGAAGTCCTCCACCGCCGCGAGCGTAAGCTCGCCGCCGTGAAAGCCGCGGGGAAAAAGTGAATCAATAATAGATAATTAAGGTGTCGCTTCGCGACGGATTTCAATTCGTCCCCGAAGGGGACACCTTAACTGTTCACTATTCTCTTTTCGTTATTCACTAAGGAAGTGGACAGATCGCGGGTTTTCTGCTATAGTAGACTTATCGAACTGACGAAAGGAGAACCAATGAAAGCAGCTTTTTCACCTTATCTGCTGCAAATCAAGCCCGCTCTCAAGGAGCTGATCGGGCTTCTGCGGCAGGAGTATGACTATGTGAGCGCGCTGGCGACGGACTCGAAGGGGCTGGCGCTGCGCATCTCCCAGCGCGCCAAGAGCGTCTCCAGCCAGACCATGACCACCGAGCGCGGCGTGGTCGTGCGCGTGTACAAGAACGGGCAGTACGCTGAGTACGCCTTCAATGACTTTGACCCCACGAACCCCGCCGCCAAGGCGGAGGAGCTTTGCGCGGCGCTGAACGCGCAGCTTGCGGTGCTCGCGGCGGCGGGCGTCAAGAGCTATGACACCCCGATCCGCCCTGACGAGGAGCAGACGCTTTTTGTCGAGAAGGAGACCGGGGAGCTTCCCGAGCAGACGGACGTGAAGGCGCTGGTCGAGAAGCTGAGCGCTGTCTCCGACAAGGGGATGCGCCTGCATGAAAACGCGCTGGACTGCATGGTGTCCGCCCAGTCTACGCATATCTGCAAGATGTTTTTGACCGAAAAGCGCGATCTCTGCCAGAGCTATGTGTACAGCGAGGGCAGCCTTGCCCTGGTTTTGAGCCGCGAGGGCAACACGCAGGTCGCTTATGACAGTGTGTCCGGCCTCTGCGGCCCGGAGCTTTTCGACCGCATCGAGAAGAAGCTGGAGAAGGTCGTCAAGGCCGGTGAGGAGCTTTTGAACGCCGGGCGCATCGAGCCGGGCGAGTACGAGATCATCACTTCTCCCGAGGTGACGGGGCTCATCGCGCATGAGGCCTTCGGCCACGGCGTGGAGATGGATATGTTTGTCAAAAACCGCGCCCTCGGCGCGGAATACATCGGCAAGCGCGTGGGCAGCGATCTCTGCAGTATGCATGAGGGCGCGCTCTGCGCCGAGGACGTGACCTCCTACGCCTTTGACGATGAGGGCACCCTCGCCGGGGACGTGACCGAGATCGACCACGGCATCCTCAAAACCGGCATCTGCGACGCGCTGAGCGCTCTGCGCCTCGGCGTGCAGCCCACCGGCAACGGCAAGCGCGAGAACTTTGAGCACAAGGTCTACACCCGCATGACCAACACCATGATCGACTCCGGCACGGACAGCCTCGAGGACATGATCGCCTCCATTGAAAACGGCTACCTGCTCGAGGGCATGGAGAGCGGCATGGAAGATCCCAAGCACTGGGGCATCCAGTGCATCATCAAGATGGGGCGTGAGATCAAAAACGGCAGGCTCACCGGCAAGGTGGTCGCGCCGATCATCATGACCGGCTATGTGCCCGAGCTGCTGGGCAACATCTCCATGCTCTCGCCCGACCGGGAGGTTTTCGGCTCCGGCGGCTGCGGCAAGGGCTATAAGGAGTGGGTCAAGGTCGCGGACGGCGGCCCCTACATGAAAACGAAAGCGAGGCTCGGATAATGCTGGATACGATCGTCAACATTCTCAAGGCTTCCGGCGTGTACGGCTGGGAAGTCAGCGATGTGAAGAAGCAGGGCTGGGAGTTCTATTTCATCCGCCACGCGCTGGATCAGCACCGCGCCAAGAACGTGGAGCATATCACAGTCAAGGTCTATCAGCTCGTGGGGGACGGTCTGGGCTTCGCCTCGGCCGAGATCGCCCCGACCGCCACGGCGTCCGAGGCTGAGGCGCTGGTGCGCGATCTGGCCTACCGGGCAAGCCTTGTGAAAAACAAGCCCTACACGCTCGTGCCTCCCGCGGGCGAAGCGGCGGACGCGGGGGAGGCGAGCGACCTTGCCGCGATCTCCGGCGATTTTCTGCGCGCCATGGCGGAGCTTCCCGAGACGCCCACCGAGGACGTGAACAGCTATGAGATCTTCGTCACCGACGTGACACGCCGTCTCATCACCTCCACCGGCATCGACGAGACCGAGCGCTACCCCTCCAGCATGATCGAGGTGGTCATCAACGCCCGCCGCGACGGACACGAGATCGAGCTTTACCGCAACTATAAGAGCGGCAGCTGCGACGCCGAGGCGCTTCGACGCGATCTGGAGAAGACCATGCAGTACGGGCGCGACCGCCTGAACACCGTGCCGACGCCGATCACGGGGAAGTACAACGTCCTCTTTTCCGGCGCGGACGCCTGCGCGATCTACCGCTATTTTGTCTCGCGCATGGACGCGCAGATGGTCTACCGCAAAATCAGCCCCTGGGAGCTTGGTAAGCCCGTCTGCGAGGACGTGCACGGCGATAAGGTCACCGTCACCGCCCTGCGGGAGCTGAAAAATTCCTCCGCCAATCACCGCTTTGACGCCGAAGGCGCCCAGATCCGCGACACCGTTATGATCGAGGACGGCGTTGCGAAGCACTACCTCGGCGCCCGGATGTTCGCAAGCTATCTGGGGCTGGAGGATTCCTTCCTCCCGACCAATATCGCCGTCTCCGGCGGCACGCACAGCGAGGCGGCGCTGCGCGCGGGGCAATATCTCGAGGTCGTGGAGTTTTCCGATTTTCAGGTGGACGCCATGACCGGCGACATCTTCGGCGAGATCCGTCTGGCCTACTGGCACGACGGGGAGAAGGTCACGCCGGTCTCCGGCGGCTCCCTCTCCGGCAGCATGGACGATTTTGTGGGCGAACTGTATATGAGCCGCGAGAGTGTGCAGCATGACAACATGCGCATCCCGGCGCTGACGCTCCTCAAGGGCGTAACGGTGACGGGAGCCTGAGCGTTCGATGGACACGGAAGAACAGAAAAAAGCAGCGCGGGAGCTGCGGCGGCGGCTCAAGAGGGGGGCCGTCGCGCTCGTAACCTCCGCGAGCGTGCTGGTGGGGGGCATCTTCCAGCCCCCGGCGCTCATGCCCGAGGAGCAGGAGCTGACGCCGCGGATCGTCTGCGCCGAGGATGACGAGGACGATCTCGACGGCAGCGGCGACGACGGCAACGGAGGCGGCGGCGAGAGCGCGGAGCCTGCCCCTGTCGAGGAGCCGGAGGTATGGGACGATGAACGCCGCAAAGTGCAAAAGCTGCCGACGGCGGTAAAGCTGCTCGCGATCCCGCTCTGCGCGCTTGTGTGCTGGCTGGTGTTTGCAGGTTCCGCTGCGCTGTTCGGAAGCTTTCTCGGCGCGGTCGCGGCAAAGGCGCTGGCCTGGGGGCTGACGCTCGCGGCGCTGCTGCTGGGTACCGCCGTCACGGTCAAGACCCTGTTTCCAATCTTCACTAAGCGCACGGTCTCGGGCGTGCTGCTCGGCGGCGCGGCGCTGGCGGCGCTCGACCTGCTGCTGCCGCTTTTCTGGGCGGAGTACAGCCGCGTGGAGGCGCTTGTCCACGCCCTCGGCGTCCTCGCCGTGATCGGCGCCGCCGCGGGGGGCTTTGCCCGCCGCGAAAAAAAGCGCCGCGCGGAGGCGGCTCTTGCAATCGAGGAGGAGATCGAGGAAGAACCCGAGGAGGAAGAGGAAAAACCCCTCACCCGGGAGGACATCCTCGCCCTTGCCGACAGCGTGAGCCGCAGG
>CAJOCV010000138.1 GCA_905233785.1 uncultured Oscillospiraceae bacterium
TCCACCTGCACCTCGGTGACGGTAGCCTGCTCCAGCCCGCCCGCGATGGGTTTGAGATCCCCGCAGCCGGGGAACATGGTCAAAAACGGGGTGTTGTCTGTCATGGTCGTTCCTCAATGAAGAATGAAAAATGAATAATGAATAATTGCGGTGTCGGCGTTGCCGACGGATTGGAAATCGCAGACAGGAGAACGTAGGGGCGACCCTCGCGGTCGCCCGTGGACATGCGCCCGGAATGGCGGGCGACCACAAGGGTCGCCCCTACGCAGAATGTTCGCCCTGTTCTATTTCATTTCTTAGCTTTCCTGAACCTCAGCGACATATTCTTTATATTCGAGGAACTTCGCAACGGCAGCAGCCTTCCCATCGATTAAATCCCGGAGGGTTTCATAGTTGGCGGCAAGCAGGGGGCAGCCGATGAAAACGAGCACTTCCCTGCTGTCTGTGTCCAGCTCGTATTCACAGGTTTCCCAGTCGAAAAAAACGCTTCCTCTCAGGCCATGGAACAGCCCGGATGGTAAAAAACCGGGGATGCATCTGTCGTCGAGCAAAAGGTATCGCGTCTGGTTTTGAAACAGAAGAATACCATAGATCTCATACGCACTTCCGGGGGTAAGCGAATATCCTTCTGCCGCGCCATTCATTGTGTACCATTCACTGCTTACGATAAAATTCTCATCTATAGGTTTTGCAGGATCGAATGGGATCACCAGCGGAGGGAAGGATCCTTGATTTACAATACAGTCGGCTTTGATTGTGATCACCTGCACAATAATAGATTGGTCTGGGCCGCTTTGGCTCCCCTTGCCAGGGAAGGCATCGGCTTATCTGTCGTTCTCGATCAGCTCCATCAGCTTATCGCAGAGCTGGTCATAATCGTAGGTCCCCAGCACCTCGCCCTTCTTGAAGAGCAGACCCTTATCCTTGCCGCCGGCGATGCCGTAGTCGGCCTCCCGCGCTTCGCCGGGGCCGTTGACCACGCAGCCCATGACCGCGACGGTGATGTCCCGGTCGAGGTTTCGCACCAGACCCTCGACCCGGTTTGCAAGGCCGATCAGGTCGATCTCCGTTCTGCCGCAGGTGGGGCAGGAAACGAACTTCACGCCGCCCCGGCGCAGTCCCGCGGCCTTCAAGATCGCGATGCTGTGAGGGAGACGCGGATCGTGCTGCCGATGCCCTCGTTGAGAAGCGTGCCGATGCCGACGGCGGACTGGATGGTGCCGTTCCACTCGGTTCCCGTCTCGGTGACGCCGAGGTGCAGCGGATACGGGAAGACCTCCGCCGCCATGCGGTAGGCCGCCACGGTGAGCGGCACGGTGGAGGACTTGAGCGAGAGGCAGATGTCCTCAAAGCCGAACTTCGTGAGAAGCTCCACATGCCCCTTCGCGCTCTCGACCATGGCCTCCGGGCAGGGGTGCCCGTATTTTTCGAGCAGCCGCTTTTCCAGCGACCCGGCGTTGACCCCGATGCGGATCGGGATGTGCCGCGCCTTGCAGGCGTCCGCCACGGCCTTGACGTTTTCCTCCGCGCCGATGTTGCCGGGGTTGATGCGGATCTTGTCGATGCCGCGCTCGGCACAGAGCAGCGCGAGCTTGTAGTCAAAGTGAATGTCCGCCACAAGCGGCACGTCCACCCGCTCCTTGATCTTGTCGATGGCAAGCGCGGCGCGGGTATCGGGCACGGCAAGGCGCACGATCTCGCAGCCCGCGGCACGCAGCGCCTTGATCTGCGCGACGGTCGCTTCCACGTCCCAGGTCTTCGTGTTGCACATCGACTGCACCGAAACCGGGGCAGTCCCGCCTATCGTCAGATTTCCCACTTTGATCTCTCTGGTCAACTCTCGTGTATACATGGCATTTACGCTCCTGTTATGATTCTGAATAGACAGTATAGCACACGCTCCCTCGCTTCGACAAGAGTTTATGCTATTCTTCCGGGAAACGTAACGATTCAGTCCCGTTCCGGGACTAAATCGTTAGAGGGGATGCACCCCGCTGCGCGCACTCGCGGCGGGGGAACGCTCGCACACTTGCGGGGCGAATGGCCAACGAGAAAAACGGATTGCCGCACCCGCACTGCGCGGGTGAAGCAATCCGTATTCTTTTCAAGCGCCGGGCGCTCAATCACCGCTGTTCGTTGACGTAGATATTCGCCTTGCTCTGCACCAGACGGGCGACCTCCTCGGGGCTCTTCTGCCCGGCGAAGTATGCCTGCGCCTGCTCGGTGACGATGGAGGCGATGCTGTCGTTGCTCTCGGCGACCTTGGTGGTCGTATTGATGACCTCCAGCAGCTTGTCGGCCTGCTCCTGGCTCAGGGCGTAAAGCTCATACACCGTGCCGTCGCCAAAGCCGACGCCGCCGCGGGAAATCTGAATTCTCTCGCCGTTTTCGTCCAGGAGGTAGTTGCCGCTCTCGTCCTTCTCATACTCGGCGGTCATAGCCTCCTTGAGCTTTTCGTCGAAGACCTTGCGGATGACGGGCAGGCCATACTGGCTGCGCTGGTAATCCTCGCTGAGGATGCTGCGGATAAACTCCCAGCCCGCTTCCTTGTTTTTGCAGCCCGCGCTCATGGCGAAGGCGCCGTCGGAGAGGGCGAGCATGTTGCCGACGCCGTTGTTCGTCGGCCAGCCGATGTAGGTGCTGCTGCCGCCAAAGTACATGTCGTTGTAGAGAATATCGTCAAAGCTGTACACGCCGGCCTGCATCAGCATCTGGCGCCCCTGGGCGATGCGGTTGGGAGCGCTCTCTTCCTCGCTCCACTCGTAAGCGTCCCAGTCAAAGTCCGCCTGGAAGGAATTGGCGAAGGTCAGCAGGTCTACAAACTCCTGGCTGTCGAAGCTGCATTTGCCGGTGCTCCAATCCACGAAGTCGTCCATGTCGAGCATCAGAAGACTGCTGAGCACCTGGTCGCGCGTGGTGTACTGATCGAGCGGCGTGCAGCCCTCGGGCATGGAGGCGAGCGCCGCCTTGAACTCGTCATAGTTCCAGCCCGGCGTATCGCCCACCACGGAGCTTGCGCCGATGAGACCCTGCACGGAGAAGCTCGGCGTGATACGGTAGAGCCCGCCGTGATAGCTCATGCCCTCGAGCACGGTGGGGAAGAAATCGTCGCGGCTCAGCTCCTTGTCCGCGTCGAGATAGGGGTAGAGATCCTCCAGCAGCCCCTTCGCCGCAAGCTGGCTGAAGGGCAGGCCGTTTAAGGAGAGGAGGTCCGGCATCTTGCCGGAGAGGATCTCGGTGGTGAACTTCGTGAGACCCGCGGTGTAGTCGTCCTCTGTGTTATACTCGGAGTAGTCCTGCAGCTCGATGCGAACAGAATCGCTCTTGCGGTTAAACTCGATGATCTTGTCGCTCAGCTCGTAGGGCAGGTACATGACCGCAAGGGAGATCGTCTCCTTCTTCGGCAGGGTCTCCACCGGCACGCGGGAGAGCGTGACAAACTCGGTGTCCCGCTTCATGTTCTCGCCGCGCCAGTAGCTTTTCATCATCACGCCCGTGATGGTGCCGTCGGGGGCGATGTTCAGGCCGTTCATGTAGTCGCCGTTGATGTCGCAGTTGATCCAGTTGAGGATCTTCTCGCTCTCGCCGGTCTCCAGCTTAATGCCGTAGAGGTTGGAGCCGTTGCGGTAGCACAGATCATAGTCCCCGCCGCCGGGCATGAGATCGTAAGCGCTGCCGGGAAGCGTGTGCTTCTCGCCAAAGCCGCCGCTTGCGCTGTCGAGCAGGCGCAGCTCCATCCCGTTGTTGCCCCAGATCGTCACGCCGAGGCGCCCATCCTTGAGGCGAATGACGCTGTTGATATACTCATCGGCCTCGATCTGATAGGCGACCTGTCCCTCCGGCGTGATGCCGAAAAGGGCGGTGTCGGCCGTGACAAGGAGATTTCCCCGATCGTCGAGATAGAGGCTGGGGGTGTAGAAATAGGTGTCCTCGCCAAACTCATAGTCCACGGGATTGCTCTGCAGCTCTGAGCCGTCGGTGTCCAGGCGGCGGACGAAGTAGCTGCGCTCAGAGCGCCACTTTTCCCAGCTGTCCTCGCGCTCCATCTCGCTCTCATCGCCGTCAAACCAGTTGGCGTAGACCTGCTCGAGCGTGAGAAGCTTTCCCTCCGCGTCCAGCGTGACGCCGACAAGCTCGCTGCCGGAATTGTAGCTTACGCGGTTTTCGGTATCCTCCTCACCCTTGAGCGGGGTAAAGCCTTCCAGCTTATTGATCGCTCCCTCGCTCGTGACAAAGTAGAGCGACGGGCCGTAGAGATCAAGCTGTCCCTCATACTCGACGACCTCGCCCTCGTCCGGCTCCCGCTCGCCGATCTTGCCGTAGCTTGTGGCGTAGAAGCCGCTCGCGGTATAGGCAAAGGGCGTGAGGCTCAAGTCCTCGGGCATGCTGATGGGCGTAAAGCTCGCGGTATAGGCCATTTCGCCGGAAAGCGCGGGCTCTTCGGGCGTCTCTGGATTCTCGCTCTCCGACGCACCGCAGGCGGCAAGGCTCATCGCCATCGCAAGCGCCAGCAGCAGGCAGAGCAGGGAGGGGGTGTTGCGGAATTTCCGGATATTCTTCTTCATTTAAAACCTCCTGATGTAAAAGTGAAAAGTGATAAGTGAATAGTGAACAGTTATGGTGTCGCTTCGCGACGAATTTGAATTAGTCCCCGAAGGGGACTCCATCACTGGCCACTGACCACTGGCCACTGATCACTTTTCCACGGCCGCATTATAACACAGCCTTTGCGCTCTGTATCTTAAGATTCCTTAAATCTTTTTCTGCCTGTTTGTTTTGCTTCAGAAATGTGATACAATTGCGGCAGAAAAAGAACTCGACCATTGGAGGCAGATGCTATGGCTGTGCTATCGCGCATTCTGATTGTCGATGACGATCGGGATATTCGCAATGTCCTCTCTCTTCTATTGAAAGATTCCTATTTTGTCGCGGAGGCCGCCGACGGGGCGGAGGCCGTGCGCTATATCAAGGCAAATCCCGACACCGATCTTGTGGTGCTCGACGTGATGATGCCCGGCATGGACGGACTGCAGACCTGCGAAAAGCTGCGGGAATACTCAAACGCGCCGGTACTCTTTCTCACCGCCAAATCCGCCGAGCGCGACCGCGTCGCCGCCTATCAGAGCGGCGGGGACGATTTTCTCTCCAAGCCCTTCTCCCAGGCCGAGCTGCTGGCGAAGATTTCCTCCCTGCTGCGCCGCTACCAGCAGTATCGCGGCAAGCCCGCCTCCACCCTTACGATCGAGGGGCTGGAGCTTGATCTTGCGCAGCGCAGTGTCAAGGTTAACGCCAAACCCGTCACTCTCACGGACACGGAGTACGCAATTTTGGAGTATCTGGTCAAAAACCGCGGGAAGGTCGTCACCGCGGCGGAGCTTTACGAGGCTGTCTGGGGGGAGAAGTTTCTCTCCGGCTCCGGGAACACCGTCATGGTACACGTACTGAACGTGCGCCGCAAGATCGAGGAAAACCCGTCCAAGCCGAAGATCCTCCGCACCGTATGGGGGAGGGGTTATCAGATTGACTAAGCGCTTCCGTTTCCCCCGAACACTGGACGCAAAGATGCTGTATATGCTGCTGCTAAGCCTCGCATGCGCCCTTGCGGTCTTCAGCCTTGCTTACGGAGCCGCCACCTTCGCCATGAGCCGGCTCTACCTGAGCGCCGACGCGGTGGCCTCCCGGCAGGCGGAGTTCTACGCAGACTTTGCGGGCTTTGTCAGCGCAAATAAAGTCAGCGGTCGGGACACGGCCTCCGTCGCCCGTTACAATTCCCGGCGGGACTATGTGACCGTGAGCGTTTATGCCGCCGGGGATCTGGGGCTTGAGCCCCGCAGCGCCGCCCAGGGCAGCCGCGTCCGCCCGCAGTATTCCGCGCTCTACGGCAAGCTCTACCCCATGCAGTTTGCCGACGGGCAGTATTATATCCGCATCGACGACACGACCGAGATTCGCGAGGATAACTTAAACCGAATCATTGCGCTGCTTTTGGGTTCGCTCGCCTTCGCGGCGGTGATGCTGCTGTATATCCGCCGCCTCACAAGCCGCATCGTGCGCCTGTCCAAAGAAGCGGGCACCATCGGCGCGGGCGATCTGGAGGCGCCCATCACGCAAGCGGGTGAGGACGAAGTGAGTCAGCTTGCCTTTGAAATGGACGCCATGCGAAACGCCGTTATTGAGCGTATGTCCGGCGAACGCCGCGCCTGGGAAGCAAACTCCGAGCTCATTACCGCCATCTCCCACGACCTGCGTACGCCCATGACGAGCCTGCTCGGGTATCTGGAGCTTTTAAACGAGGGCAGCGGCGATGTCGAGAGCCGCAAGCAGTTTGTGGCCTCCGCTTACGACAAGGCCGTGGAGCTCAAGGAACTGACGGACGAGCTCTTTAAGTACTTTCTGGTCTTTGGGCGCAGTGAAGTGCAGATGGAACCGGATCGCTTCGACGTGCGTCTGCTCTTGGAGCAGCTGCTGGG
>CAJOCV010000139.1 GCA_905233785.1 uncultured Oscillospiraceae bacterium
GGGAACACCATAACTTTTCACTCTTCACTCTATCAGAATCGTTATGGACAACATCATCAAATCCATCGACCCCGGGAGCCCTTTGCGGCACCATGCCCGGATCGGCGACAATTTGATCTCCATCAACGGCAAGCGCGTCGTGGACGTGCTGGACTATAAGTTCTACGCCTATGACCGGGTGCTGGACGTGCTTTTGCGCCGTCCGGACGGGACGGAGTACCATGTGAGCGTCCACAAGGCGGAGGGCGGCGACCTGGGTGTGGATTTCGAGAGCTATCTGATGGACTCTCCCCGCTCCTGCGCGAACAACTGCGTCTTCTGCTTCATCGACCAGCTCCCCAAGGGGATGCGCCCGACGATGTATTTTAAGGACGACGACGCGCGCCTTAGCTTTCTGCTGGGCAATTACATCACGCTCACAAACCTCTCCAAACGCGAAATTCAGCGCATCATCGACCTGCACGTGAGCCCCGTGAACGTATCGGTACACACGACAAACCCGGAGCTGCGCTGCAAAATGCTCAATAACCCCCGCGCCGGGGAGACGATCGACACCATGCGCCGCTTTGCCGAACACGGCATCGTCATGAACTGCCAGATCGTCTGCTGCCCCGGGTGGAATGACGGGGAGGAGCTGACGCGCACGATGGAGGATCTGGCGGCGATGTACCCCGGGGTGCACAGCGTGTCCATCGTCCCGGTGGGGCTTACGAAGTACCGCGAGGGGCTGGCTCCGCTCACGCCCTTCACGCCCGAGCACGCGGCGGAGACCATCGACCAGATCACCGCTTTCGGCGATCAGTGCATCGAAAAGTACGGCAGCCGCATCTTCTGGTGCGGGGACGAGCTGTATCTCAAGGCAGCGCGCGCGCTGCCCCCGGACGAATTTTACGAGGAATACACGCAGCTTGAAAACGGCGTGGGGATGCTGCGGCTTTTGGAAACCGAGTTTCGCTCCGCCCTCAAGCTCTCGGATGCGCCGGACGGCCTGCCCTTTGCCATCGCCTGCGGCACCTCGGTGGGGGATTTCTTCACGCGGCTGCTTGCGCTTGCGAAGGAGGAATGGCCGGAACTCAACGGCCGGGTCTACCCGATCGTGAACGACTTCTTCGGCCACAGCATCAACGTCTCCGGTCTCATCACCGGCGGCGATCTGATCAACCAGCTCAAGGGGAAAGACCTGGGTAAGCGGCTTTTCATCTCCCAGAACATGCTCAGACGGCAGGAGCTGGACTTTTTGGATGACGTGACGCTCGCTCAGGCGCAGGAAGCCCTCGGCGTGCCCATCTATCCCNNNTGGGACGCGATCTCCGGCGAGCAATTGCCGGAAGTGAAGCTTCCCGAACGCGGCGAAGAGACGGAATACTATCAATACAATCAGAATTGAGAATATGGCACAGGATATTACGCTTCCGGTCGGGGACGGTTATATCAACGTCCGCGTCGGCGCGATCATACAGAAAAACGGAAAGCTGCTCATGGTGGGCAGCCGGGACGTTGATTATTACTACTCCGTGGGCGGACGAATCCAATTCGGTGAGAGCGCTGAGGAGGCGATACGACGCGAAGTGCTGGAGGAGACGGGCTGGGCGCTGGAGATCGAGCGCCTGGGCTTTATCCATGAGGACTTCTTCCTCTGCGATTCCCCCTCCAAGTGGGGTAAGCCCATGTATGAGATCGCTTTCTACTTCTATATGAAAACGCCGGAGGATTTCGAGCCGCGCCGCGAAAAGCTGAATGACGAAGGGCTGAAATGGGTCTCCCCGGACACGGAGAAGACGATTTACCCAACTTTTTTTCGCACAGAGCTGCATAAGACCGGTGCCGGCGTCCGCCATATCGTAACAGACGAAAGAATAACCGGCCACTGACCACTGGCCACTATCTCCTAAGAAGGAGGAAAATCTATGTCAAGACCTTTGGTAGCGATCGTGGGCAGACCCAATGTGGGAAAGTCCATGCTCTTTAACCGCCTGGTGGGGCAGCGCCTCTCCATCGTGGAGGACACCCCGGGCGTCACCCGCGACCGGCTCTACGCCGAGTGCGAGTGGTGCGGGCGCAAATTCGATATGGTGGACACCGGCGGCATCGAGCCGAGCACCGACAGCGAGATCCTGCTCTTCATGCGCGAGCAGGCGCAGATCGCCATCGACGCGGCGACGGTGATCGTGCTGGTCACCGACCTGCGTACCGGCGTGACCGCGGCGGACAAGGACGTGGCGAACATGCTGCTGCGCTCGAAGAAGCCCGTGGTGCTCGCGGTCAACAAGGCCGACTCCACCGGCGCGACCGATGTGGGCGTGTACGAGTTTTACTCCCTCGGCCTCGGCGACCCGATCCCCGTCTCCGCCGTGCACGGGCACGGCACCGGCGATCTGCTGGACGCGTGCCTCAAGTACTTCCCGGAGACGGACGAGGAAGAGGAAGAGGACGACTGCATCAAGGTCGCCATCATCGGCAAGCCCAATGTGGGAAAATCCTCCCTCACCAACCACATCCTGGGGCAAAAGCGCGTCATCGTCTCCGACATCGCCGGCACGACCCGCGACGCGGTGGACGCAAGCTTTGAAAACCAGTACGGCAAGTACCTCTTCATCGACACCGCCGGCATCCGCCGCAAATCCAAGGTGGACGAGCGGGTGGAGAAGTTTTCCGTCATGCGCGCGCAGCTCGCCATCGAGCGGGCGGACGTGTGCCTGATTATGATCGACGCGCGCGACGGCGTCACCGATCAGGACACCAAGATCGCGGGGCTTGCCCATGAGGCGGGTAAGGCCAGCATCATCATCGTCAACAAGTGGGATCTGGTGGAAAAAGAGACCGGCACCATGGAGAAGATGCGCAAGGACATCATGCGGGATCTAAGCTTCATGAGCTACGCGCCCATCCTCTTCATCTCCGCCCTGACCGGCCAGCGCACCGACCGCATCTTCGAGCTCATCAACTTCGTAAACGATCAGTCCAACATGCGCATCAGCACCGGCATGCTGAATAACGTCCTCGCCGACGCGCAGGCCAGGGTGCAGCCGCCCACGGACAAGGGTCGCCGCCTGAAGATCTACTACATGACCCAGACCGGCATTCAGCCCCCCAACTTCGTCATCTTCTGCAACAGCCGGGAGCTGTTTCACTTCTCCTATCAGCGCTACATCGAAAACCAGATCCGCGCGGTCTTCGGCCTCGAGGGTACGCCCGTGCGCATCGTGATCCGCCAGAAGGGAGACAAGGAATGATCGTCTATTGGCTTCTGCTGCTGCCCGTCGCCTTCGTCGGCTATCTGAGCGGCAGCATCAGCACCATGCGCGTGGCCTCCCGCTTTGTTTTCCACAAGAACCTTCGCCGCCTCGGCACAGGAAACCTCTTTCTCTCCAACTTCCGCCGCCTCTATGGCTGGTGGGGCGCGGTGAAGCTGCTGCTGGTGGAGATCATCAAGGACGTGCTCCCGATCCTGCTGGGCGCGCTGCTGCTGGCGATCAAGAAGCACGCGGATGTGGGCGCGGCCTTCGGCGCCTTCTGTATGCTGATGGGCAGGCTTTGGCCGCTCTTCAACGGTCTCAAGGCCAGCCACCACGGCGCCGTGGCGCTGCTTGCGGCGCTCTTTGCCGTCGAGGTGTCGGTAGGCGCTTCCGCCGCGGTCGTAATGCTGCTGGTCATTGCCGTTACGCGCTATCTCACACTGGGCGTTGCCGCCGGGGCGCTGATTGCGATTGTGACGGCGGCGCTGACGGTGGATACACAGCTCGTGATGCTTCTGTGCGTTTTCTGCGCGGCGTTGGTGCTGATACACGAGATCCCCGCGCTGCTGCGCGTGTCGCAGGGAAAAGAGGAGCGCCTGAGCTTCGAGCAGGACATCAGCTATAAATTCGACGAAAAATTCTAAGCTGTGAAAAAACTGCGTTTTTTTCACAGCCAGTTTTCAGTTTTCAGAATTCAGTTTTCAGAAGGAAATCTGAAAATTTCGTATCTATTCAGTCTACCCGGAGTACGGGGGGAGTTCAGAGGGGGAACGCCTCTGATTTTTCGCCTCGCAAGGCGAAAAACAAATGGGAATCCGTTTGCGAGGCCTCGCGCCGACCAACCGAAGGGCGATAAGCGCGAGTATCCCCCTAACTGTTCAGTCCCCTCGCATGGGGACTGAACAGTTACAAAATTTCAAAGATAACACAGAGACAGCGCTGAGAATCCGAAAGGTTTTGGCTCTTTGCGAAAACCTTTCGCATGGCGTCTGAAAACTGAACTCTGAAAACTCAGAGGGATGTGAAAGGCCTTTTCACATCCCTCTTCTTTCCGACAGTTTCCATTTGACATTTCGGTATGCTTGTACTACATTTGCTTTCGTAAGGGTGTGAATCAATGCATTTTGCGGAACTCTTTCTGATCGGCGTAGGGCTGAGTATGGACGCCTTCGCCGTTTCGATCTGCAAGGGGCTCTCGGTACAGCGCCTCAAGCTGAAACACGCGCTGCTGGCAGGGCTCTACTTCGGCGGCTTTCAGGCGCTGATGCCGCTCATCGGCTGGCTGCTGGGCTACCGCTTCGAGACCATGATCCGCAGCGTGGATCACTGGGTCGCCTTTGTGCTGCTGGGCGTGATCGGCGCGAATATGATTAAGGAATCCTTCGGCGACGCGGAGGAGCTGAGCGACGATTTCGGCCTGCGTACCATGCTGCTGCTCGCCGTCGCCACAAGCATCGACGCGCTGGCCGTCGGGGTGACCTTCGCCTTTTTAGAGGTGAAGATCCTGCCCGCCGCCGCGCTGATCGGTGTGACGACCTTCGCGCTCTCTGCGCTCGGTATCTGGATCGGGCATATCTTCGGCGTTCGCTTCAAGGCAAAGGCGGAGCGCCTCGGCGGTGTAATCCTGATCCTGATCGGGACGAAAATATTATTGGAGCATCTGGGAATTATCAGCTTTTAGGATTACATATGGTCAAAACAAAAGCGAAAATTTTTCTCGGCGTCGTGGTGACGCTGGGGCTGATGCTGGGCGTGATGATCCAGGTTTTGCTGCTGGCGCGCAGTGAACGCGAGGGCAGGCTGCAGGGGGAAGCGCTGGCGAGAGCCATGAGCGCCGCGGCGGTCACGGCCTTCGACGACCGCGCGCAGCAGCTGGCGCGGCTGCGGGAGCGTTGGGCAGAGCAGCAGGCCGCGCTGACGGAAGAGCCCGCGATGCGCGCCGAACAGCGCGCGCAGGAGCAAGCGGAGCTGCTGATCCTCGTCAATCCCTGGAACCCGCTTCCGGAGGGCTATACGGTGGAGCTGCGGCAGGTTGGGCGCGAATTCGGAACGGATTACAGGATGGACGAGCGCTGCGCGGACGAGCTGGAGCAGATGATCTTCGACTGCCGCGAGGCGGGGAACCATCCCTGGATCTGCTCGGCCTACCGCACCCAGCAGTACCAGCAGAACCTCTTTGACAACAAGGTGCTGCGCGTGATCCTGGAGGGCAACAGCCCCGAGGAGGCGCCCGCCGTTGCCGCCATGGCGGTGGCCGTCCCGGGAACCAGCGAGCACCAGTTGGGGCTTGCCGTGGACATCATCGACGAGCTCTATACCAATCTCGATGAGGGGCAGGAGAGCACCTCCACCCAGCGGTGGCTGATGGAAAACTGCTGGCGCTACGGCTTTATCCTGCGTTACCCCGTCGGCGCCACCGAGATCACGGGCATCATCTATGAGCCCTGGCACTATCGCTATGTGGGCGAGCGCTACGCCGAGGAAATCAGCGCTCTCGGCGTCACGCTGGAGGAATACCTTGCCATGCGGCGCGGGAGATAGGACAACTCTTAATTATTCTTAAATCGGAACCAATCGCCTGTTTTTTGCGTCTAATGTGTGTTAAGATGCAGACAGAAGAAAGGGGGCGACAGGATGCGGAGCGAGGAAGCAACAGCAAGAAGGAAAAAAATCAAACCATGGGTTCTGATTGTCCTTGCGGTGCTTGCGGCGCTGCTGCTTTTGCTGCTGGGCTTTCGGCTGCGCGGCTGGCTGCAGCAGGGGCAGGAAAAGGGCTTGATCGCGCTGGTCAATCCCTGGAACGGGGTGCTTAACAGCGGCTTTACCCCACGTCCTGTCGAACTGGAGGGCGTGCAGGTGGATAAGCGGATGCGTAAGCCCCTGCAAAGACTCTTGCAGGAGGCGCGGCAGGCGGGCTTTTCTCCGGTGCTGACCGCTGGCTATCGCAGCGCCGAGGAACAGCAGGCGCTCTTTGACGAAACCGTGCGCGGGCTGCTTGCCGACGGTGACTTGAGTGAGAACGAAGCTATGGCGCTTGCCGCCATGCGCGTCGGTTCCCCCGGCAGCAGTGAGCATGAGTTGGGTCTTGCGGTGGATTTTCAGGAGGACGAGGCGCTTTTTGCCTGGCTCAAGGACAACGCCTGGCGCTTCGGCTTCATTCTCCGCTATCCGGTCGGCAGTGAGAGTCTCACGGGGCGCGACGCCGACCCCGGCCATTACCGCTATGTGGGCGAAGCCGCGGCGGAGCAGATCCACGCGATGGACGCGACGCTCGAGGAGTACCTCTCCCTTTTCTACGGCGACAGCGCGCAGGTTATTTTTGAATGAATTGGGGGGCTGTTGCAAAATAGGCGCATAGCCCAGTCACCACCAAGGGGAGGGGCTCGCCCCTCCCGGCAGCACGGAGTATTGTCTTGAGAAAATGTTCGGCGAATTCGCAGATTGTACGAATTCGCCGAACATTTCTTTGCTATACAACCAGGGTTTTCGCACTTGTTTCGCATTTTGCAACGCGCCCCTTTTTGCGTCTGGAAATATTTTTTCTATCTTGCGCGAGACAGCTTGTTCATGTAAAATGAAGCCATGAACAAGACGGGAACGGAAAAATCCCTCCTGCGCGCGGCGTTGGGGCGGCATATCCTTCTGCTCATCAGCGGCGCGGTGATCCTCCTGCATCTGCTGACGCGGCGGAGCTATGCCTTTAACCGGTGGCTCTCCACCTTCTTTGTGCGCCCGGTACACCGGGCTTTGAGCCGCGTCAGCGCGCTTGCGCCCTTCTCCGTAGCGGAGGCGCTGATCGGACTGGCGGCAGTTGGACTTCTGGTTTACATAACGCTATCCACCATCCGCCTGATCCGGCGACCGGAAAAAGGAAGACAAGTTTACATAATGCTGCTAACGCTTTCCAGCTTCGGCTTCGCGGTCTATGCCGGCTTCTGTCTGCTGTGGGGCGTCTACTATTATGGGGACGATTTCGCGGCGCGAAGCGGGCTCCGGAACGAGCCCGTCTCGGTGCAGGAGCTTCAAACTGTGACGGCTTACTTTGCCTCCCTCTGCAATGAGTACGCGGAGGCTGTGCCGCGGGATGAAGCAGGCTGCTGTGCCACGGATCGGGCGGCGGTGCTGGTAAAGTCGCAGGAGCTCTATACCCAGACCGCGCGGCGCTATCCCTGCCTTTCGGCCCCGGCAGTGCGGGCAAAGGGGGTTTTCTTCTCGCGCATCATGAGCTACACGGATTTCACTGGCTTCTTCTTTCCCTTTACCGCCGAGGCCAATGTGAACATGGATTTCCCGCCGGCGCTTTTTGCCGCTACGGTGGCGCATGAGCTTGCGCATCAGCGCGGCGTCGCCAAGGAGCAGGAGGCAAACTTCTGCGCGGTGCTCGCCAGTCTGGACTACGGCGATCCGGACTACTGCTATTCCGCCTGCCTGCTCGCCTACACCCACCTCGGAAACGCCCTGCACGACGCGGATTATGAAGCCTGGCGCGCGATCTATGACACGCTCTCGGAACCGGTGCTGCGCGATTTTGCGCAGAGCCGCGCCTACTGGCAGCAGTTTGAGACCCCGGTGCAAAGCGTGTCCAACGTATTGTACGAAAGCTTCCTGTACAGCTACGACCAGAACCTCGGCCTCAGAAGCTACGGCGCCTGCGTCGATCTGCTGGTGAATTATTATGATGAGATTGCAAGCGGCCTCTCGTGAAGAGACCGCTTGTCTCCTGAATTGATTCCGAATAGAATCGTCGCGGCTGCTTTCGCATCTTTTTTTGTGTTTATATAATCTCGACACTTACGCCGTTGAGCTCCACGCCGCTGTCGGCGGCGATGAGGAGATACTTTTTCCCGTCGATGATGCGGCTCTCGACCAGATAGCTGTACTTGGGATCGACCGTGATCTTGACCTCGGCTGTCGCGATTTCCATGCGCTTGGGGCTTGTCACGTTCGCCGGGCGTACCATAGCGTCCTCGCCCAACTCCTCCTCCCAGCGGCGGCAGAAGGCCTCCGCCTGCTCCGGCGCGGCGCCGCTGTTTTCCAGGATTTCGCCCATCTCCTCCACGGAGACGGTGAGCGGCTCCGGGTCCTTGCTCTCCTTATGCAGGGCGATGCGTTCGCTCAATTGCTCATGCAGCGCCTGCACCACGTCGAAGCGGCAGTCCCTGTCCATGGCGGCGGTCAAAACCTCGTCAAAGGTCTCCTTCTGCTTCCCCGCGGAGGCGGGCACCGCTGTGCGAAACACGGCGTCAATAAACTCCCGGTGGATGCTTTCACTGTTTTTCGAGTAGAATAGCGCATGATAAATGTTCGCGGCGCGGTCATCGAAGCTCGGCCAGAGAAAGCCCAGCTCCGGCGCCGCGACCACCTGGCCGGCGAAGGCGCTGTGAAAGCGCTTCTCCTCCGGCTCGTAGCCCAGCTCCAGCTTGCCGGTCTTGACCGGGCAGATGGAACAGAGCAGGTACTCGTACACATCGCCCCGGTCGTCGTCGCTGCCGTCCTTGCCGTAGTGGGGCACGTCGTAGCGGTCACAAACCAGGAGAATGAGGTAATTTTCCTCCCCCATGTCGATGTTCTCGATCACGCTGTGATAAAAAGCGTCGCGCAGACCGGCGTCCTCCAGATGGCACTTACGCAGCGCGGAGAGCAGGCGGTGCTCCTCGCTGTCCATGACCTGCTTGGTGGCAAAGGAGATGTCCAGCAGATTCTTCCCGAGCGCCCCGCCCAGCGCCTTTTTCAGGAGCGCGAGATATTTCTCCTGCTCTTCGTGCGTCAGAAGCCCCAGCGACTCGTCCAGATCGGCTATGATCTCCTTGTTTGTGTTTACATAACACCCGTATATATGTTGAATGCTGTTGTGCTCCGGCCGGATGCGCCGCCGAATCTCGCCCAGTTCCTTTTGATTCATTGTTTGTCCTCCTAGATCGCAGCCTCTCGGCTTCCGTTTCTGCTGCACGGCTGCTCTCGATCCCGAAGCCGCGGCGTGCAGGAGAGATCATACCACGCTATGCCTCAAAAGTCAAAGGCGGGCGCCGGCGCCGGGCTGCCCTTGTCATACAGTGCCATTCATGGTATAGTGTCGGCATCAAATGTCAAAAGGAGAACGCAAATGAAAGTTTCCGAACTGCCCTACAAGAGAGTCACGATCGAAGAAGTCCGCAGCGTGATGGCGGACGTGACCGCCCGCGTGCAAAACGCGAAGAGCGCCGACGAGGTTCTCTCCGCCCGGGAGGATTATCTCACAATGCTGCGGGAGTACAACACCGCGGCCTGCCTTGCCTCGACGCGCTACACACTCAACACCGTCGATCCCTTCTATGTAGCCGAGAACGATTATTATGACGAGATCGGCCCTACCGTGCGCAACGACATTGTGCGATACTGCGCGGCGCTGCTGGATTCGCCGTATCGAAGCGAGCTGGAAGAGAAGCTCAGCCCCGTGCTGTTCAAATCCATGGAGGTCTCGCGCAAGGCCATGTCCGAGAAGGTGATCGACGACATGGTGGAGGAGAACAAGCTGGTGCGCCGCTATTCCGATCTGATGAGCGGGATGGAATTCACCTTCCGCGGGGAGACTATGCCCCGCGCCGCGCTGATGAAATACGCGAAGGACGCCGACCGCGCGACGCGGAAGGAGTGCTATGAGGTGCTTGGCCGCGGGCTGGAAGCACATAAGGCGGAGCTGGACGGCATCTTTGACGAGCTGGTTCATGTGCGCGACCGGATCGCAAAGAAGATGGGATACAAAAACTTCGTCGAGCTGGGCTATTACCGGATGGAGCGCCTCTGCTACGGCGCGGAGGATATTCGGACCTTCCGGGAAAACGTGCTGCGGGACATCGTGCCCGTCGTGGCAAGGCTGCGCACGGAGAACGCAAAGCGCCTCGGCATTGAGGATTACCACCTCTACGACGACGGCATCATCATCCCTGGCGGCGACCCGCGTCCGAAGGGCAAGGAGGAAATTTTCGCCGCAGCGAAGGAGATGTACCACGCCATGGGACCGGAGACCGCGGCCTTTATCGACATGATGCTGGAAAACGAGGCCTTTGACGTGGACGCCCGCAAGAATAAGTGGGGCGGCGGCTACTGTATCGACTTTGCCAAGTACAAACAGCCCTTCATCCTCGCAAATTTCAACGGTACCGCCGGGGACGTGGACGTGGTGACCCATGAGGCGGGTCACGCGCTCAACGCCTGGCTCATTGCGGATAACCGCTTTGCGCTCGAGCTGCAGTGCGGCGGCATGGAGACTGCCGAGACCCACTCCATGTCCATGGAGTTCTTCGCCTGGCCCTTTATGGAGAAGTTCTTCGGCGAGGACGCGGAGAAGTATAAGTATATGCACGCGCTGGAATCCTTCTCCTTCATCCCCTACGGCACGATCGTGGACGCCTTCCAGCACATCGTCTACGAAAACCCAGACCTGACGCCCGCGGAGCGCGACGCGGCCTGGCTGGCGCTGGAGCGCAAATTCCGACCCTATATCGAGCAGAGCGGCATCCCCTATCTGGAGGAGGGAACGCGCTGGCAGTATCAGATGCACATCTACGAAAGCCCCTTCTACTACATTGACTACTGCCTGGCGCAGACGGCGGCCTTCCAGTTCCTGCTGGCAAGTCTGGACGATTATGGCGATGCCTTCGCCCGCTATCTGCGTCTGAGCAGGCAGGGCGGCGAGAAAGTCTGGACGGATCTGCTCCAAGAGGCCGGCTTCCCCTCGCCCTTCGAGCCGGGCGCGCTGAAAAGCCTCGCCGAACGAGTCGAAGCGCTGCTGGAGAAGCTCAGCGCATGACGTTGGGGCGCGTTGCAAAATGCGAAACAAATGCGAAAACCCTGGTTGCATCGGGGAGGGGCTTGCTCCTCCCGGCGAACCAGAGCTCGTATAGCAAAGAAATGTTCGGCGAATTCGTACAATCTGCGAATTCGCCGAACATTTTCTCAAGACAATACTTCGTGCTGGCGTATCTTGCAACAGCCCCTGCGGTAACGCCGCGAATCTGCCGGGCGGCTGCTATTAGCCGCCCCTGCGAGCTCGGGGGACTTTCTTCACATCCCCGTTTCCGGTATTCAGCAATTCGCGCAGTATTTCTGCTTGACCTCGTTGATTTTCTGCTGGGGCACCTGATCCGGGGCATACCAGCCGCGGCTGGCCATGTCGGTATAGATGCTGTTCTGGATGCCCAGGACGCTGTTCAGCGCGGAGCTGAAGGTCTGGTGCACGTTCGGCGTCGCCGACTCGATGGAGCCGTGCATCAACAGATCGCAGCTTCCCTTTACGCTGTCAAGCAGCCCTTCCATAATGCATTTGTCGTCCATCATTCTCACCTCACACAAGCTTGTAAAACTGCTGGTAAATCTGGTTCTGACGCTCGGCAATCTGCTGCACCGTCACGCGCAGTGCCGGATCCTTGATCTGACCTGCCGCGTTCTGAAACTGCGTTTTCAGAAGCTGGATGTGCGACAGCGCGTCGTCCACATAAAGAAGCTCTTTGGTTGTCATCATATTCTCCTTTCAAGCGCGAGAATCTCTTCAGGAAGCGCTGAACAAACCGTCTTCGGCATCTTCCGGTAAAGCTACGCTCTGATTCTGCCTTTTTTCTTCAACTACACAAGGTAATCCTGTGAAAACTTGCCTTCATCAGAACGCAAGTTTTCCCGGAATCCGCTCTCGCCGGTTGATGCAGCGTTTCCTTCGATTCTCTGCTTTCAGTTTTTCCTGCGGCGCTTTCTTTATGCGGCAAAATCTTTTCCAGCAGGGATAGTCAAAATACAAATCATATGATAAACTGAAGGAAACGCTGAATCAATCGCCGTCGGCGTTTTTCGGAAAATCAGCGTCCTGGCGCAAGCGGTATGCAGAACTTCTATATACGAAACGCATTCAGAATTCGTATGATTTCGTCACTTTTTCTTGCAATACACAAAGTATTCCTGCTCAATGAGTGCCATCATCAGAACTCGGTTTTTCTCGGAATCCGTTCTCGCCGATTTCATCAGCGTTTCCTTAAAAATTGAAATGGAAGGGTGAGCATGATGACTTTTGTTTGGGGTGCGCTGGCCGGAATCCTCTGGGGCGCGCTTGCGGGCTTTCTCAATGCAAGCATCAGCAAACGGGCGCTGAGCAAGAACAGCGCCAACGCTCTGCTTGCCTCGAATCTCATCCGCATGGCGGTAGACCTCGCGGCGCTGGGCGCGGTCTTTCTGGCAAGAAAGCTTCTGCCCTTCTCGGCCGACGCAATGCTGATCGCCACGGCGATTTCGTTGTCTGTCGTGACGATGGTGTTCGCTTTCCGCCTTGCGGGGAAGGGAAAGAAGGGGCTGTGGTAACGATTCAGTCCCGTTCCGGGACTAAATCGTTAGGCACCCCGCTACGCGCACTCGCGGCGGGGGAACGCTCGCACACTTGCGGGGCGAGAAGTGTTTTTTCCGAGGTACACGCCCCCGGAAAAAACAGATTTGATTTTGTTTGC
>CAJOCV010000140.1 GCA_905233785.1 uncultured Oscillospiraceae bacterium
CCAAAACGGAAGATATAGTCATTCTCGCAAAGCTCCATCTCCAGCACGACCTCTTCGCCCTCCCAAGGCGCCGACGCCAGCACTTCCCGCTTTGTCACCGCGGTAAAGCCCGGAATGTAGGGCGGCAGCGCATAGTCGGCGGTGAAGCGCAGCAGCTGCAGCACGGTTTGTCCGTTCTCCCGGGCAAGCTGCAGATGAATCTGGTGGTTCATGGCCTGCACCACGGCGATGCCGGCGCTCTCCGCGCCCCGAGGCGCAAAGCGCAGCCTGGTCGTAAAGCGGCAGTGGGGCTGCAGGCGGCGCCGGGCAACGAAGGAGACAAAGGCTTGCTCCGAATGTGTGACCTCCATGCTCATGGGCTGCAGCGGATCGGCCAGGGCCTGCTTCAGGCAGCGGAGGGAGAGCCCGTCTTTGCCTGTCTCCCAGAACTTCTCATAGGGTCTGCCCCAGAAGCACCAGTCGAGGGCAAAACCGTCTGTGAAAGTTTCTCTCACGGGCTTTGCAGAGATCTCCATCCAAGGAAGGCTCTCCGGGAAGGGGTATTCCCACTCTACCTTGCCGGTGTCCGGGGTAAAGAGGGGCCAGTCCAGCTCCCAGCGCACGGGGACGATAAAGGTCTCGCGGCCCAGGTTCTTGCTCTCGCCGCCGATGAGACGGGAGGCCAGGAACACCGCGTACCAGCTGCCGTCCGGCAGATCGACCAGATCCGCGTGGCCCGCGTTCTGAATGGCGGCGCGCTGGCCAAGGTGGCGCATGGTCAGCACCGGATTGGCTTTGCAGCTCTCATAAGGCCCGAAGACCGATTCGCTGCGGGCCACGGTGGCGGAGTGATACTGCTCGGTGCCGCCCTCGGCGATCAGCAGATAGTAGTACTTGCCGATGTGGTAGATATGCGGCGCCTCGGGTGAGGCCACGCCCGCCATGGCGCCGCCCCAGAGGGCGTGGGGCTCGCCGGCCATGCGGAAGTTTTCAATATCGTACTTCGCGGCCCAGATGCCCTGGCGCAGGCCGCCCTTGCCGTCCGGCCAGTTCTGCGCCGTGCCCATGATGATGCACTGGCCGTCGGTATCGAAGAAGATGGAGGCGTCGATGCCCGGCACGTCGGTCAGCCAATGGGGCTCGGACCAGGGGCCGGCGGGGTTTTTCGCCGTGACGATGAAGTTGCCCTTGTCGCCGAAGTTGCAGTTGATGAGATAGAAGGTGCCGTTATGGTAGCGGATGGTCGGCGCCATGACGCCGCCGTTGCCGCAGTTTTTCTCCACATGAAAGCCGTTTTCCGGCGTCATGACATAGCAGAGCTGCTCCCAGTGCTGCAGATCCCGGCTGTGGAACAGGGGGATGCCGGGGCAGAGCTCAAAGCTGGAGCAGACCAGATAGAAGTCCCCCCCTACCCGGCAGATGGAGGGATCGGGATAAAAGCCGGGGAGGATGGGGTTGTGAAGCTTGTGTTCCATAATCGTTCTCCTGATCAGATGTTGGGGATCTTATGCAGGGCGGTGTTCAGCTCCTCAAAGTGCTCCGTGTCGATGCCGCGCTCGGCCAGAAGCTCCCGCAGGGTCATCTTGCCGAGGGCGTCCATCATATCCTCAAAGCTCATTTCCGGCGCGAAGGGGACGATGCGCTCGCGCATCTTTTCGATGGTGGAGGCCAGCACCCGCCGGGCCTCGGGATTGCCGAAGATGCGGGCGATGCTGCAGTCCAGGCTCAGCCAGGCCATGGCGTCGTCGTTCACATGAGAACGCAGCACCGGCTCCGTCATGCCCTGGGGGCCGAAGTCTCCGAAGAGATCCCGCAGGAAAGCGATGCTGTCCTCCACCCAGTTTTCGGCCCGCCGGGGGAAAACGGTCTCCAGCCCCTGGATGGAAGGGTCGCCGGTGGAAAAGCCATGGGGACCGTAGGGGTAGATGTGGCACTCAAAGCTGGTCTGACAGCGGTTCAGCGCGTTCATCATATCCAGGGTGTTCTGAATGGGCACCACGCTGTCGGTCCGGGTGGCGAAGAGGAAGCAGGGGCAGGTGTTCTCGTCCACCGCCTCCACGATGGAGGGCTTGTCCTCCCCCAGCTCGTGGGCGGTGTCCTCCCGCAGCACGGCATAGCCCAGCACGGCAGCGGCCGGGCGGCGCTTTGCCAGGGTGGCCGCGGCGCCGGCCAGATGGCCGCCGGCGGAAAAACCGACGACCGCGATCTTGTCCCGCAGCACATGCCATTCCTCCGCGTGGGCATCGATCAGCGCCATGGCTTCCTCATAGTCCTGCAGGGGCCGGGGCCAGACCGCGTCCGCCCCGCAGGAGTAGCGCAGGATGAAGGCGTGATAGCCGGCGCGCAGGTAGGCGGCTGCCACGGGGTCAGCCTCCCGGTCAGAGCAGAACATGTAGCCGCCGCCGGGGATCACCAGCACGGCGGGACGGGCATCGATGCCGCGAAACTCCCCGCCAACGCCCTGAACCATAGCGGTCAGGGTGACATTTCGCTCTTTACAGAGCGTGATGGTTTCGTATTTCACTTTTTCCTCCTATGGATATGACCGGATCAGAGGTGATCCGGTCATATCGCGGTTAATCAGAGAGTCTTATTTGTCCCAGGCGTGCTTGCCGGCTTCCAGGTCGGCACGGATCTCGGCGACGCGCTTGTCATCAAGCTTGTACCAGAACAGAGGTACCATGGAGAGGACGCCGATGACGGCGGGGATGATGTTGACAACAACGTTGATGCCGTTGCAGGCGGCGGGAGTCTGGACGGCGTTGGGAACGTAGCCCACAGCGGAGAGCAGCAGCACACCAATAGAGCCGACGAACGCGGTGGCGAGCTTCACGCCGAAGCTGAGGAAGGAGGCGACCAGGCCTTCCTGGCGCTTGCCCAGTTTCCAGTCGCCGTACTCGAGGGAGTCGCCGATCATGCCCGGGCAGATGTTGGCGCCGGAGTTGGCGACGCCGCAGATGAAGGACAGCGGGAACAGGAGCGTCTTGGTCGGGAACAGGAACATCAGGATGAAGCCGGCGACCATGACAGCGTTCAGGATCAGCATCCAGTTGCGCTTGCCGAACCACTTGGTGGTCCAGGGCAGGATCGCCACGCCGATCAGGGCGGCGACGGTCATGGTGGTGAAGGTCGGGGAAATCAGGGCGAAGGGGTTATCGCCGCCGACAACGTAGACGATGTAGTAGAACAGCATGCCCATACGGCCGGAAACGCAGATGGCGCCGAACACGGTGGCCAGAACCACCATCAGCAGTTGGTCGTTCTTGACGAGCTCCTTGATGCTCTGGAAGAAGCCGATCTTCTCCTGGTGGCCGGCGTGGAGCTTCTCGGTGTAGGTCTCCTTGCAGCCGGCAGCGCACAGCCAGAACAGCGGGATCATCAGGACGGACAGGATCACAGTCGCGACGAAGTAGCCCTTCGCGTCGGCGATCTTCGCGCCCTCGGCGTTCATGGTGTTGGAGAAGTGGAGGATCATGGGCATCGCAACGAGGGAGAGGACGACGCCGATGATCTGGGAGCCCAGGCCGCGGGCGGTGGCCAGGTTCATGCGGACGCGGGAGTCAATGGCGATGACGTTCTGCAGCGCCTGGTAGGCGATGGAGCAGGCCGTGTAGGCCATGCCGGCGCCCACATAGGTGAGAAGCGCGAGGACGACCTTCAGCCAACCGGTCACAGGGAACACGGTGAAGGTCAGGACGTTGAAGATGGCGAGGACGGGAGCGCCGAAGATCATGTAGGGACGGAAGCGGCCCCAGCGGGACTTGGTGTGGTCAGCGATGTTGCCCATCATCGGGTCGTTGATGGTGTCCCAGACACGGGCGATCAGCATGATCATGGAGATCGCGCCGGCGGAGAGCGTGACGACGTCAGTGTAGAACGCCATCAGGTAGGTGTTGATCATGTACCAGCTCATCTGGCACGCGATCTCACCAAAGCTGTAGGACACTAACAGTTTCGGGCTGGTTTTTTCCTGGGTAGGCATGTGGTTTCTCCTCCTTAATATTCTCTATTTGCGCGCTCTGCGCAAAAATAGATGCTCAGATGATGAAGTTGTCCAGGTAGTGCTTGGAGAGCCGGATGGATTTCAGTACGTCTTCCTTGCAGCTCTCGAAGGCCTTGTCTTCCACCTCGATGACGGCGTCGCCCTTGTAGCGGATGTCGTTGAGGGCGGAGACGAAGGCGCCCCAGTTCACGTCGCCGAGGCCCGGGAGCTTGGGGCTCATGTACTCCAGCGGATAGGCCAGTACACCGACCTGCTTGAGCTTCTCGGGGTAGAGCTTGATGTCCTTGAAGTGGATGTGGAACAGCTTGTCCTTGAACTCGTACACGGTCTGCAGGTAGTCCAGGCCCTGCCACACATAGTGGCTGGGGTCGAAATTCAGGCCGAAGTTCGGGCTGTCGATGATCGCAAAGAGCTTGCGGAAGATGGCCGGGGTGCACATCAGGTTCTGCCCGCCGGGCCACTGGTCCGGCCCGAAGAGCATGGGGCAGTTCTCGATGGCGACCTTGACATTGTTCTCCTCCGCCAGCTTGATGATGGGCGGCCAGACCTGCT
>CAJOCV010000141.1:0-2340 GCA_905233785.1 uncultured Oscillospiraceae bacterium
TTGCTTGCTTGCTTGCTTGCTTGCTTGCTTGCTTGCTTGCTTGCTTGCTTGCTTGCTTGCTTGCTTGCTTGCTTGCTTGAGTGTAGCCGCAGGCAGCATCCCTGTCAACCCCTTTCTTTCATTTATTATGTGCAAACATATGAATTATAGCATAGCGCTTCGATAAACACAAGGTTTTTCTCTGCGCCTGCGCGCAAAAGCGCCCTTGTTTTGCGTTTTTGGCTGTGGTATCATCAGGAAAAGGGACGAGCATCGCTCGTCCGAACGATATAGAAATTTTCAGAAGAAAACCGAGAGGCAAAGACAGCAAAAAAGCAACGGAGGAGAAAAGCTGTTTTTTTCTCGCTATGACAGGCAGATACCCATCTAAACAATCGCGGAAAAGTTTGAATAATTCTTTTAAACGAAAAAAACTAAGAACTAAAAGCTGGGGCTGCGAAAAAACGAAGTTTTTTCACAGCCCCGTTTTTCTTATTCCTCCAGCGCGTGGATGCTTCGCAGGGTGTCCAGGATTTCCCGCACATCCGCGGCGAGGACAGCCTGCGGCGCGTCGTATTTTTCGCACATTTTGGCGACGATGGCCTCCTCCGTGGTCTCCTCCTTCAGGCAGTCCACCATGAAGGCCGCGGCCTTATTGATGCGCACGATGCCACGGAACGCCTCTGCGCCCACCGGCACCAGGAACCGGGTATCGTCGATCTCTTGTGTGATAAAATCTTCTTTCAGCTTCATATCGTTCTCCTCAGCAGACGAGCGTGTCCGCGCCCTCGTCCTCTTTCCTGTCCACCATACGCCTGAGCGTGTCGATGGTCATCATTTCATGTACCTCGCGGCAATGCTTGTCCTGCACGGGGCAGGAGACGAAGCTGGTGCAGTCCGGCAGAAAGGGGCAAGTCCTGCACTTTTCCCGCGTTTTGTCCACGCGGCAGAATTCCTTGCGGGCGACCTCGTCGGTGACACCGTTCCAGATGTCGCCGAAGCAGCTCTCGGGCGGGCAATGCTCGCAGGGGTACAATTTACCGTCTGGCGCAATGACCACGCTGCCTTCGTCCGCCATGCAATGGGTGACACGGAAGTTGAAGTACGGCTCCATAAACGGCGCAGCATGAAATCCCGCTTCTTCGATCATGGAACGCGCACGCCGAACCGTTTCACACACAGCTGCATCCCGGTCGCTTATGCGCACGCTATACAGCGGGCTGAAATAGACGCTTACCTTCTCCTTGTGGGAGATGTTTTCCTTTAAATCATCCATAAATTGAGGAATTCGCGCCCAGTTTTCTTCATCCACATTGCAGCGAATCGTGACGGCGATACCCGCCTTTGACATAGCGCTAACATTCTCCAGCACGGAGCAATAATAACCCCGATAAGTCGGATAATTCTTGCGGGGGATATAGTCCTCCTCCGCGCCGTCCATGGACACCTGAATGCGGTTCAGCTTCCAGACCGTGGTCATTTTCGAGATGATATCGGGAGTAATCAGGCTGGCATTGGAAACCATGCTTGAGCGGTAGGGTATCTCCGCCTCCCGCATAGCCTCGCAGACGCAGTCAATGGTTTTTTCGCCCAGCAGCGGCTCCCCGCCGAACCACCTCAGATGAACGCCCTCTCGCTGTCGGGTATTGAGAATGAAGCGTATCGTCTGTTGCACGGTCTCTGGCGTCATGGTCACGGGCTTCATGCCCTCCTCGTAGCAGTAGACGCAGCGGGCGTTACAGCCGAGCGTGGGCAAAATAGTATAAGCTCCGATTCTTTTTTTCCGAGTATAGGCGCGTGTGATAGCGGAAATCTGGTTATAATACGCACATTCGTCTTTGCCTTCCGGCACAAGGAACTGGGCAATGATCAGTTCGTCAAAGCCCTCGCCCACTCCGGTCGATTTTGGCAGGCGCCCCTCTATGCACTGCTTTGTCAGCGTATGGAAAACGTACGGCTTTCCCCTGTGCTCAAAGGGCAGGGCAAACTGAGAAGGTTTATAGTGGATACCCTGGCGCAGCTCGATCGGCGGAAGCAGTTTTTTCAGCATCGCATCCGGTTTTCGTATTTCTATCATTTTACACCTCATAATAGAAATCTTTGCAGTACACGCAGAAAACGCGTACTGCAAAGATTTCTGCACATCTGCTTACCAGCCTCCATTCCAAGGATTATCAGAACCGCCTATGGTAACGTCAAAATCGCATAGGTTAGTGTTGACGCTTTCAACGCCGGTGCATCCGCTCGTGGTAATGACATCGCCGCCCAGGTTGATGACCTCCATTGCGGCCTTTTCGTATCTCTCCATATTCTCTTCCTCCTTTCCCGAAAGATGCTCTATATGGTACACCCGGCAGGCCG
>CAJOCV010000141.1:2444-8694 GCA_905233785.1 uncultured Oscillospiraceae bacterium
GTGTAGCCGCAGGCAGCATCCCTGTCAACCCCTTTCTTTCATTTATTATGTGTGAACATATGAATTGTAGCATAGCACTTCGATAAACACAAGGTTTTTCTCTGCGCCTGCGCGCAAAAGCGCGCTTGTTTTGCGTTTTTGGCTGTGGTATCATGGAGAAAAACACATTCGGAGGAAAGCGCATGGCAAGATCGACCAACCAGAAGCTGAAGCTTCTCTACCTGCTGAAATTTTTACAGCGGCAGAGCGACGAAGGGCATCCCGTCACCATGGCGGACATGATCGAGGAGCTGGCAAAGCACGACATCCCCGCCGAACGCAAGAGCATTTACGACGACCTTGAGGCGCTGCGCAGCTTCGGGGTGGATGTGGTGCAGCTGCGCGGGAAGCAGCCGGGCTACTACATCGGCGCGCGGGACTTTGAGGTGGCGGAGCTGAAGCTGCTCGTGGACAGCATCCAGGGCTCCAAGTTCATCACGGAGAAAAAGACCCTTGCCCTGATTGGCAAGCTTGAAGGCCTCGCCAGCGTACACGACGCGCGGCTTCTGGAGCGGCAGGTCTATGTGCGAAACCGCGTCAAGAGCATGAATGAGAGCGTGTATTACAATGTGGATGAAATCGCCAACGCCATCAACCGCGACCGGCAGATCCGCTTTCGCTATTTTGAGTTCACCGTGGAGAAGGAGCGGCAGTTCCGCCGGGACGGCGCGTTTTACCTTCTGAGTCCCTTCGCCCTCATGTGGGACGACGAAAACTACTACATGCTCGCCTGGGACGAGTCCGAATCGCGCTTGAAGCATTTTCGCGTGGACAAGATGAACCGCATCCAGACCCTCGAGCAGGAGCGGCAGGGCAAGGACGCCTTTCAGGCGGTGGACATGTCCGCCTACTCCAAGAAGGTCTTCGGCATGTTCACCGGACAGGAGAGCCGGGTGAAGCTGCGCTTTGTCAATCACCTCGCCGGCGCGGTGATCGACCGCTTCGGCAAGGACACGGTGCTCGTGCGGGACGGAGAGGCGCATTTCACCGTGAGCGTGGACGTGGTGGTCAGTCCCCTGTTCTTCGCCTGGGTCTTCGGCTTCGGCACGGACGCGGAGATTCTCGCCCCCGGCGACGTGCGGCAGAAGGCTCGTGACGCCGCGCGCGCGATCGCGGCGATTTACGAGCCGTAGGGACGAGCATCGCTCGTCCGACAGCGACAACAGAAAAGTTGGGCGGATTTGTATTTTTGCACAAATCCGCCCAACTTTTTTGGTGAATCCCTCGTACCACGCGGACGACCAATGGTCGTCCCTACGGTCTGGTCTGAACTTTTTTCACTTCGATAAAAGCATTGCGTCGTTTTCTAACGATAGAAATAAACAACATAGAGATATACCAGGAGCAAAATTGTGAACAGCATCAGGATCACTGTCGTTACGCCCTTGTGCTTCTTCTTGTGCGGCTTTTCCTGTGTCTGCCGGTACTCGTAAGGCTGCTGATACGGCCTTGCCGAAGGACGCGGCTGTTTCGCGGGCTTCGCTTCGGCAGCGCGAAGAAGTGCCAGAGAATCCTGCCCCTTGAGAATGCGCCCATAGAACTCCTGTACAAAAGCAAGATCTGAAGCTTCGCTGAACTGCTCGCCCGTCGTGTCGTGCGCAATTCGATTTCTTGCCCAGCGTACATGTTTGAGCATCTTATAATCGTTTGCCCAGGAGGGAACCATGCGTTCTCCACGAGCCGCTTTCTGCTCCATATCAGCAATATACCCGCTGACACCGCTATTGCAGGAATACATGTCCGAGCAGAGCTTTTCCAAGCGCTTGTATTCCTCAAAGAATTTGTTATCCAGTACCTGCATGCCGTTCATTCTCCAACATCGTAAACAGGACGGGAGACATCCGTTTCCCGTCCCGCTGTTTTATTTCGACAGCAGCATTGCGTCGTTTTCCATCTGCGCGCCGGAGAGCTGGGTAAACTTCTCCATCAGCTCCCGCTTGGTCAGATGCGCCTTTTCCTCGCCGCGCACGTCGAGGATGATGTGCCCCTCGTTCATCATAATGAGGCGGTTGCCGTGGCGGATGGCGTCTGTCATGTTGTGGGTGATCATCAGCGCCGTGAGCTGGTTTTCCCGAATGATGCTGTCCGAAAGCTCCAGCACCTTCTTTGCCGTGGCAGGGTCGAGAGCGGCGGTATGCTCGTCCAAAAGCAGCAGCTTCGGCTTTCTGAGCGAGGCCATCAGCAGCGTGACCGCTTGGCGCTGACCGCCGGAGAGCAGGCCGACCTTCGCGGTCATGCGCTCCTCCAGCCCGAGGCCGAGGGTCTTGAGCCGCTCATGGTACTCCTCCCGCTCCGCCTTCGTCACGCCCCAGCGCAGCCCGCGCTTTTCCCCGCGGCGCTTGGCAAGGGCGAGGTTCTCCTCCAGCTGCATGTTCGGCGCGGTGCCCATCATGGGGTCCTGGAACACGCGGCCGATCAGAAAGGCGCGCTTATGCTCGGGCAGGGCGGTGATGTCGTTCCCGTCGAGCACGATGCGCCCGGCGTCCACCGGCCAGACGCCCGCGATGGCGTTGAGCATCGTGGATTTGCCCGCGCCGTTGCCGCCGATGACCGTACAGAAGTCGCCCGGCTCCAGGTGCAGGCTCAGCTCCTGCAGGGCGCGCTTTTCGTTGATGGTGCCGGGGTTGAAGGTCTTGCTGATGCGGGAAACCTCAAGCATTTTTGCCGCCCCCCTTCTTCAGCCGCGCAAAGGAGCTCTTGCTGTGCGCGCGCAGATAGGGCACCGCGAGAAACAGCCCCACGATCACGGCGGTAAAGAGCTTCAAGTCGTTGGAGTTGAGCTTGAGCCAGAGGACGATGACGATGACGAGGTAATACAGCACGCCGCCCACGACGACGAAGCTCAGCGTCCCGAAGAAGTTTAAGTATTTGCCGAGAAGCCCGTGGCCGATCACCTCACCGATGATGACGGCGGCAAGGCCGATGACGATCGCGCCGCGCCCCATGTTGATGTCGGCAAAGCCCTGGTACTGGCTCATAAGCCCGCCGGAGAGGGCGACGATGCCGTTGGAGAAGGCAAGCCCCAGCACCTTCATATGATCGACGTTGATGCCGAGGGCGCGGCACATGGCGGGGTTTGCGCCGGTGGCGCGGATGGCGGAGCCCTGCTCGGTGCCGAAATACCAGTAGAAGGCGCAGATCAGCACCAGCGCCAGCAGCGCGCCGGTGAGGATGGAGCCGGGGATGTTGCGCGAAGTGAGGATCAGGTGGTATTTATCCACGCTGACCGCTTTGTTCGCGGACATGCCCATGATGCGCAGGTTGATCGAATAGAGCGAGAGCTGGGTCAGAATGCCCGCGAGGATCGCGGGGATGCCGAGGCGGGTATGCAGAAGCCCGGTGCAGAGCCCGGCGAGAATGCCCGCCAGCACCGCCATCACCAGCGCCGCCCAGGCAGGCCAGCCCGCGAGGATCAGCATCACGGTCACGGCGCCGCCCGTGGTGAAGGAACCGTCCACCGTCAGATCGGCCACGTCCAGCAGCCGGAAGGTGATGTACAGTCCCAGCGCCATCAAGCCCCAGATGAGCCCCTGCGCGATGCCGCCGGGCATGCTCTTGAGAAGCTTTAGAAAGTTCAGCGAAGCGAAATATGCAGCCACAAGTGTTTCTCCTAATTGTTATGATACGGGAGGGGATACAAGCCCCTCCCTGCTTTCGTCTCAGCCGATCGCCACATAGTCGGCGGGGACGGTGATGTTCAGCGCCTCGCAGACAGCGGCGTTATACTCCTTGGTAAACTGCGGCGCGTACTGGATCTCCATGGTGGACACGTCCGCACCGTTTGCGAGGATCTCATAGGCCATGAGGCCGGTGGCGTAGCCGATGTCGTAGTAGGAGATGGACAACGTCGCCACGCCGCAGCCGGCGCAGAGGTTCTCCTCGCCGCAGACGATGGGCACGCCCGCGGGCAGCGCCACGTTGTGGATGGCCTCGGCGCAGTTGGCGGCGGTGTTATCGGTGGGGATGTAGAGCACGTCGTTTTCATCGCAGGCGGTGGTGGTGACGGCGGCGACATCGTTGGAGTCAGCGAAGGTGTAGGCGGTCACATGGTAGCCCTTGGCCTCAAGGTAAGGCGTGATGGTCTCGACCTGGTACTTGGAGTTGGCCTCGGCAGAGCAGTAGAGGATGCCCACGTTCGCAGCATCGGGGAAGAGCTCCGCCAGCACGTCGGCCTGTCCGTCCAGCGGCGCGAGGTCGGAGGTGCCGGAGACGTTGATGCCGGTCTTGCCGTCGAAGTTATCGAGCCCCAGCGCCACGCCGTACTCGGTGATGGAGGTGCCGAGGACGGGGATGCTGTTGGTGGCGGCCTGCGCGGCCTGCAGGGCGGGCGTTGCGTTTGCCATGATGAGGTTTACCTCGTCAGAGACGAAGGTGCCGACGATGGTGGCGCAGGTGGCGGAGTCGCCGGATGCATTCTGAACATTGATGCTGACCTGATCGCCCAGCTTTTCCGTCAGCGCGGCGACAAAGCCCTCGGTGGCCTTGTCCAGGCAGACGCCCACGGTATACTTAGCGGCGGTATCGGACGCGGCGGGCGCGGCGGACTCGCCGCAGGCGCAGAGTGCAAACACAAGGCTCAGCGCGCACAGAATGGCAAGAAGCTTTTTCATTTTGTATTCCTCCAGTTTTGTTTTTTCATCTATCCAACAAAAAAGCCGCACGCTTTGTTCGTGCGGCTTGTTGAATCGGGTTCAGGCTCGCGCAGGGCAGCACAAACAGCTATTACTCTGTCTTGCAAACGTAATAGCGATAATAGCTGCTCACACGACGTACCATGATGCTCTCCTTCTCTGTTTCTCAGGATGGTTACACTTTAACTCTTTTTGGTGTTAAAGTCAAGAGTGTGTGAGATTTTTATGCAATAGTATAAAAGAAGCGGCAATCGGCGATACTTCTTTGTGAATTATTCAAAATACATCGAGGATTATCGCCATGAAAAACAAGCTTCCGAAACCTGTTCGACTCCTGCTGACGCTCTCGCTGCTCGCGGCTGTCGGGCTGATCAGCCTCTACAGCGTCTACCGCGTGTGGGAGACGCCGCCCGAAAAAGCCGACGCGCCGCTTGAAGCCAGAGCCGCCGCGCCGCGGGAAGAGACGCCGAGTCCCTCCCCCACCGCGGCGCTGACGCCGGAGCCGGAGGATGAGAGCGGAATCTACACCCTGCTGCTCGTCGGCAACGACGACGGAAACGGCAACACGGACACGATCCTGCTCTGCCGTCTGGACACCGGCGCGCACACGCTGCGCTTTCTCAGCATCCCGCGCGACACGCTCATCAACGCCGACTGGGAGGTGCGCAAGGTCAACGCCGTCTACTGGGGCGACCGGCTCAGCGGCGGCAACGGCATCGACGCGCTGCGCCGCCATATGCGTATGCTCACCGGCATCACGCCCGATAACTACGCCGTGCTGGACATCGAGGATATGATCGCCGCGGTGGATTTGCTGGGCGGCGTGGATTTTGAGGTTCCCATGGCCATGCATTACGACGATCCCAGCCAAAATCTGCACATTCATCTGGACGCGGGGATGCAGCACTTAAACGGCGAGCAGGTCATGGGGGTCTGCCGCTACCGCAGCAGCTATGTGATGGGAGACATCGGCCGCATCGAAATGCAGCAGCAGTTTCTGCGCGCCTGCATCGAGCAGTTCACCCAGCTTGGCAAGGTGCCGAACCTGATGCAGGCAGCGGAGTACCTCGCGGGAGCGGTGGACACCGATCTTACCGCCGCCAACATGGCCTGGTACGCGCGTCAGGCGCTTTTGTGCGGCAGTGAGGGTCTGCGCTTTGAAACGCTTCCCACCGAGCCCGCCACCGTGCATAAATACAGCTATGCGGTTGTGCTGCTCTCGGACTGGCTTCCCATGCTCAACGAGCTTTTTAACCCCTATGACCGTGAGCTTACCGCGGATGATCTTGATCTCGTCTATCGCGGCGAGCAGGGCTACGCCGGCACACAGGGGCTGCGCGGAAGCTGGTATTACAGCTGGGCCGCGCCCGCCGCGGCGATCGCGCCGCCGACGCCGACGCCGGCGCTCGGGCCGCGGATCGCGAGTATCACGATCCGAAGAACCGAAAGCTGATCCTCTGGGTGAGCCGCTGCAGAGCGCTTTTGTAACGATTCAGTCCCGTTCCGGGACTGAATCGTTAGAGGGGATGCACCCCGCTGCGCGCACTCGCGGCGGGGGAACGCTCGCACACTTGCGGGGC
>CAJOCV010000142.1:0-6400 GCA_905233785.1 uncultured Oscillospiraceae bacterium
ACTGGCCACTTTTATATTCCCATCTTGACGGCAAAAGCGATCCGTAGGGACGAGCATCGCTCGTCCGGCAGTATCAGGCGATCTGCTGCATGAAAAGTTTGGCAAATTCACATCATTCCACGGATTCGCACAAGTTCTTTCTGATATTTGTTTTCTGCCGCGCGGACGAGCAATGCTCGTCCCTACGGAGATGGTGGACAGGATGCAGCGCCGGTCGGCGGTGCAGATCGTGACGAAATACGCGCCGGGGGTCGAATAATCGTATGCCGGCAGGCGGATCTGCTTGCGCTTGGGCATGTTCATGGCACGACCTCCGATTCTTCGTAGGGGCCGACGCCTTGCGGCCCATTTTTAATGATTATACCACAGCCTCGGCAAAGAAAACAGACGTCCTCGCTCATCTTTGAACATCTCGGAACATCTATGAAGATGATGGAGAGAAAACGCACATCTCTCTATCATCTTTTTACATCTTCCAAGAGGAAAAACGATTGTTTTCTGTAGTATGATATGTTAAAATAATCCTGCCACGCAATCGAATATCGGAACATAGACAGAGAATGTGTTTTTGCTTTTTGGTAAAAACGCACTCTCCACTTTGGCATTCTCTGTGTATGTTCAAAGATTGCGTGGCAGCAAACGGAGTTGCGTTTTTCGTGCGTGGTTCCGTTTGGGCCACGCACTTTTTATTTTCCCGAAAAGTGGGTGGTGAGAAATAAAAAAAATGAAAGAGAGGACAAGGGAATGAAAAAGACTGTGGCGTTGCTGCTGGCGTTGTCTATGGTATTTGCTCTGTGCGGATGTGGGAAAAGCGAAGCAGTAAAAAATGTAGAACAAGAAATCAGCAGTTTAAGCGACACTTTGACTTTGGATGATGCTGAGGCTGTCTCAAACGTAAGGGCCACCTATAATACACTTGAGGAAAAAGAAAAAGGAGATGTTACTAACTATCAAAAATTGCTCGACGCAGAAGCAACGATTGGAACTCTTAAAGAACAGGCAAAGGAGCAAGAATGGAGAGAACAGTTTGACAACGAAATTGCTTTTCTCAAAGAAATTGAAGGTGATTGCGATGTTGTCATTGATTTATACAGTCGGATTTCTTCTGCCGCATCAAGTGCCTCTTCCTATTTTGGGCGGATGGGTGAAACAGATGTAAATGAATACTATGGCACTATTCGTTATTTTGATGGGACAAAAACAATTGAGCATTTCAAGGCTCGCTACGGAACAAGCAGTAGTTCGCTCGGAGCACCATATTGGCAGAAAAAATTGTTCTGGGCAGCAGTAATAGTTTATCCTGAAAAGTATTCCTTTGTAAAATACGCACACCTTCCAAATGATGATGCGTATTATGCAACGAAAGTGGAAGAAGGAGATGCCGAAACAGTCGTCAGCAATTGTGAGGCATATAATACTGTAATTGACAACCTCGCTGCTAAAAACGCCCTTGCATTTGAAGGGATTAAGGAGTTAAAAGAAAAGGGCGGCGCTGAAAAGCAGGCAACCATCGACGCTCTATATAACTACTATTTGGCCGTCGATAGTGCTGTGAATTATGTGTTAAGTCCGTCGGGAAGCCTATCAAGTGTTGTTTCTCAATATTCCAATGTTAAAACTGCGATTGAGCAGGCGAGGAAAACTCTGGATATCGTCGCATAATAATCACGGCAGGGAGCAACACTCCCTGCCCTTTTTCATCCCTCCAACAGCCCAATATACTTATACGCCGTTGTTCTGCTGATGTCGCACAGCCTCGCTAATTCGGTGAGATTAAACGCGCCGTTCTTATACTGCAGATAATGGCGCAGAAAGTTAGCTGGAATATCGTCAAGCGTGGTCTGCTGTCTGCCGATTCTCGCACCCTTCGCTCTCGCGTTCCGCATACCTGAACGCACGCGCTCGCGGATGATACGCAACTCCAACTCCGCAAACACACCTGACATTTGGATAAAAGCGTTGGTCATCGGGTCAAGTAGGGGCGACCCTTGCGGTCGCCCGTGTTCCATACAGCAGCCTGCATAATACAAAAGCAGCCCATCCGGGCTGCTTTTGTATGTTGCGCCATTGTCCTCGTGCGCCTTGTCGTCGATCCAGTAAAGCGACGTGCCGTCACTGGAGCTGACAAGCTTACCGCTGCCGTCGGAGTATTCGGTGGTAATGTTGCTGGTGCCGCTGCCTTCATCGACCTTTGTGACAGCCTTCACACCGTTCGTGTAGCGCAGAATGCCGTCGGTATCGAAGGTGCCGTGGAAGGTCCATTCCGCAGCCTCCGACGCGGAACCGCCCCAGTGAATCTTGACGGTGTAGTCCGCGGCGCTGCCTGTGATCTGCATCATGGCGCGCTGGCTCACTTTATCCTGATAGCTGCCGGTAAAGTCCTTGGAGGAGGTGGCGGTCTGCGCGGATTCGGAAATCACGGTCGCATTGCCGTTGGTGTTGGTTGTGCTGTTCGTGCCGCTCACGGTGATGGTGGCGGAGTTGGTGTTCACACTGCCCAGATTGTTTCTGTAGCTGCAGTAGACCTTCCAGCCGTTGAGCTCGGCGGGGATATTCTCCAGCTTGAGATTGCCCTTGTCGCCGTTGACAATCTTAAGGGTGGGGAACTTTGCCTTCAAATCCTGGGAGCTGTACTCCCAGTCGGTATTGCCGTCGGGGCTTACAAAGTGCCACACCGCCCAGATCGCGTTTTCATGCTTGGCGATGAACCAGGCGGAGCCGCCGGCCTTCACCGTCTCCCCGGTGGGGCTCTTTGTAACCTTGGGAAGCTTGGAGGCGTCTACATTGCCTTTGGTGGAGACGGAAATGCTCGCGCTCTTGGTGTCCACATAGCCGCTGTCGTTGCTGAAGCGGCAATAGACCCTCCAGCCGTTCATATCCACAGGGATATTCTCCAGCTGCATGGAGCTGTACATGCCGCCGGAAATCTTCAAATAGGGGAACTTTGCGGCGAGATCCTTGGAGCTGTACTCCCAGTCGGTATTGCCGTCGGGACTTACAAAGTGCCAGACCGCCCACTTGGCTTCCTTGTACTTGGCGACGAACCAGCAGGAGCCGCCCTCCAGTACGGATTCATTCGTGGGATCCTTGGTGACCTCGGGAAGCTTGGAAGCCGGCGCGGGCGTGGGTGTGGGAGCCGGCGTCGGAACCGGCGTCGGAACCGGGGTGGGCGCAGGCGTGGGAGCCGGCGTCGGAACCGGGGTGGGCGCAGGCGTGACCACCGGGACGGGCGTAACCTCGGTGACAGTCACGGCAGCGGCGTCGGGTGCGGCATTGATGACCGTCACGTCAGGAACCGGAGTCGCGGTACTTTCTGCAATGGGGCTGCTTGAACGGATGCCGCAGGCGCCCAGCAGCAGGCACACGCATAGCAGAGAAAGCAGAATTCCCAGAGTTTTTTTCGTTTTCATAGTATGTTTCCTTTCTATCGTCAGGAATGTTATGACAACCATAGTATAGTACGCCTTTCCGGTTTTGACAAGGGCGAAGTCGAAAAAATAAGAATTCTAAAGAATTGGGGCTGTGAAGAAAGCGCTTCTTCACAGCCCCGGTTTTGCGTCGTTCGTTTTGCGTTTTGAAACGCTTTCAGAACTTTTCCCGTCATATAAAAACATTCTTCTCAGAACTCAAAACTATATCAGACGCTTTCAAATTCCGCGACGATCTCCTTCTCCGGCGCCTTCGTGCAGAGGCTCACGACAACGATCGCAAGGCTTGCCAGCAGGAACGCCGGCAGCAGCTCATAGATGTCCCACACACCGCCGAGAGGCCGCACCAGATACTTCCACAGGAAGATGGACACACCGCCCGTGAGCATACCGGCGATGGCGCCCGCCGCATTGCAGCGCTTCCAGAACAGGGAGAAGAGCATGATCGGTCCGAAGGTGGCGCCGAAGCCCGCCCAGGCGAAGGACACCACACGGAAAATGGAGCTCGAGGGATCACGGGCAAAGAAGGCCGCGATCACCGCCACGCCGATGACGCCGCAGCGCGCGATCAGCAGGTTCTGCTTATCCGAGAGCTTGACGCCGAACACGTCGGTAAGCAGATTATGAGTGATGCCGGAGGCGGCGGCGAGCAGCTGCACGTCGGCGGTGGACATGGTGGCCGAGAGGATGCCCGCGAGGATCACGCCCGCGATGACGGCAAAGAAGACGCCGTTCCGGCTCATGGCGGCCGCCGCCCGCACGATGACGGACTCGGCCTCAGAGCTGTCGGCAAAGCCCTCGATGACGCCGGCGTTCACCATGCCGTAGCCCACGATGCCGATGATGACCGCGACGCTGAGGCTCACGATCACCCAGACCGACGCAATGCGGCGGCTGGTGCTGAGCATCTTTTCGTCATTGGCCGCCATGAAATGGATGAGCACATGGGGCATGCCGAAGTAGCCGAGCCCCCAGGCCAGCGTGGAGACGATGGCGATCGCCCCGTAAGACCCGGCGGAGGAGGCCTGAATGCTGGTGCTGGCAAAGAGATCCAGATAGCCCGGAACGGCGCGGGCATTCTCCAGAACGCTCGCCCAGCCGCCGGCGCTGTGGATGCCGAAGACCAGGATCACCACGAGCGCAAAGCTCATCATCAGGCTCTGAATCAGGCTCGTGATGGAGGCCGCCATGAAGCCGCCCATCGTGCAGTAGGCCACGATCACGACCGCGGAAACGAGCATCGTGGGCAGATAATCCCAGCCGAACATGCTGTTGAAAAGCTTGCCGCAGGCGACAAAGGCCGAGGCGGTGTAAGGTACGAAGAAGATGATGATGACGAGCGCGCCGATGCTCTCAATGAGCTTGCTGCCATCCCGGAAGCGGTGGGAGAGGTAGTCCGGCACCGTGATCGCGCCGAGCTTCTCCGAGTAGAGACGCAGACGTTTGGCAACGATGAGCCAGTTGAGATAGGTGCCGGCGGCAAGGCCGATCGCCGTCCAGCTTGCCTCCGCCACACCGCAGAAGAGCGCCAGCCCCGGCACGCCCATCAGCAGATAGGCGCTCATGTCCGAGGCCTCAGTGCTCATAGCGGTGACGATCGGGCCAAGCTTGCGCCCGCCCAGATAGAAATCTGCGCTGGAGCTGTTGCCCCGGGAGTTGCGATAGCCGATGAAGATCATGCCCGCAAGATAGACCGCAATGGAAATCAAAATGCAGATACTGGCGGTAGTCATAAAATCACGCTCCGTTTTTTGTGGAAGATGCTTAAAGTATAGCGATTTTTCTTTTTCAAACAAGCGGGAAAAGGCGGAAAAACGCTTGCAATCGGCAAAAATTCCCTTATAATAGAAATGGATTTAATTTTGTTCATGTTTACATGAAAGGTTTTCATATTATGAAGCTTGCCAAATACGAAGCCCTCGCCGCCGTGATCGAGCACGGGAGCCTCACACGGGCGGCCGAGGCGCTCAAATGCACGCAGTCGAACCTGAGCCACAGTCTGGACAGTCTGGAGAAGGAGCTGGGCTTCCCGCTTTTAAAGCGCGGGCGCGGCGGGGTGAAACTCACGGCGGAGGGCGAACGGCTCATGCCCGCGGTGCGCGCGCTGCTCGCGAGCGCCGAGCAATTAAGTCAGACCGCCGCCTCCATCCGCGGGCTCGATACCGGCACCGTGCGCATCGGCGCCTTCACCTCTGTCGCCGTGCACTGGCTGCCGGGCGTACTGAAGGAATTTCAGGCAGACTACCCCAAGGTGGACTTCAAGCTCTTAAACGGCGACTATCACGACGTGGAGCAATGGCTCGAGGACGGCAGTGTGGACATCGGCTTTGTAAACGTCCCCTGCGCGCTCGACTGCGAGTGCATCACGCTGATGGAGGATCGGCTTCTGGCCATTCTGCCGCCGGAGAGCCGCTTCGCGAGCTACCCGAAGTTTCCGCTGGTGGAGTGTGAGACAGAGCCCTTCATCAGCCTGCTCGAAAGCTCCGACCATGACGCCCGCCGCGCGCTGGAGAGCGCCGGGGTGCAGCCGAACGTGCGCTTTTACACCAAGGACGATTACGCCATCCTCGCCATGGTGGAGCAGGGGCTGGGCATGAGCATCATGCCGGAGCTGCTGCTCAAGGGGCGCAATGACCGCCTGCTCATTCTGCCGCTCGTTCCGGAGGCCAAGCGCACCATCGGCATGGCCATCGCCGCCTCTGAAAAGGCCGGCCCCGCCACGCGAAGATTTGCTGATTATGTAGTAAGGTACGTCAAAGAAAACGCCTGATATTTTCGGCAATTTGACGGTTCAAAATGTTGCGCCAAGGTTTGACATTGTGCATTTCATGGGCTACAATAACAATACACCAAGCTATTACAATATGAGGTGAAAAGATGTATAAAGTAGTGACCAAGCGTTTTCTGAATGACGCCAAGACGATCTGTCTCTTTGAGATCGAGGCGCCGCTGATCGCCCGTCACGCCCAGGC
>CAJOCV010000142.1:6570-11080 GCA_905233785.1 uncultured Oscillospiraceae bacterium
CTCAAGAAGGTCTGTGTCGTCGGCGGCGGCGTGGGCTGCGCCATCGCCTATCCCATTGCCAAGGAGATGCACGCCAAGGGCATCGACGTGACCTTCATCGCCGGTTTCCGCTCTGCGGACATCGTGATCCTCAAGGACGAGCTGAAGGCCGCCTCCGATAAGCTCATCATTGCGACCGACGACGGCTCCTACGGTGAGAAGGGCTTTACCACCGTGTTCCTCAAGAACGAGATTGAAGCCAACATCAGGGAGAACAAGCCCCAGTTTGACCGCGTGATCGCCATCGGCCCCGACATCATGATGAAGTTTCTGGCCGACGTGACCCGCCCCTACGGCATCAGCACCATCATCTCCCTCGACCCCATCATGGTCGACGGCACCGGCATGTGCGGCTGCTGCCGCGTGATCGTCGGCGGCGAGACGAAGTTTGCCTGCGTGGACGGGCCGGACTTCGACGCGCACCAGGTGGATTTCGATTCCCTCATCAAGCGCGCCGCCTTCTACAAGGACGAGCAGGACGAAGCCGCCAAGCACATTTGCCGCATCACGGGAGGTAAGAGAAATGGCTAATACGAAAGTGAATATGAGCCTCACCAAGGCTCCCATGCCCGAGCAGGATCCCGTGATCCGCGCCACCAACTTTGACGAGGTGGCTCTGGGCTATGACGCCGAGACCGCCATGAAGGAGGCCGCCCGCTGCCTCGATTGCAAAAACTCCCCCTGCCGCACGGGATGTCCCGTGGCGGTGAAGATCCCCCGCTTCCTTGAGAAGGTGCGCGACGGGGACTTCGACGCCGCTTACGACATCATCACCTCCACCAACTCTCTGCCCGCCGTCTGCGGCCGCGTCTGCCCGCAGGAAAAGCAGTGCGAATCGAAATGCGTGCGCGGCATCAAGGGCGAAGCCGTCGGCATTGGCCGCCTCGAGCGCTTTGTGGCCGACTACCACATGGCCAAGGAGAACAAGCCCGCTCCCACGGCTCCCGCGTCCAACGGGCACCGCGTCGCGGTCATCGGCTCCGGCCCCGCGGGTCTGACCTGCGCGGGCGACCTCAGAAAGCTCGGCTACGACGTGACCGTTTTTGAGGCCTTCCACAAGTCCGGCGGCGTACTGGTCTACGGCATTCCGCAGTTTCGTCTCCCGAAGGAGATCGTGGCGGCGGAGATCGCAAACCTCGAGCAGATGGGCGTCAAGATCGTCAACAACGCCATCATCGGCAAATCCATCACTGTGGACGAGCTGTTTGAAGACGGCTTTGAGGCCGTGTTCATCGGCTCCGGCGCCGGTCTGCCCCAGTTTTTGCACATCCCCGGCGAAAACCTGCTGGGCGTGTACTCCGCAAACGAGCTGCTGACCCGCACAAATCTGATGAAGGCCTACCGCCCCGACTACGACACGCCCATCAAGGAGTTTCATCGCGTGGCCGTCGTCGGCGCCGGTAATGTCGCAATGGACGCGGCGCGTGTCTCCAAGCGTCTCGGCGCGGAGCATGTGTACATCGTCTACCGCCGCGGCGCGGACGAGCTGCCCGCCCGTAAGGAAGAGGTCGAGCACGCCGAGAGCGAAGGCATCGAGTTTAAGCTGCTGAACAATCCCTGCGCGATCCACGGCGACGAAAACGGCCATGTGACCGGCATCGAGTGCGTCAGACAGGAGCTGGGCGAGCCCGATGAGAAGGGTCGCCGCAAGCCCGTCCCCGTGGAGGGCTCGAACTGGATTCTGGACGTGGACACCGTCATCATCGCCATCGGCACCAGCCCCAACCCCCTGATCCGCAACACCACCGCGGGTCTGGAGTTTACCAAAAAGGGCGGCATCCAGGCGGATGAGGGCGGCGTGACCTCCCGCGAGGGCGTCTTTGCCGGCGGCGACGCCGTCACCGGCTCCGCCACCGTTATCCTCGCCATGGGCGCGGGCAAGGCCGGCGCCAAGAGCATCGACGAGTATATCAAGAACAAAGCAAAGTAAATACCTGAAACTTGGGCTGTGGGAAAGCTGCGTTTTCTCACAGCCCCTTTTTTCTTGTCAGGATCACGGCTTTGTGGTAGGATATAGAAAAAGACCAGAATCTTCTGAGGGCAATGATATGGATGATTATGCACGGCATCAGCGGGTATGGCGGCTGCTGTATCCGGTAATCGAGCGCTATATGCGTATAAAATTCAATATGCGCCACGAGGACTTGGCGCTCGAGGGTCCGGTGCTGCTGGTTCCGAACCACGTCAACGCCTGGGACCCGCTGCTCGTTGCGACGAGCCTGAAGCACAAGCAGGTCTATTATGTCGCGAGCGAGCACCTGTTTCGCCTGGGCTTCGTGTCAAGGCTGCTCAATTGGCTCGTCGCGCCGATCCCCCGGCGCAAAGCCTCCGCCGGGACGGACACGGTGAAGGCCTGTCTGCGTCATCTCAGGGCGGGGCACTCGGTCTGTCTCTTTGCCGAGGGTGAGCAGTGCTGGGACGGGCTGAATCAGCACATCGTCCCCGCCACCGGGAAAATGGTAAAGGCTTCCGGCGCGTCGCTGGTCACTTACCGGTTGGAAGGCGCCTATCTCTCCAAGCCGCGCTGGGCGAAAAGCGTGCGCCGCGGGCGGGTGTACGGCCACCCGGTGCGCGTATACTCCCCCGAGGAGCTCAAAGCCATGAGCGCAAGTGAAATCAACGCCGCCATCGAGCGCGACATCTTCGAGAACGCCTGGGAGCGGCAGCGCGAATGGCAGCAGCCCTACCGCGGCAAAAAGCTTGCCGAGGGCTTGGAACGCGCACTGTACCTCTGCCCCCGCTGCAAACGCATCGGAACGCTCAGCACGCGCGGCGACCGCGTTTTCTGCGGCTGCGGCTTTTCGCTGCAATACCTCCCCACCGGCTTTTTCTCCCCGGCGCAGCCCTTTGCGACGCTCGCCGACTGGGAAGTCTGGCAGAAGCGGACGCTTCACGCACGTGACTTTCAGCGTGAGGGCGAGGCGCTCTTCTCCGACGAGGGGCTGACACTTTCGGAGATCGCGCCCGACCATCGGGAAAAGCCGATCACCCGGGGAAGTCTGCGGCAGTATGAAGACCGGCTCTGCTGCGGGGACGCGGTATTCCCCCTCGCCGACATTCGCGGCATGGCGCCGGTGCAGACCTATCTGCTGCTGCTGAGCTGTCAGGATCGCTATTACCAGCTCCGCTCCGAAAACGGGGCGAACCTGCGCAAGTATCTGGAAATCTGGAAGGAGACGCAATAAATGGACTATTCCGCCGCCAATCACGTCCTCTGGAATGTTATCATCCAGCTTGGGCTCATCGCCGCCGCCATCATGCTGGCAAATCTGCTGCGTCAGAAGATCCCCTTCATCCGCAAAAGTCTGATGCCCGTTGCGGTGCTGGCTGGCTTTCTGCTGCTGCTTGCCAAGTATCTGGGTCTGGTTCATCTGGACAACACGATGATGGAAATGCTGGTCTATCATGGCATCGCCCTCGGCTTTATCGCCATGAGCCTGCGCGTTCCCGAGGAAAAGGCAGAGACGAAAGGCGATCTTACCGGGCTCAAATCCGGCGCCGTGATCGTGAGCACCTATATGGTGCAGGGCGTCACGGGGCTGCTGATTACCCTTGGGCTTGCCTACACCGTCATGCCCGGTCTGTTTAAAGCCGCGGGGCTGCTGCTCCCGATGGGCTACGGGCAGGGTCCCGGCCAGGCCAACAACGTCGGTTCGAGCTATGAGGCGCTGGGCTTCACCGGCGGGCGCAGCTTCGGGCTTGCCGTCGCCGCAGCGGGCTATCTGGTCGCCTGCGTGGTGGGCGTTGTGATCCTCAACGTGCTCTCCCGCAAGGGCAAGCTCGGCGCCAAACGTTCCGCTGTAAGCGAAAGCTACCCGGCGAGCTTCTTTCACAGCAAGGACGAGATCCCCGTCTCCGACTCCATCGACAAGCTCTCCGTGCAGATTGCGCTGGTGCTGCTGGTGTATCTGCTCACCTATCTTGCCGCCCGGGCTCTGACCGGCGGTATCGCCGCGCTCTCCCCCGGCCTCGCCGCCACGGTGAACACGCTTATCTGGGGCTTTAACTTCATCATCGGCGCGGCGCTTGCGATGCTGCTGCGCGCTCTGCTGCAAAAGGGGCGCAAGACGGGACTGATCCTGCGGCAGTATCAGAACAACTACCTTCTAAACCGCATCTCCGGCTTCTTCTTTGACATCATGATCGTCGCGGGCATCGGCTCGATCAATCTGGAGGACATTCGCGGTCTGTGGCTGCCCTTTGTCCTGCTGGTCGTCGCCGGCGCGGCGGTGACCTGGCTGCACCTTGGCATCGTGTGCAGGAAGGTCTACCCCGGCTACTACTATGAGGGACTAATCTCCATGTACGGCATGCTCACCGGCACGATCAGCTCCGGCGTCCTGCTCCTGCGGGAGCTCGACCCCGATCTTGCAACGCCCGCCGCCAACAACCTCGTCATCGGCAGCAGCTTCGGTATCGTGCTCGGCGCGCCGGTGCTGATCCTCGTGGGCATGGCGCCCAAGTCCCCCGG
>CAJOCV010000143.1 GCA_905233785.1 uncultured Oscillospiraceae bacterium
GCGGGCGTCTATGTCTGCACCGGGGTGACCCGGGGGGAGCAGAGCCTGTCCCCGGAGGAGATCTACAACGGCCAAGTCCGCCTGCAGCTGCGCGGCGGCAGGGGACGGCTCGCCGTCGGGGAAAACACGGGCGAGGTCCGCTGGAGCCTGGAAGGGGAGCGTCTGACCCTGGATGTAAACGGCACGCTCTGCCCGGGAACGCTCCGGGACGGGGAAATCACGCTCGAGCTGCTCAGCGACGGCGTGGTGCTCACCTTCTGGCGGGAGGAGCTTTTGCCGACGCTCCCGACTCCCACGCCCCAGCCGGAGCTTTTCGCTCAGCTTGCGGGGGAGTTCTACGGCTGGTGGGAGATCACAAACAGCGCGGGCACGATGCCGGACACCTGGTACGACTGTTGCGCCGAGGCGGCGCTGACCGAAAACGGCCTGACGCTCACGCTCTGGGACGAGCGGGGGAGCCGGGAAGAACCCATGGGTGTTCTCGTGTTCAGCGACGAGACGCTGATTGCCTCGGACGGCTGGTTCTGGCTTGACGATGCCGAGGGCGTGGGACGGCGCAAGCCTTACCGTCAGCGGCAGCCACGACGCCGGGGGAGAGGTCTTTGATTTTATACTCCGTCTCCGCCCCTGGGGGGCAAGCTGGGAGGATACCGAGGAGCGGCCTTATTCCTACCGCTTCTGGTATCTTCCACTGCTCGAGCAAGGTGAAAGCATGCCTGATCGAATTCAAACTATGATAGAGAGGTGAAAGCCTGTGTCCACACAGATCACCAATTTCCAATGCCCCGCCTGCACCGGGCCGCTGCACTTTGACGGCGAGAGCGGCAAGCTCAAGTGTGATTACTGCGGCAGCCTGTTCCCTGTTCAGGAGATCGAGGCGCTTTACGACGATAAGATCGAGAGCGCCCAGCAGGCCGCGCAGAAGACGGAGGAGGATAAGCCCTGGGGCTGGGACGCCGTCTCCGACGACTGGGGCGCGGCCGGCGCCGACATGCGCGCCTACACCTGCCCCTCCTGCGGCGCGGAGCTCATATGTGACAGCAGCACCGTCGCCACCCAATGCCCCTACTGCGGAAACCCCACAGTCGTGCCGGGACAGTTTGACGGAAGCCTCAAGCCCGACTATATCCTGCCCTTTAAGCTTGATAAGGAGGCCGCCGTCAAGGCGCTCAGCGAGTTTTATAAGGACAAGAAGCTGCTGCCCAGGGAGTTTGCCGCCGCGAACCAGATCGAGAAAATTCAGGGCGTGTATGTGCCCTTCTGGCTCTTCAACGGCACCGCCGAGGTGGACATGAGCTTCAACGCCACGCGCAGCATGACCCACAGGCAGGGCGATAAGATCATCACCGAGACCGATCATTTCCGCCTGCACCGTGCCGGGGATGTGGATTTTGAGCGCATCCCGGTGGACGGCTCGGAGCGTATGCCGGATGCGCACATGGACGCGATCGAGCCCTTTGATTACAGCGAACTCAAGCCCTTTTCCCCGGCCTATCTGCCGGGCTTTCTCGCAAACAAGTACGACGTATCCAAGGACGAATGCGCCAAGCGCGCCGACGAGCGCGCGGCAAGAACCGCCGAGGATGTGATCAGTGAGACCGCCCAGGGCGGCTACGCGACCTGCGTGCCCGAGAGCAAGCACATCCGCCTGCGCCGGGGCGAGGTCAATTACGCGCTTTTGCCGGTGTGGATGCTCTCCACCCGCTGGAACGGACAGAGCTTCCTCTTTGCCATGAACGGGCAGACCGGCAAGCTCATCGGTGATCTGCCGGTGTCCCTAAAACGCTACTGGAGCTACTTTGCGGGCGTCGCCCTGCCGGTGGCCGGGGCGCTCGCGGCGCTTCTGTACTTCTTTCTTTGAGGAGGTGCGGCATGAAACGGAAACTTGCGATTTCGCTTTTGCTGGTTCTGCTGTTGAGCCTTGCGCTGCCCCTCTCCGCCTTCGCCCTGTCGGGGGAGAGCCTCAGCTATGTGACGGATTCCGCCGGGATTCTGACAGCAGAGCAGCAGGCGGAGCTGGAGAGCATGGCCGCCGGGATCTCCGAGAGATACCAGTGCGGCGTTTACATCATCACCACCGAGGACTATACCAGCTTCGGGCGCGGCAGCATCGAAAACTGCGCCGAGGAGATCTATGACCGCTATCTGATCGGCTTTGGCGAGACGGGGGACGGCATCCTCTTTCTCGTGAGCATGGCGGAGCGGGATTTTGACCTCGACGCGCACGGGAGCTTCGGCAACTACGCCTTCTCTTCCCATAACCGCGACACGCTGGTGGACGCCTTCGCACCCTATTTCCGCAGTGACGACTGGTACGGCGGCTTCAAGGCCTTTCTGACACAGGCCGAGCAGCTTCTGGTTCCGGCGGAGGCGGGCTACCCCGCCTATCTCGAGAGCCTGAAAGAGCGCGAAGCGGAACAGCAAAAGCTCCTGAGCGCCGGGAAGGGCGTGGGCGCTGTCGTGGTCGGCCTGCTCTCCGCGCTCGGCGTCACGGGCGGCATGAAGCGCAAAATGAAAACCGCTGTGGAAAAGCATGACGCGGACGATTACATGACCGTCACAAGCCCCCATATGCGCATCGTGCAGGATCACTTCCTCAACCGCACGCAGACCGTGCAGGTCGTGCAGCAGGAGGAGCGCAGCTCCGGCGGGCATTCCGGCGGCGGTTACAGCGGCCATTCCCATACCAGCGGAAAGTTCTAACAAATCAGTGGCCAGTGGTCAGTGGTCAGTGACCAATTGGTTCAGGGTTTGAACTTGAAAAGCGCAAAAAAGAATGAGAGGTACGCAATGCCAAAACGGAACCTGCATCTGGGCTTTTGGATCCCCTATGTGCTCTTCGCGCTGGTATTTCTCGCGCTGCTGGAGCTCAACAAAAACACGCTCTACGGCTGGGCGCTGGCGCTTTTGCTGCTGGGCGTTTTCGCCTGGTGGCGCATGGGCGTTGACAAGTGGTATCTGCGTCTCGGCGGTTTCGCGGTGCTCGCGCTGCTGCTGGCGCTGGTGCTCTTCAAAACCGTCGGCCCCGTGAAGCTCCACCCGGCGGTGGAGGGCAAAAACGGCGGCGTGACCGGGGTGGTCACGGTGTCGGACGGGCAGCTCACCGGCGTATACACGGCGGACAAGGCCGTGGAGGTCTACGCGGGCATCCCCTATGCCGCGCCCCCGGTGGGGGAGCTTCGCTGGCGCGAGCCGCAGGACCCGGAGCCCTGGGAGGGCGTGCGCGCGGCGGACAGCTTCGCGCCCATGGCCATGCAGCCGCAAAACGCCGCGATTTACAGCTCCCTCGCGCAGATCATCGGCTATCACGATTATAAAATCTCCCTCACGGACAACTACCGCGACGCCAATTCCGAGGACGCGCTGTATCTCAACATCTGGAAGCCCGCCGGGGTGCAGGAGAAGCTCCCGGTGCTGGTATACATCCACGGCGGCTCCCTGCAGACCGGGCAGCCGTGGTACGCCGACTACCGCGGCGAGGGGCTTGCGCGCAAGGGCGTCGTAGCGGTGAACCTGGGCTACCGCCTCGGCGTGTTCGGCTTTCTGGCGAGCGAGGAATTGCGGGCGGAATCTCCCAACGGCACGACCGGCAACTACGGCCTCCTGGATCAGATCAAGGCGCTCGAATGGGTGCGGGACAACATCGAAGCCTTCGGCGGCGACCCCGGGAACGTGACGCTCGCGGGGGAATCGGCGGGTTCGGCCTGTGTCTCGGCGCTCTGTACCTCACCGCTTGCCAGGGGGCTTTTCCGCCGCGTGATCGGGGAGAGCTCCACTGCCACCGCACCGAAGCCCACGCACTCCTTCCGCCTGCTGGACGAGGCCATTGCCACCGGCGACAAGACCCTGGCGCGCTTCGGCGTATCCTCGGTGGAGGAGCTTCGCAAGCTGGACGCGGAGACTCTCGTCGCCGCGACAGACGTAAACCACCACATGACCGTGGACGGCTATGTGCTGCCGCAGACGCCGTATGAGGCCTACCAGAAGGGCGAACACAACGAGGAGGCCATGCTGGAGGGCTTTAACTCGCTGGAAGGCGTGCCCTTCCTCCTCTTCGACAACGCAAACATGAAAAACTACGAGAGCAAGGTGCGCGCCTACTTTGGAGACTATGCCGACGAGGTGCTCGCGCTCTACCCCGCGACCACGGACGAGGAAGCCAAGGCCATGTGGATCGACATCTATTCCGCCGTCTTCTTCACCCACGGTCACGCCTGCTGGACACGCCAGGCGATCGCCAACGGCATCCCGGCCTATGCGTACTATTTCAGCAAGGAAAACGGACGCCTCGGTCCCTGGCACAGCGGGGAGGAGGTCTATCTCTACGGAAACGTCCCGGCAAAGTCCCGGCTCTATGACGAATCCGACCGCGCGCTGGGCGAACTCTTTTCCGACTATGTGGTAAACTTCTGCCGCACGGGCGACCCCAACGGCGAGGGCTTGCCGCTTTGGGAACAGAGTACGGACGGCAAGCAGCTCATGGAACTGGGGGAAACGATCGGCATGCGCGAAGACCGCTTCGCCGCCATTGACGCGATCCTGGACAAAATGCAGGGAGCGTAACGAGTGGCGTAGGGACGAGCATCGCTCGTCCGAGTGGCCGGTGAATAGAGAATCGTTAAGGTCGCTTCGCGACGGATTGGAATTCTCAAAACGGGGATGTGAAAAAGTCTTTTTCACATCCCCTAAGTTTTCAGTATCCAGTTTTCAGTTTTCAGTAAAGAAAACGATCAAGATCGAAAAAATTATATTGCCCGTCATAAGAAGAACCAGCCGATCCTGCTGGCGCTTGTATGGAGTCTAACCCTTTTTTAATCGTATAAATTGTGCAATATACTCCGGATTTCTGTCTGAAAACTAAATTCTGAAAACTGAAAACTGGGGCTGTGAAAAAACGAAGTTTTTT
>CAJOCV010000144.1 GCA_905233785.1 uncultured Oscillospiraceae bacterium
CCCTTGGCTCCCATATCCTGACAAGAGCCGAGGCTGCGCAGATGCTCGCGGGGGCGCTGGAGCATCTGGCAAAATAATACCGATCCCGAACAGAAGCTTTGGGAATCGTTATCGGCCATCCCATCGGGCTGCGGTATGCGCGCAAAAAGTGAAAAGCATGAACGGCGCGAGCGTGAGAAAGCTCCGCTTTTTCTTGAGTTTACGCAGCCTGAGGGAGCGCCGCTTCGATCGGTGAGGGCAACTTCCGGGAAGGCTTCCGTTCCGGGAATGGCATTTTTGCGCGATACTCGACGTGCTGCAAAAAGCGACAATAGTATGGCGAAATCTTTCCGGAAAGCGGCAATCGCAGCGGTTTCATCGCTTCCCTGAGCGTCGGGCTTGTGAGGGAACGCGATGATGCACGCTCTATTTGTCAAGGCCGTAACCATAGCGCGTTGGGTAGAGCCGCTGACACTGCTCGTCAAAGAGCGCCATGCAGGCTGTGAGTTCCTCCCGGGTTGCGCCGTGGGCGCTGAAACAGGCTCGCTCGGCGCAGCTTTCGATCTGCCGCGGAGGACAACTGCCGAAGCGACGAAGCGCCTGCGCGCGTCTCCAGAGGGCGACCGCGGCTTTGTTGGGATTCTTCGAGCGAAGCCGAAGCTCCCATACATAGCGCAGAACCAGCCGCCGGATCGGAAGCAGGAGAGAAAGCAGCAGGAGAAGGACAATGCCCGGCAAAAGCCTTGACGCTGTGCCCGAGCCTCCGGCCTCGGTGTCCTGCGGCTGGACAATGCCGACGGGGAGGGGATAGGCGGCCTTCGCGGAGGGTTCCGTGTCGGGCTCCGCTTCGTTCGCTTCACGCTGCCGCTCGGGCTGGGGACTTTGACGTTCCGGCTGCGCCGTCTCCTCCGGAATGGAGCTTAAGCCGCCGCGGCCTGTCACCTCCACGGGCAGCCAACCGATCCCGTCCCGGTAGATTTCCACCCAGGCGTGCGCGTTTTCCCCTCTGACATCGACCGATTTCCCTCTCTGCGCATCCACAAGAAAGCCCTCCGTGATCCGCGCGGGAATGCCGAGGGCGCGGTACATGGCGGCGGCAGCGGTAGCGAAATGAACGCAATAGCCACGGTGGGCTACGGTCAGAAAATAGACGGCGTAATCGTTGTCGGGATAGGGCTCGGTTTCCAGGTCATAGACTCCGGAATCGCGGATATATGAGGCGACCTCCGCCGCGAGATTTGGCGATGAGGCGTCCAGCCCGGCAGAAGCGGCGAGCTTCAGCAGAACGCTTTTTGTGTTCTCCGGCAGGCGGGTATAGACGCTGTGCGCAAAGCTTCGATATAAAAGCTCCGCTTCGTCGGGCGAAGAAACATCGTCCCAGTCGCCTGTAAAGTGAACATAGTCCTCACGCGGCGACTGTTTCGCGGCAGGGACAAAGGCGTCCTCAGCCCCGGAAACGGCGCTGAAATAGGGCAGAAGCGCATAGCGAAGCTTCAACAGGCTCTGCAGGCTGACGGATTGCTCGCGCCCAAGCTGCTCAACAGTTTTTGCTGCAAAGGGAAGAGAGGACAGCGGCGCTTCTTCCGCGCTGCTCCAGCCCGTACCTGTATAGTCTCCGTAGGAGACTCCGCGCAGATAAAGCGCTCCGTCTCGCTGCGCCGTGACGCGCAGAAAAACCTGCTCCAGGGTCTGAGGTTCATAGTTTTGCGTAAGATCCATGCCGCCCTCGCTCGACTCCCACAGCAGGCGTTCGGCCTCTACTTCCGTTTCGGTTTTCTCCGGCGAAGTCCAGACAGGCTCCGGAAGGCTCAGGGGACCTTCCAGCTCGTTTTGCTCGATCCAGTGACGCAGGCGTTCCCCGATGAGGTCAAACTGCCGACTGAGCGTCAGATCCCGTTCGTCGAAGCTGTAATCCTCCGGATGGCTCAAAACCAGCAGCGCGGAGAGCAGCAGAAGCACGGGCAGCGAATAGCTGAAAAGTATGCGCCCACTGGAACCGTCGAGGTCGTAATTGCCCGCAAGCAGGATCAGAGCCCAGAACAGGAGAATCCCCACAACCGGCGCGAAGGAGGGAATCCCGTTCACGGAAAGGCATAGAGCCGGAAGCGGAATCGTGCCGATCAGACTCATAAAGCGCCGCCCGCCGCGGCTTGTCAGCGAGGAGGACAGATAGGCCAGAAGAAGGAACGAAAGCAGCAGAAGAAGAAAACTGTGATCCTGCACGGCGTTGAGATAGGAATAGCTTCCGTTCGGGTTGTAAAAGTGCAGATAAAAAGCGCCGGAAGCCTTATCTGCCAGATCGTCCAGCTCTGTAAGAGGCTGCGCGTGAAGACTGTGATAGGCCGCGTAGAGCAGGGCGGCGGAGGCGGGCATCCCCACAAGCAGACCATGCCGAAAGCAGGCGCAGACCCAAAGACCGACAGCCGCGCCTGCGATCCACAGCCAGAGCCGCGAGTCGGCGCCAAGCCCCAGGCTCTCGATCAACAGAGCGATCTGCGGCAATACGCCCAGCAGCATCAGCAGCAGAATGGAAAGGCGGTTGAGACTGCGCTTCATGTCACAGTCACCTCCCCGTCGCAGATGCGGAGCACACAGCGAGCCAGAGACGCGTCAAAGCGCTGCGGTTCACCGATGGGGGAGGAAAGCAACGCGCAGAGCGCCTCCACCGTTTCCTTTTCGTTTGTGACGGGATAGCTCCTGTCCGCGATAATCGTGTGCGCAAGCTCGCGCCGGCAAAGCTCGCAGGAGAGCCAGTAGAGCACCTCCAGCCCGCGATCCTCCGGGCCGACGCGGCTGAGTACGACAAAAACGCGCTGGTTCTCCCGCTCCAGCGCCTCGCGCACAATGAGTGCGTCCGTCTTCGAGCTCAGCTTCCAGTGAACGCTGTTTGCCGCGTCACCGGGGCGGTATTCCCGCAGCTCGTGCTCCTCCGAATAGCCGCCGCCATATTTGGGCTTGAGAACAGGCGCGGTTTCCAGCACGGCGTCTAAATCCGGCGCCTTGTCCGGCGCGAGAACCGGCGGAAGCACCGTGCACATCCGTTCCTCCGGGCAGCGGTGAAGCACACGCACAAGGCCGATGACGTCCCGGCATTCCACCCTCGTGATGCGCAGACGCAGCCGACCACAGAGAGCTGTTGGGAGAGGAATGCTCAGCGTCTCCCGCGCGGGGTCGGCGACGCTCTCACGAAAGCGCCAGCGCTCTCCGGCGAAAGGGTTTTCAATCTCGCCGGAGACGGTCACGCGGCAGGGGAGCAGAAAACGCGGCACACGAAACTCGAGTCGCAGCACGCCGTTCTGTCCTTTGGTGAGCGTCGGCGGCGCGTGGCTCTCTGCTTTGAGCGCGAGCATGGCAGGCAGGGAGAGCAGCAGCACAAACGGCGGCAGCGCAATGACGCAGAGAAAAAAGTAGAACCCGAACCAGCCAAGGTAGCTCAGGCGCAGCAGCCACGCGACGCCGATCATCAGCAGATAGAGCAAAAAAAATACGGTAGGCATACTTATTTAATAGATGGCGCCTTGACGGAAGCAAAGAGCTTGCTCAGCACTTCCGCGCGTGCGGAAGCGTCGCTCAACTCCTGGGTCCAGATCAGCCGGTGCTCAATGCAGTCATGAAACACAAAGCGCACATCCCGCGCGAGCACGTAGTCCCGCCCCTGGATCCAGGCGGTGGCCTTGCTCAGCGCCGTCAAAGCCAGCGTCGCGCGTGGGCTCGCGCCCTGCAAAATGCGGGAATCCGCGCGGGTCTTCTCACAGAGTGTGACGATATAGTCGATCATCGCGTCCTTGAGGTAGACCTGTTCCGCCTCTTTACGGATGCGCAGCAGCTCCTCCCGGCTCACGCTCTGCCCCACCGTCTCGAGCGTTTGCCCGTTTTGGCGGCGGCGAATCATTTCGATTTCGTCCTTGTGGGAGGGGTAGCCCATGGACACGCGCAGCATAAAGCGATCCAACTGCGAATCGGGCAGCATCTGGGTACCCTTGGCGCCGGTGGGATTTTGCGTGGCGATAACGACAAAGGGCTGCGGCACCGGATAGGTGCTCCCGTCCACCGTCACCTCCCCCTCCTCCATGGCCTGCAGGAGCGCGGACTGGGTACGGGAGGTAGCGCGGTTGAGCTCATCCGCGAGAAAGAGATTACAGAGCACGGCGCCCTTCTGATAGATCATGGTACCCGTGTTCTTGTCATAAAGAGAGTAGCCTGTAATGTCCGAGGGCAGCACGTCCGGGGTAAACTGCACACGGTTGTAGTCGAGCCCGAGCGCTCTTGACAGGGCGACGGCCATCGTGGTTTTGCCGACGCCGGGAATGTCCTCCATCAAAATGTGCCCGCCCGCAACGATCGCAAGCAGCACTTTGATCATGGTCTCGTCCTTGCCGACGATGACCTTGCTGACTTCCCGCAGGATCAGCTTAGCCTTATCAATAGAATCAATGGTATTCATCGTTTCCTCCGGAATATCAACTTGCAGCTTTGCTCTTGACATGAAACGTTTTTAATTGTACCATGAACCGGCTTTGGCGACAAGAAGATTCGGAAGAATTAAGAATCTGGACACATTTCATACTGCTTCAACGTCGATCCATGGAATTCCGCGAAAAGCTACAATTCTTTTAACAACACAAGATTTTGAGGTCAAAGCGGTTACAATGCGATTAAGATTCAATATTTAGTGTTTTTGCCTATTGACAAGCCCGGGATATGGGGCTATGATAGCTCGCGTACGCAAGAGGAGGAAGACGCCATGCGCATTGCCGGACTGCAAAAATTGACATTGCTTGACT
>CAJOCV010000145.1:0-8408 GCA_905233785.1 uncultured Oscillospiraceae bacterium
TTTTCTTGCAATACACAAAGTATTCCTGCGAAAAATTGCCATCATCAGAACTCGGTTTTTCTCGGAATCTGCTCTTGCCGCATTATGCGGTATTGCCTTTGACTTTTCGCCATCCTATAGTCATTTTATTCTGAAGAGGAGAACACACATGCGTATCATCACAGTCAGCCGCCAGTTTGGCAGCGGCGGACGCGAGCTGGGCAAACGGCTGGCTGAGAAGCTGGGCTGGGACTATTACGACAAACAGATCATCGGCCAGCTCGCCGCCGAGCAGGGGCTGGAGCCGGATTATGTGAAAAAGGCGCTCACAAATCACGGCTGGCACAATATGCAGCTGAGCTATCACAACAGCTTTTCCAATCTGCTCTACGACCCGGGCATGAACATCCGCCTTCTGATCCGGGAGCGGGAGATTCTGCGGGAAATTGCCGCGCTCGGCAACGACTGCGTCATCATCGGGCGCGACGCGGATGTGATTCTGGAGGAGTACCGTCCCTTCCGTTTGTTTATCTGCGCGGATACGGAGGCTCGGCTTCGCCGCTGTATGCAGCACGAGCAGCGCCGCCCCGCCGCCGAACAGCTCAAAGAGCGGGAGGTGCTGCGCATCATCCGCCGCATTGACCGCCGTCGCCGCCAGACCCGGGAGATTCTCACCGGAAAGACGCATACCGACGGCAGCGGTTTCGATTTGACGATAAACACCACCGGCCGGGATCTCGAGAAGCTGACCGGCGCGCTGGCGGACTTCGCGTTAAGTTGGTTTGAGGGCTGAAGCATGCGGAAGCATTTTGCCAAAAAGGATTTGACGGAGGGCGTGGTGTGGAAGCGGCTGCTGGTCTTTTTCCTGCCCATCGCCGCCGGTACCTGCATCCAGCAGCTCTATAACGCCGTAGACGGCCTGATCGTGGGCCGCTTCGTGGGCACCATAGCGCTCGCCGCCGTCGGCGGCAGCTCGGCGCAGATCATCAACCTGCTCATCGGCTTTTTCGTCGCCATCACCTCGGGCGCCAGCGTCGTGATCGCGCAGGTCTACGGCGCGGGACGCGAACGCGACGTACAGCTCGCCGCGGGCAACGCCATCGCGGTCTTCGCCCTCGCGGGCGTGGCGCTGAGCGTGTTCGGGCTGATCGCCTCCCCCGCGCTGCTGCGCCTGCTGCAAACGCCGGAGGACACCATGGACGCCGCCGTGCTTTACCTGCGCATCTACTTTCTCGGCGTTCCCTTCGTGCTGATTCTGAACATGGAGTCAAACATGCTGCGCGCCGTGGGCGATTCGGTCAGCCCCTTTCTGTACATGGTGGTCGGCTGCGTGAGCAACATCGTGCTCGACGCGCTGTTTGTGATCGTGTTCCACTGGGGCGTGGCGGGCGTCGCCGTCGCCACCGTGGCGGCGCAGCTCATCAACATGGCGCTGCTGACGCGGCTGCTGCTGAAAACGGAGGAGAGCTACCGGCTCAGTCTGCGTCAGCTCCGTCTGCGCGGCGCCTATCTGGTAAACATGCTGCGCCTCGGCATTCCCTCCGGGCTGCAGTCGTCCATGTACGCGGTATCGAACATGATCGTCCAGGTGGGCGTCAACTCCCTCGGCACCGTGGTAGTGGCCTCCTGGGCGATGACCTCCAAGACCGACGGCATTTTCTGGGCGGTCAGCAACGCGCTCGGCGCCGCCATCACAAGCTTTGTGGGGCAAAACCTCGGCGCGGGTCGGCAGGATCGGGTCAAGCTCTGCGTCCGGCAGGGGCTGGTGCTCTCCAGCGTCATCACCGTGAGCCTGAGCGCGCTGATCCTGCTGCTGGGTCGCCCGCTGCTGCACATTCTGACCGAGGACGCCGCCGTGATCGAGACGACTTACACCATGATGCTCTACTTCGTCCCCTTCTACATCACCTGGGTGCTGATCGAGGTGCTCTCCGCCGTGCTGCGCGGTGTCGGGGACGCGGTGCGCCCGGTCATCATCATCGGCCTCGGGGTTTGCCTGCTGCGCATCATCTGGGTCGGATCGCTCTTCGTGCTGCGCCACACGCTGTTCGTGCTGTGCATGTGCTATCCCGCCTCCTGGATCGTGACGGGGCTTGCCATGCTGGCGTATTACCGCAAGGGTCGCTGGCGCGACCGCGTCAGCCTGACGATGATTCAATAAGGCGGCGCAGAAATCTCCCGTAAAAATGAGCCCGCTCTTTTCAAAAGAAAAAGCAGGCTCATATAGTGTGACTCGTTTGCTGTTAATTGGCGCTGTTGTTGATTATTTCAAACATAACAGGTACGCCTTCAACAATCGGATAGTAGGAGTAAACCTTATCGCCTTCAAGCCAGATATATGCTTCATAAGTCTTGACGCGAAATACAAGCTCCAATTTGTCTTGCCCTTTTGCCGAATCCGGCAATCCATTTTGAGGAACGAGAACAGTGTATCCATCAAGTTCTCCACCGACAAACGGACCGATCTCGGTCTCGTCCGCAAGAGTAACGTGATCACCAACATCCACAGTGCGAATGACAAATCCGACTTTACCCGTCAGTTTCAGCTTTGCCATGATTTCCAGATACTGCGTCTCCGATAAATTCTGATACCAACAGAGACCCTCGCTCTCTGACAGGCGCTCAAAGTATTCGTGATCGGGACCGAAGCTGTAGTCAACCGTTGGTTTTTCTCTGTTAAGCACATAGGATAGCGCAAGTCTTTCGCCATCATAAAAGTTTTCGGTCAGTGTAATTGTTGTTCCATTTTCAAGTTCAGCGCTTTGAGTTGTCTTATCAGAGTTTTCGCCGATCTCGATCCATTCATCCATTTGACTGTTCCAATTTTCATTATGCTCAGCAGCTTCCGGACGTTCATTTCTCATTTCTTCATCGGGAGCGGGCTTATAAAAGCTCCTTGCCAGTTCTGTAATGGCAGACACAGCGCCCGTGGCGTATGCCACAATGCCCAGAGATAGAATCAGTGCCGCCGCCAGGGCAAAAGTAATGATCCTTTTCTTTTTCATGGGTACGATCCTTTCCGAGGAGCCGGATGCAGCCTCGGGCACAGGACGGTACGCTTCGGCAAGAAAGCGCTCGTCGATCTCGCAGAGCGCCTTCGATAACAGTTCCCGATTCATACAAGCAAGCCCTCCTTCGTCAAAGTGTTCCGCAATTTCTCGCGGAGGCGGAAAAGACGGACGGAGATCCGGTTGGGGCTGCCCTTTGTCAAGGCGGCCAGATCGCTGACAGAATCCGCATACCAGTAGCGCCGGACAAATAAAAAGCGATCTTCCTTGCTCAGACTGCTCAGAAAACGGTTGATGGAAGCGCCGAGTTCTTTCGCGTCCAGTTCCGTTTCTACACTCATGCCGGAGGGGATACATTCTTCGATCTCATCCAGCACGAGATCATACTTGCCGTTGCGCTTTTCCGCTGTGTTGGCATGGTAGCGGTCGATAGCCAGATTGTGGGCAATGCGGCAAACGTAGCTTGCCAGAGGGTTCGGAGCTTGAGGCGGAATACTGTTCCAAGTCCTGAGATACGTATCGCTTACGCATTCTTCCACATCCAGCCGGTCTTTCAGGATATTGGCTGCCGTTCTCTTTACGGCAGGCCCATGTTTGCGGTCCAGCTCCTCAATGGCCTGCTCTGAGCGCTCAAAAAACAGGCTGATGATTTTACTGTCCTCCATCCGCGTCACTTCCTTTCCGCCTCACCCTATATCACGGGATAGGAGAGCGAATCTTACAGGATCAAGGAAAATCTTTTTCTGTCAGCACAAAAACGGGTGACGGAAATTCCTCTCCGCCACCCATATTCATTCGCAATCAGGACTCGTTTTCGTTTTCTTTCCGCTTCTTCAAAACCGCTTCTACCTGGGCGATCAACTGTTCCTTGTTGGGCATATACAACACATAACGCGAGGCAAAGTTGTTGTTTGACAGACCGCCCAAGGCGTACTCTGCCGTGATGCTGTCCTTCTCCGTGCACAGAATAATCCCGATCGGAGGATTGTCGTCCGGATCGTTGACCTCGGAGGCGTAGTAGTTCAGATACATATTGATCTGCCCTGCGGCTTCCGGCGTCAGTTTTGTGGTCTTCAGCTCAATCAGCACATAGGCGCGGAGGATCTTGTTATAGAACACCATGTCCACATAGTAGTGGGTATTGTTGATCGTCACCCGCTGCTGTGTGCCGACAAACATGAAGCCGCGTCCCAGCTCCAGCAGGAACTTCTCGATCTGCTGTACCAGCGCTCGCTCCAGATCGCTCTCCAGCATGGGCTTGTCTTCCGGGATGCCGAGGAATTCAAACACATACGGGTCGCGGATGAGATCAGACGGTTCAGCGATCTCAATTCCTTTCTCTGCCAGCGCCAGCACCTGCTCCTTGTTTGCATCCCCGCGGGATAACAGCAGACGCTCGAACAGGGAACTGTCGATCTGACAGACCAGTTGGAATTGATCGCTTCCTTCTCATAAAAGCTGCGCTTGTCCGGGTCGGAGATGGTCAACAATTCGCAGTAATGCGTCCATGTCAATTTTCCAGTCACTGACTGGACTTTTTCATAGGACAGATAAAACTGCCGCATGTTATACAGATTTGCGCGCGAAAAGCCCTTGCCGAACTCGTTGGTCAGCGCCTTCGACAGCTCTTTGAGCGTCTGCTTTCCATAGTCGGCCCGCTCCGGCACGGTCTGTTCATACTCGGCAATGATGCGACCAATGTTCCAATAGGTGTTCAACAGCTCGTTATTCACCTGCCGGTCAATAGATCGCCGATTTCATGAACGACAAGCTCGATATTTTGATTTGAGGGCATAAGACGATCCGTCATCAGCAAGACCTCACATTCCTTCGGTTACTATTATTATACGTAAAAAAATGAGGAAACACAAGATAGAAAGCCGCGCTTGTGTGCAGCTCTTCCCCTGATTTTGCTATCATCCTTCTATCACGAATACGCTAAAAGCAGCAGGTATTCCGAAGAATGCCTGCTGCTTTTATGCATTCAGTATATTTCAGCGCAGTTCAAATCAGGGCTTGCAATTATTCCCACTCGATCGTTCCGGTGGGCTTGGGGGTGAGATCCCAGAGGACGCGGTTGACGCCCTTGACCTCGTGGGTGATGCGGTCAACGATGTGCGCCATGAGCTTGAAGTCGATCTGCGCGACCTCGGCGGTCACGGCGTCCACGGTGTTGACGGCGCGCACGACCACAGGCCACTCGTAGGTGTGAAGTCGGGCACGACGGTGAAATACTGCCACACCTTGCCGGCGAGGCCGTTCTTGGCAAATTCCTCACGCAAAATCGCGTCGGACTCGCGCACGGCTTCGAGACGGTCGCGGGTGATGGCGCCGACGCAGCGAACGCCCAGGCCGGGGCCGGGGAAGGGCTGGCGGTAGACCATGTTATCGGGCAGCCCCAGCGCGGTGCCGACCACGCGAACCTCGTCCTTAAAGAGGAACTTGAGAGGCTCCACCAGCTCAAACTGCAGATCCTCGGGCAGACCGCCCACGTTGTGGTGGGACTTGACAGGGCCGCTCTCCAGAATGTCGGGGTAGATGGTGCCCTGGGCGAGGAACGCGATCCCGTCCAGCTTGCGGGCTTCTTCCTCAAACACACGGATGAACTCGGCGCCGATGACCTTGCGCTTCTGCTCGGGCTCTGCGACGCCGGCGAGCTTGTCCAGAAAACGATCCACCGCGTCCACATACACAAGGTTTGCGTCCATCTGGTTGCGGAACACCTCAATGACCTGCTCAGGCTCGCCCTTGCGGAGAAGACCGTGGTTGACGTGCACGCAGGTGAGCTGCTTGCCGACAGCCTTGATGAGCAAAGCCGCGACCACGGAAGAATCCACGCCGCCGGAGAGGGCGAGAAGCACCTTCTTATCGCCGATCTGCGCGCGCAGGGCGGCAAGCTGCTCCTCAATAAAGGCCTCGGCCAGCGCGGGGGTGGTGATGCGCTCCATCGTCTCGGGGCGTTTGTTGTCTGCCATAGCTTTATCCTCCTATACTTTTATGATGCAGTATTATAGTACGAAGCCCCGCCCCGCGCAAGATTTTTTTACCGCCGCAATCATAAAAAATCCGCCGGCAAAAGCCGGTGGATTCTGTGATTTTTTACCTGTTTTTTCGCCAATCGGCGTAGGACGCGATGGCGGTGACGACGGCGCAGAGCGCCGCGGCGGCAAAGAGCAGCACGAAGGGCGCCCCCGACAGCAGCCCCACATGGGGGTTAAACACATCGAGGATCACCAGCACGATCAGCGCAAGCTGCAGGGAGATCGTGAGATTCGGCAGAATCGCGCGGAATATTTTCATCTTCTCTCCCTCCTCAAGCGCCGAAGCCGGCCTCGGTAATGAGCAGAATATCGCCCAGCTGACGCTTGCCGCCGTTGGACTGGCGGCTGAAGCGCTCATGGTTGAAGGTCATCACGGCGGAGCCGCCGCCGTCGAGATTATAGGCGCAGGTGCAGCCGAGCTCTTCAAAGATCCTCGCAAGCCCGGGCAGGAGCAGACCGTGAGAATAGCCGTCCTGCCGCCCGTCCACCACCACGAAGCAGTAGTGCCCCGGCTCATAATAGCCGACGGCGCTGCGGGGATTGGCCTGGTTGACAGTGCCCATGTCGCGAAAGGCGGTGATGGCGTGCCCCTCCGCGTCCAGGAGCGAGGGGCCGAACTGCCAGACCTGCACCGCGCCGTCGGCAAGGATCTGCTCCACGTCGTAGCTGCCGCCCGGGTGAGTGAGCATCCGCCCGTCGTTATAGAGGACACAGATATCCGAGCGGTTGACGCCGCTCGAGTAGAGCACGCCGTTTCGCATGAGAAAGCCGCTCTGCTGGTAGCTGTAAAAGTCGCCGCTGATGGCGAGGATGGCGTTCGATTCCCGGTCAAGCTCCATCATGTCCGCCGACGACCAGTATTGAAGCTCCCCGTTCACGGTGTAGGTTTTGAAGTTTTCGATGCTTGCGATATAGATGTCCGCGACATGGTACACCGAGGTCCAGCCGTTTTCCTCCACGCTGTAAGTCTCGATGTTGATGGAGACTTCAGGGCTTGTATAGCTGTGGTCGGTAAGCACCGGGGTGTCGGTAAAGTGCTCGGCAAATTGGAGCTGCCAGGGCGTGCGATTGTCGGGCGTGGGCTCCGGCTCCGCACTTTCCGCCGCGGTCACAGGCTCCGCCGTGGGGGCGGCTGTCGGCATATAGACGATGGTCGGCGTCGCCTGCGCGACGGGTATCGCCGCCGGCGCGGGGCTGCGCCTCAGGGCGGGGAGGAGCAGCTTGAAGCTCGCGTAAAGCGCGAGGATCAGCGTCGCGACGATCACGTCCGCGAGCACCACACGCCACAGCGGCAGGTGCCGCCGTCGGCGGCGCGGGCGCTCCGGCGCTGAGCCCGGAGCAAGATGAGAAGGGGTGTTTGGCATGGTAAACTCCTTGGGGTGATCGTGGTTAGTGGTCAGTAATGATTCTCATGCGTCATTTTTCTCCAGTCCCAGCAGCGCGGGGAGCCTGGAGTAGTCACCGTCCAGCAGCTCAAGCTCCGCTTTGAGAGCGGGGTCGTAAGCGCCGGAGGTCTCGGTCTGCAGATAGAGGGCTGGCATGCCCACCGCGTGGGCGACGGCAACGTCCGCGTGCTGATCGTTGCCGACCATGAGGCAGCGCTCCGGGGCGAGCGCGTTTTCCGTCAGAAGCTTCCGCAGAAAACGGGGATCGGGCTTCTTGATGTGCGCGTCGGAGGAGATATAGATCCCGTCAAAGGCGTCGATAAGCTCCAGCGCCCGCAGCTCGGGCAGGGTAAAGCAGCTCTGCGCGTTGGATAAAAGCCAGATGCCCGCGCCCCGCTCCCGCAGGGCGGCGAAGGTCGGCAGCACCCAGTCATAGCGCCGCAGGTACTTGAGGGAGTGGATGCGGAAGAAGAGCGCCGTATCCTCCACGCGCCGACGGTCGGGCGTGACGCCCTTTTCGGTATAGAGGGCGCGGAAAACCCGGCGAAGCTCGATCTCATAGAGCGCGTCCCGGTGCCGCGCCTGCTCGGCGGCGCAGAGACGGAGGTAGGCGCGCCGCAGCTCCTTTGCGGTGTAGACCGCGCCGTTTTCCGTGTAATAGAGCGCGGTCTTCTCCCAAAGGGAGCGGCTCTTCTCGTCTGTGCGGATGTCCGTGAGCGTGCCGTAGAGATCGAAGATATAGTGCTCGAAGGGCAGCGCGCTCATATGAGCGCCGCCTTCGGGACCGTGAAGAGGATGGGCTTCCCCTCACAGCGTAGGCGCCCGGCCTTCACGGTGACCGTGCCGCCGAGCAGGTTTTCATAGGTCCCGTCCGGCGCCTCCACGGGCACGTCGCCGCGCTGCGACTTGAGGGAGAAAATTCCGAGCTTGCGGCTCTCGCCGTTTTGGCGGCAGAGCATGGCGATCTGTTTTTCCTCGTCCCAGCGCGCCCAGAA
>CAJOCV010000145.1:8500-12282 GCA_905233785.1 uncultured Oscillospiraceae bacterium
CTGGGCAGATGGGTGCAGGAATACTCCTGCCCGGCGTAGAGCAGCGTCGTTCCCTTGAGGAAGTAGAGCAGCGCCGTGAAGTTCAGCCGATCCGACGCGCTCTTTACCAAGGAGGCAAAGCGCGGCTGATCGTGGTTTTCGAGAAAGCGCAGCTTGTTGTAGTTTGCGGGGTAGACGGCCTCCTGGAAGTTGAGCTGCTCCAGCCAGGCGCTCAGCGTCCCCTCGCCGTTTATGTACCGGTCGAAGGCTTCACGCACGTCGTACTCATATTCGAGATCGAAGGCCTCAAAGGCCTCGGTATCCCGCGCGGCGTAAAAGCCCTCGCGCCGGGCGTAGTTGCCAAAGCTCTGATGTACGGTCTCGGCCAGCCACACGCAGCCGGGGCGAATCCCGGACACCGCTTCCCGCGCGCGCTTCCAGAAGTCCACCGGTACGAAGGAGGCCACGTCACAGCGGAAGCCGTCCACCACCCTTGCCCACATGCAGAGCGATTCGATCTGATAGTCCCAGAGGGCGGGATTTCGATAGTCGAGGTCGATCACATCCGCCCAATCCCCAATTTTATTGCCGGTCGTCCCGTCAGGCTTGCGCCAGAAGAACTCCGGATGCTCGGCCAAAAGCACCGAGTCCGGCGAGGTGTGATTATACACCACGTCGATCATCAGCTTCATGCCCCGTTCATGCACCGCGTCGGCAAGGGCGATGAAGTCCTCCATCGTGCCGTAGGCGGGGTTGACCGCGCGGTAGTCCCGGTTTGCGTAGGGGCAGCCGAGGCTCCCCTTCTTGCCCTTGACGCCGATGGGATGGATCGGCATGAGCCAGATCATGTCCGTCCCCAGCGCGCGGATACGGTCAAGGTCGGGGATCAGGGCGCGAAACGTCCCCTCCTCGGTATGGGCGCGGAGGTAGACGGAGTAGATCACCTGGTTTTGCAGACGAAGATCGGTATCCTTTGCCATAGCGTTATTCGTTCCTTTCGTTGTTGCGGCGCATCACCGGACCTGCGTTTCTGTTTTATTATAAACCCTCAGATTTTTGTGTCAAGATGCGGATCGCGCTTCCGGTTGCATTGTTCCCGCGACTGTGGTAGAATCAACTCTATCTCAATAGATAGACGGAGACAGAGAGATGACGATTAAAGATTTAAAACCCGGCGAGAGCGCACGGGTGCTGACCGTGGGCGGCGAGGGCGCGCTGCGCCAGCATTTTCTGGACATGGGCGTGATCCCCGGGGCGGAGCTCACAGCGGTAAAGCTCGCCCCGATGGGCGACCCGATGGAGCTGCGCATCCACGGCTACGAGCTGACGCTTCGGCTCGCGGACGGTGAGAAGATCGGTGTGGAGCCCATTGAGAAGGCGGCGGAGGAAGCCTCCGCCGCACGGCGGGTTCGCAACACCGCCCACCCCGGTCTGGGCGAGGAAGGCAAATTTCACCCCAAGGGCACGGGCGAGCCGCTTCCGGAGGGGACGACGCTGACTTTTGCCCTCGTGGGCAACCAGAACTGCGGCAAGACCACACTGTTCAACCAGCTCACCGGCTCCAACCAGCATGTGGGCAACTTCCCGGGCGTGACCGTGGACCGAAAGGACGGCGTCATCCGCGGCTACCCCGACACCCTCATTACCGACCTGCCCGGCATCTACTCCATGTCCCCCTACTCCGGGGAGGAGCTTGTGAGCCGGGACTTTGTGCTGAAGGAAAAGCCGAAGGCCATCATCAACATCGTGGACGCGAGCAACATCGAGCGAAACCTCTACCTGACCATGCAGCTGCTGGAGATGGAGGTTCCGATGGTGGTGGCGCTCAACATGATGGACGAGGTCACCGGTAACGGCGGCTCGATCGACGTAAACGCGATGGAGGAGCTGCTGGGGGTTCCAGTGGTGCCGATCTCGGCGGTCAAGAACCAGGGCGTGGACGAGCTGGTGCGCCACGCGGTGCACATCGCCCGGTTTCAGGAAAAGCCGCAGCGGCAGGATTTCTGCGGCAAGGAGGATCACGGCGGCGCGGTGCACCGCTGCCTGCACGCGACGCAGCATCTGATCGAGGATCACGCGCGCAGGAGCGGACTTCCCCTTCGCTTCGCGGCGAGCAAGCTCGCCGAGGGGGACGCGAACATCCTCGAGCAATTGGCGCTTGATCAGAACGAGCGGGAGCTTTTGGAGCACATCATGCTGCAGATGGAGGCCGAGCGCGGTCTTGACCGCAGCGCCGCCATGGCGGAGATGCGCTTTGACTTCATCGGCAAGGTCTGCGCGGAATGCGTCATCAAGCCCCGCGAGAGCCGGGAGCATCTGCGCTCCCGCAGGCTTGACGAGGTGCTGACCGGAAAATACACCGCCCTGCCCGTTTTCGTGGCGATCATGGCGCTGGTGTTCTACCTGACCTTCGAGGTCGTGGGCGCGTTTTTGCAGGATCTGCTTGCCGCCGGGATCGAGGGGCTCACCGCCCTGGTGGAGAGTGCCCTGCAAGCCGCCGGCGTCAACCCCGTGCTGCAGGGGCTCGTCGTGGGCGGCATCTTCGAGGGCGTGGGGAGCGTGCTGAGCTTCCTGCCCATCATCGTGACCATGTTCTTCTTCCTCTCGCTCTTGGAGGACAGCGGCTATATCGCCCGCGTGGCCTTCTTCATGGACAAGCTCCTGCGGCGCATCGGCCTCTCGGGGCGCAGCATTGTTCCGATGCTGATCGGCTTTGGCTGCACGGTGCCGGCGGTCATGGCCACCCGGACGCTGCCCTCGGAGCGCGACCGCAAAATGACCATCCTGCTCACGCCCTTCATGAGCTGCTCGGCAAAGCTGCCGATCTACGGCTTCTTCGTGAGCGCCTTCTTCCCGAGGCAGGGCTGGCTCGTGATGACGGCGCTGTACCTGCTGGGCATCCTGACGGCGATTTTGGTGGCGCTGCTGTTTAAAAACACGCTCTTCCGGGGCGAAGCCGTCCCCTTCGTGATGGAGCTGCCGAACTACCGGCTGCCGGGGCTTCGCAGCGTGACGCAGCTGTTGTGGGAAAAAGCCAAGGACTTTTTGCAGCGCGCCTTCTCGGTCATTCTGATCGCCACCGTCGTGGTGTGGTTTCTCAAGAGCTTTGATCCGCGCTTCAACCTCGTCACCGACTCGCACGAGAGCATCCTCGCCCTGATCGCGGGCTATATCGCCCCGGTCTTAAAGCCCGTCGGTCTTGGGGACTGGCGCATCGCCACCTCGCTCATCAGCGGCTTCATGGCCAAGGAGAGCGTCGTGAGCGTGATGGAGCTTCTCTTCCCCGCGGGCGTCGCCGGGGCGCTGAGCCCGCTGGCGGCCGCGTCCATGCTGGCCTTCAGCCTGCTCTACACGCCCTGTGTCGCCGCCATCGCCTCCGTCAAGCGGGAGCTCGGGCGCGGCTGGGCGCTCGGCGTTGTGCTCTGGCAGTGCGGCATCGCCTGGTGTGCGGCGCTTCTCGTGCGGCTCGTGGGTCTGCTGCTGGGTCTGGGCTGACAAAAGAGCGCGCCGGGTAATCCACCCTCGGAAAGCGGACGCAGCCGCGTAAAGCGCGCCCCGCGATTGCTTCCGCGGGAATCCGTGCAAACCATAGAAGGGGATGTGAAAAAAGTCTTTTTCACATCCCCAAGTTTTCAGTTTTCAGAATTCAGTTTTCAGACAGAATTTGGGAACTTTTTCGCGGTGTTTTCAGTTTAAGAAAAGAGGTAACGATTCCGTCTTGCGTGGCTTTGGGGGAGTTCAGAGGGGCACTCCCCTCTGATTTGCCGCCTCGGAAGGCGGCAAACAAAATCAAATCTGTTTTT
>CAJOCV010000146.1:0-4350 GCA_905233785.1 uncultured Oscillospiraceae bacterium
CGCCTCGGAAGGCGGCAAACAAAATCAAATCTGTTTTTTCCGGGGGCGTGTACCTCGGAAAAAACACTTCTCGCCCCGCAAGTGTGCGAGCGTTCCCCCCGCCGCGAGTGCGCGCAGCGGGGTGCATCCCCTCTAACGATTTAGTCCCGGAACGGGACTGAATCGTTACAGTTAAGAATACAATGCGTTTCTGCGTATTTTTCGAGGTGTGCGACATGAATTCTCTCCGTGAACTCTGGGAAGAAATATTGAAGATCCTCTCCAAGCAGCTTACGCCGACAGCCATCAACGTCTGGTTTGCCGACTGCGAGCCCGTGGAGCTGGAAAACTGTCGCCTGATCCTGCACACCGGAAACGAATTCAGACGGGACATCATTACCCAGCGGTACGGGGAAACGATTAAGGCCGCGCTGAGCGAGCTTTTTTCTGCTGATTTCGAATTGCTGGTGCTCGCCGGAGATGAAATCAACGATTACGAATCCCCCTCCAGGGAGGAAAATTCCCTTCCCGAAATGGAGGGTTATACCTTTGACCGCTTTATTGTGGGAAACTCCAATAAATTTGCCCATGCCGCTGCGATCGCAGTTGCCGACAAGCCGGGAAAAAATTACAATCCTCTCTTTATTTACGGAAATTCCGGCCTCGGTAAAACCCATCTTTTGCTGGCCATCGGACAGGCGATCCATGCCCGCGACCCCAAGCAACGCATCGCCTACATTAAGGGCGACGAATTCACCAATCAAATGGTGAAGGCCATTCGCGAGGGAACCGCGGAGGACTTTCGCACAAAATACCGCAATGTCGATCTCTTTTTGGTAGACGATATTCAGTTCATTGCCGGCAAACAGAGCACGCAGGAGGAATTTTTCCACACCTTCAACAACATCTATGAGGCCGGTCACCAAATCGTCATCACCTCCGACCGTCCCCCCATCGAAATGTCGCTTCTGGATGATCGACTGCGCACCCGCTTTGAAGGCGGCCTTATGGCGAGCATTGACCCGCCCGACCTTGAAACGCGCATCGCCATCACGCGAAACAAGGCAGCGCAGCTTGGTCTGATTCTTTCTGATGACGCCGTTCTCTACGTGGCAAAAAATATCACCGCAAATGTCCGTCAATTGGAGGGGGTCATCAAACGTCTGACAGCCTACAAGGAAATCTTAAATGATGTAATCAATGAGGAATCTGTAAAACGCGCGATCATGGACGTTACACGAAACGGACCGGATATTCCAAACCCTGACCGCATCATCCGTGAAACCGCGAAATATTACGCTCTCAAGGAAGACGATCTGCGCGGGCAAAGCCGTTCGAAAAATACCACAATGGCGCGCCAGGTCTCCATGTACCTGATCCGTACCCTCACGAACCTCTCTCTCAAGGACATAGGCGAGCAGTATGAGGGCCGCAACCACGCAACCGTTCTATCCTCCATCCGCAAGGTCGAGGATCTGACCTTGAAAGATCCGCGCATGGCAGAAATTGTGCGGGATATTACTTCAAACATCACCACAAACACCATGATTTGAACGCCGCACACAAAGCGGAGCCTTCACAGAAAAACAACAATTTCATGTGGAAAGTGGAAAAGTGCGATGTGGAAATCTTTTTTTCAATTTTGACTGTGGATTGTAACTGAATTGTCAACAATTTTGTCAACACCGCAAGCCCGCACAAACACAGGCTTTTTTTGAGTTTTCCACAATATTTTTTTCTACTACGAATGCTAATTAAAAATAGAATAGATTGATAGACAGAGAGAGATTTTTCGGAGGGAATCGTGTATGAAATTTTCATGTGAGAAATACCTGCTCCAGTCGGCTATCGTTATCGCCTCCCGTGCCGCAGCCTCCAAAAGCCCTATTCAGGCACTCGAGGGTCTGCTTCTTGAGGCGGACAGCGACTTAAAAATAACCGGTTATGACCTCAAGAAGGGAATCTACACTTATGTAGCCGCCGATATTGCGGAAACAGGTTCCGTCATCATCAACGCCCGCTTCCTTGGCGAGATGATCCGCAAGCTGCCCGACGGCATCGTTACCTTCAGTACCGACGACGCAAACGGCGTGAAGGTAAAATGCGGCCGCAGCGAGTATAATTTCGTCTCTATGAGCACGGAGGATTATCCCGAGATGCCCGGCGTAGAAGGATTGAATACTCTGCGCCTTTCACAGAAAACCTTGCGCAGCATGATCAACCAGACCATCTTCGCCGTATCCGACAATGACTCGCGTCCGATTTATACCGGAACTCTGTTCGAGAAAAACGGAAACGAGCTGACGCTCGTCTCTGTGGACGGCTACCGGCTCGCGAAAAGAAGCGAGACGCTTGAAACCTCCGATGGCCGGGACTGCAGCTTTGTTGTACCCGGAAACGCACTGTCTGATCTTGAGCGCATCTGCGAGGATAAGGACGACGCCGTAGCCATTTCGGTCGGCGCTAAGCATATTTCCTTCTCCATCGGCGACACGGTACTTGTCTCCCGCAGGCTTGAGGGCGATTTCCTCAATTATCGCAAATCCATCCCCGAAAATTTTCGCTATGTGGTGAAGGTCAATCGTCTCGAGTTTATGTCCGTCATTGACCGCGTGGCCCTGATTATCAGTGAGCGAAACACCAACCCTGTGCACATGTTCTTTAACGACGGCAGCATTGATTGCACCTGTACCACCCCGATCGGCAATGCCGAGGATACCTGCTCCTGCACGGGCAGCGGCGACGGTTTGGAGATCGGCTTCAACGACCGCTATCTGATGGACGCGCTCAAGGCCGCCGGCAAGGACGAGCTGCTGTTTTGTCTCAATACCGCGTCCTCTCCCTGTGTGGTCAAGGCCGCCGACGGGACAGAGAGCTTTACCTACATGATCCTGCCGGTGAGACTGCGGGCGGGAGACTGATATTAGTTTTCAGTTTTCAGATTTCAGTTTTCAGAGTTCCCAACGGAAACAAACTATAAATTTGTCGCGAAGCGACACCTTCACTGACCACTGGCCACTGACCACTTTTGATGACGAAGGAATCAAATATGGAACAAATTGCAATTCATACCGAATTTATCAAGCTCGACGCGCTTTTGAAGTTTGCCGCGCTGGTGGGTACCGGCGGTGAGGCCAAGACGGTGATTGCCGAGGGCTTGGTCAGCGTCAACGGCGAAGTCTGCACCATGCGGGGAAAGAAGCTCCGCCCCGGCGATGTGGTACGCTTTGACCGCTTCTCCGTTGAAGTCACAAAGGCATGAGGATCGAAAAGATCGCCCTGAACGGCTTTCGCAATTACGAGTGGGAGACGGCGGAATTTGCGTCGGGTACCAACGTGATCTCCGGGCAGAACGCTCAGGGAAAGACCAATCTGCTGGAGGCCGTGTATATGCTCTCCTGCGGGCGCAGCTTTCGCACCCGCTTTGACCGGGAGCTGGTCGGCTTCGGCTACTCCGAGGCGGAAATCCTTGCGGAGATTTACAGCCATGAGCGCAATCAGACCGTTTCGATCCGTTTAAAGCCGGGGCAGACCAAGAAAATCCTGGTCAACGGCGTGAAGAAAACGGCTTCGGAGCTTTCCGGGCAGGTAAACGCCGTGCTCTTCTGCCCGGACGATCTGAATCTGATCAAAGACGGCGCGGCGGTCAGAAGGCGGCTGCTGGATAACGCCATCTCCCAGATCCGGCCGCGCTATGTCGAAATCTTATCGGACTTTAACAGGCTCTATGAGCATAAAACGCGCATTTTGAGGGATTGGCGGGAAAAGCCTTCTCTGCTCGATACGCTGGATGAGTTTTCCGACGCCATGGCGAGAGCCTCCGCCCATCTGATCCGCTATCGGGCGGCCTTCTCGGCACGGCTCAACGAAGCCGCGCCCCCGATCCACCGGGAGTTTTCCGGCGATGGGGAGGAGCTTAAAATCCGCTATACCACGGTCAGCACCGTGCGCGATCCCTTTGCCTCCGTGCGGGAGATTTATTATGATCTCTGTGAGCATCAGGAGAAGCACCGGCAGGCGGAGCTTGAGAGCGGGCAATGCCTCACCGGGGCGCACAAGGACGATCTGGAAATAGAAATTAACTCTCGCCCGGCTCGCTCCTTTGCCTCACAGGGGCAGACCCGTACCGCCGCGCTGAGCCTCAAGCTGGCCGAGCGGGAAATTTTTCTTGCGGAAACCGGAGAATATCCGATCCTTCTTTTAGACGACGTGCTCTCCGAGCTTGACCCGAAACGGCAGGAGTTCGTCTTGAACCGCATCGGCGGCGGACAGACGCTCATCACCTGCTGTGAGGACGATGAGATCTCCAGCCGCACCGGCGGGAAGGTCATCTTTGTAGAAAATGGAAAAATAAGGACGTAGGGACGAGCA
>CAJOCV010000146.1:4461-10121 GCA_905233785.1 uncultured Oscillospiraceae bacterium
TCCCATTTGACGCGAAAATTTCTTGCCGCCGCCGAGAAGGCGGGGCAGGTGGTGAACGCCGCCGAGGACATTCCCAAGTCCTTTGTCGTGTGCCGGGACGGGGGGAAAAGCCGCGTGTACCTGAGCCAGATGGCTACGTCCACGCTTTTGAAACGCGCGGAAAGCGGATTACTATAAGCGAATAGTGAATAGTGAAAAGTGAATAGTTATGGTGTCGCTTCGCGACGGATTATAAATTGTCCCCGAAGGGGACTCCTAAACTTTTCACTTTTCACTCTTCACTTTTCACTATCAAAAACTATTCTCTATCAAAAGAGGTTTACTATGGCAGACATCACCGAAAAAGTCACACAGGAATATGACGCTTCGCAGATTCAGGTGCTCGAAGGTCTGGAGGCCGTGCGCAAGAGGCCGGGCATGTACATCGGCTCCACCTCGTCCTCGGGTCTGCACCATCTGGTGTATGAAATCGTGGACAATTCCATCGACGAGGCACTGGCGGGCTATTGTACCGAGATTGAGGTCGTCATTGAGCCGGGCGATATTATCCGCGTATCCGACAACGGGCGCGGCATCCCCGTGGATATTCAGGAGCAGACCGGTAAGAGCGCGCTCGAAGTCGTCTTCACCGTGCTGCACGCGGGCGGCAAGTTCGGCGGCGGGGGCTATAAGGTCTCCGGCGGTCTGCACGGCGTGGGCGCCTCTGTCGTGAACGCCCTCTCCGAGTGGCTGGAGGTGCAGGTGCACAAGGACGGTAAAATCTACCAGATGCGCTTTTCCCGCGGCGATATTACGGAGCATATTCACGTTGTGGGCGATACGGATCGAAACGGCACCACCGTGCGCTTCAAGCCCGACCCCGAGATGTTTGACGACACGGTGTACGACTACGAGATCCTGCATACCCGTATGCGCGAGCAGGCCTTCTTAAACGGCGGCCTGACCATTTCCATCGAGGATCGGCGCGAGGGCAAGGAGCGCCGGGAGCAGATGTGCTACCAGGGCGGTATCCGGGAATATGTGAGCTTCCTCAACAAAAACAAGGCGCCCATCCATGACGAGGTGATCTACCTCTCCGGCGCGAAGGGGGACGCCATCGCCGAGGTCGCCATGCAGTATAACGACGGCTTCAACGAAATTCTCGTTTCCTTTGCAAACGACATTCACACCCCCGAGGGCGGCATGCACGAGACCGGCTTCAAGACCGCGCTGACCCGCGTCATCAACGCCTACGGGCAGAAAAACAACATCATCAAGGGTGACGACAAGGTCTCCGGCGACGATGTGCGCGAGGGCATCTCTGCCGTCATCTCCGTCAAGCTCCCCGAGGCGCAGTTTGAGGGGCAGACCAAGCAGAAGCTCGGCAACGCCTACATCCGCACCCTCGTTGACAGCATTGTGAACGACCAGCTCACCGAGTATTTTGAGGAGCATCCGGCGGCCGCCAAGGCCATTCTCGAGAAGGCCATGATGGCAAACCGCGCCAGAGAGGCCGCGAGAAAGGCGCGCGAATCCGTGCGCCGCAAGACCGGGCTCGAGAGCGGGCAGATGCCCGACAAGCTGCAGGACTGCAACGAGCGCGATCCCTCCCTCTGCGAAATCTACATCGTCGAGGGCGATTCCGCCGCGGGCTCCGCCATCCAGGGGCGCGACAGCCGCTTCCAGGCCATCCTCGCCATGTGGGGCAAAATGCTGAACGTCGAGAAGGCCAGAGCCGATAAGATCTACGGCAACGACAAGCTCTATCCCCTCATCGTGGCGCTCGGCGCCGGCATCGGGGATGAGTTCAACATCGAGAAGCTCCGCTACCACAAAATCATCATCATGGCCGATGCCGATGTGGACGGCAGCCATATCCGCACTCTGCTGTTGACTTTCTTCTTCCGCTATATGCGCCCGCTGATCGAGCGCGGCTATGTCTACTCCGCCGTGCCGCCGCTTTATAAGCTCACGCGCGGCAAGACCCAGCGCGTCGCCTACTCCGACGAGCAGCGCGATCAGATCAGCGCCGAGCTTCGCGCCGACAACCCCAACGCCAAGGTGGACATCAACCGCTTCAAGGGTCTCGGTGAGATGGACCCGCACGAGCTCTGGGAGACCACCATGGACCCGGAGACCCGCTCCCTGCGCCGCATCACGCTGGGCGACGCCATCATGGCCGACCAGGTTTTCACGGTGCTCATGGGCGAAGAGGTCGAGCCGCGGCGCGAGTGGATCGATTGGACATTTGATAAGTGAAAAGATAATAGTGAATAGTGAATAGTTATGGTGTTCGCCTGCGGCGAACGAATTAGTATCCGTCGCGAAGCGACTCCTTCACTCTTCACTCTTCACTTTTCTCTCTTCACTTTTCCTGAAAGGAAAACAATAAATGGCACATAAAAGAGATTACAAACCGGAGGATATTGCATTCCCCAACCAGGTGATCACCGAATCGGAGCTGGTGGGCGAAATGCAGACCAGCTATATCGACTACGCCATGTCGGTCATCGTGGGGCGTGCCCTGCCCGACGTGCGCGACGGTCTCAAGCCGGTGCACCGCCGCATCCTCTACACGATGTACGAGGGCGGCCTCACCTCCGACAAGCCCTTTAAGAAGTCCGCCACCTGCGTGGGCGACGTGCTGGGTCACTACCACCCCCACGGCGACGCCTCCGTGTACGACGCGATGGTGCGTCTCGCGCAGGACTTCTCCATGCGCTATATGCTCGTGGACGGGCACGGCAACTTCGGCTCCGTGGACGGCGACCCCCCTGCCGCCTACCGTTATACCGAGGCGAGACTGTCCAAAATCTCCAACGAGATGCTGCGCGACATCGACAAGGAGACCGTAGACTGGGATCCCAACTTTGACGAGAGCCGCAAGGAGCCGCGCGTGCTCCCCTCCCGCTTTCCGAACCTGCTCGTGAACGGCTCGAGCGGCATCGCCGTCGGCATGGCGACCAACATCCCGCCCCACAACCTCACCGAGGTCATCAACGCCTGCGTCTGCGTGCTGGAGAATCCCGACGCGAATCTCTATGACCTGATGCAGCACATCACGGGGCCGGATTTCCCGACAAATGGCATCATCATGGGCAGAGCCGGTATCCGCCAGGCCTACGCCACCGGGCGCGGCAAGGTCATCATCCGCGCGCGCACCGAGTTTGAGGAGCACGGGCAGGGGCGCACCCGCATCATCGTGACCGAGCTTCCCTACCAGGTCAACAAGCGCCAGCTCATCCGCAACATCGCCGACCAGGTGCACGACAAGCGCCTGGAGGGCATCTCCGACCTGCGGGATGAGACCGACCGCAACGGCATGCGCATCGTGATCGAGCTAAAGCGCGACGCGAATCCCCAGGTGGTCTTGAACCGCCTCTTTGCCCAGACCGCGCTGCAGTCGAGCTTTTCCATCAACATGCTCGCGCTGGTCAATAACCAGACTCAGCCGAAAATCCTCTCCCTGCGGCATATTCTGGACGAGTACCTCAATTTCCAGGAGGATGTGATCGTCCGCCGCACGCGCTACGATCTGCGCAAGGCCGAGGAGCGCGCCCACCTGCTGGAGGGTCTGCTCATCGCGCAGGACAACATCGACGAAGTGATCCGCATCATCCGCTCCAGCTACGATAACGCCAAGCAGAACCTGATGGAGCGCTTCGGGCTCGACGACGTGCAGGCGCAGGCCATCTGCGACATGCGCCTGATCGCGCTGCAGGGGCTCAACCGCGAGAAGCTGGAGAACGAGTACAAGGAGCTTGAAGAGAAGATCGCTTATTTCAAAGACCTGCTCGCAGACCCCGAGAAGATCAAGGGCGTCCTGAAGGAAGAGCTGATCGCGCTTCGCGACAAGTACGGCGACGCGCGCAAGACCGAGATCCAGGACGTGGAAGACGAGATCGACATGGAGGATCTCATTGAGGAGCAGCAGTGCGTCTTCACCCTCACCCACGGCGGCTACATCAAGCGCCTGCCGGTGAAGGAGTACCGCGCTCAGGGCCGCGGCGGCAAGGGCGTGCGCGCCATGGCCACCAAGGAGGAGGACTATGTGGAGACCGTGTTCACCGCCTCCACCCACGACAACATCCTCTTCTTTACCGATTTGGGCCGCGTCTTCATCAAGAAGGGCTACACCATCCCCGAAGCCGGACGCAATGCCCGCGGCACCAACATCATCAACATCATCCAGATTGAGAGCGGCGAGAAGGTCTCCGCCATGATCCGCGCACGGGGTCTGGAGGAGGACAAGTTCCTCTTCTTCGTCACCCGCTTCGGCACCGTCAAGCGGATGCAGCAGTCTGCGCTGCGCAATATCCGCGCAAACGGCATCCGCGCGCTGAACCTCGACGAGGGCGATCACCTCATTTCCGTCATCCCCACCGACGGCAGCGAGAACATCCTCATCGCCACGCGCAACGGCCTTGCCGTCTGCTTCGATGAAAACGACGTGCGCCCCATGGGTCGTACCGCCGTCGGCGTGCGCGGCATCCGCCTGCGCGAGGGCGACTATGTGATTGGTGCGGGCAGCACCAGCGCGGGCGAAACCCTGCTGTCCATCACCGAAAACGGCTACGGCAAGCGCACCGCTGTGGAGGAATACAGCGTGCACGGCCGCGGCGGTATGGGTATGAAGAACTATAACGTCACGGAAAAGACCGGCCCGGTGGCCGATGTGAAGATGGTTTCGCCCGGGGACGATATTCTGGTCATCTCCAACGACGGCACCATCATCCGCCTCGCCGCCGACAGCGTTTCCCTGCTCAGCCGCGCGACCCAGGGTGTGCGCGTCATGCGCGTGCTGCCCGGCAGCCGCGTGATCTCCATGGAAAAGACCGAACGCGAGACCGAAGAAAGCGAAGTTATAACGCAGGAATGATTGTTCTGTGAGAAGGGGGAAGCTCCATGGACAACAAGAACGAAAACAAGAAAAACAAGAAGCCGGGGCGGACGGGGCTGATCGTCTTTCTGATCGCCTTCGTTCTGCCGCAGCTCATCGCGGCAGTGGACGAATTTGATTTGGATTACCTGCTCTGGCGGCTGCGCCACGGGGCGTTTCGGCTTGGCATCGACCCCGAGCTGCTGCCGGTGATCGGCGCCGGGATCGTGGTGCTGATCGTGCTGCTCATTGCCGCGGGCAAGCGGAGAAGGAGCGTGGAGGACAAGCCCGTCCGCAATGACCGCGCAGGGCGTACCTCCGCCGCCGCGCAGCGCCCCGATCCCAGAAACCGCAGCTTCACCCAGCCGGAGCCGAGCTGCATCGTCTGCGACCACACGGGAGAGGATCACTTCCTGCGCGACAAGCAGCAGCGCATCGCCCAATTGGACGAGTGGCTCAAAAACGGCCTGATCGACCGGGAGGAATACCGGGTGCTCAAGAGCCGGTACGAGCGGGATCTGTAAAAAAGTGGCCAGTGGCCAGTGGTTAGTGGTCAGTGGTTAGTGGCCAGTGGTTAGTGGCCAGTGGTAAGATTTAATAATACAATACGTCGCGAAGCGACACCATCACTGATCACTGACCACTGATCACTGATCACTTTTTCAAGGAAAAGGATATGAAGACCGTACAAATCTACACCGACGGGGCGTGCAGCGGGAATCCCGGGCCGGGCGGCTGGGGGGCGATCCTCTGCTACAACGGCGCGGAGAAGGAGCTCTCCGGCGGCGAGGCGCAGACCACC
>CAJOCV010000147.1 GCA_905233785.1 uncultured Oscillospiraceae bacterium
ATTCTGTTTGATATAACAGCGTAAACATGGTAAAATGATCTTGTATAATCACAGCCGGAAGGAGTTGGAGTTCATGCCGGAGCAGGACAGATGGCAGCTTGAATTGAGTGAATACATCCGCCAGGGCGAGCCGGAGCGCGCCGAAAAAAGTGCTGCCTGGCAAACGGCCATCGGCCTCCAGGCCGTGGATGGACTGAAAACTTCGACCTATTTGTTGGAGACCGCAAAGGCGCACATCGAAGGCGACATTGACATTGCCGGCGCGCAGCGCCGTATTCAAAGCTACTACAAAGAGCAGGCCAACCGCAAAGCGGTGGAAGACGGCACGATGGAGGCGGATATCGTTTCCGCGCGCATTACCGAGTTGCTGGGAGAGAAAACTTTTCAGTTTTCTCCGGCCGAGCTGCAGAGCATTCACCGCCGTTTGTTTACCGGTGTGTTCGATCATGCGGGACAATTCCGCACCTACAACATCACAAAAAATGAGTGGGTGCTCGGCGGCGATACAGTCGTGTATTCGTCCTGGGAGAGCATCCGCGACACGCTGGATTACGATTTTTCGCAGGAAAAACAGTTCTCCTATGACGCTCTTTCTGTTCCGGAATCGATCAAGCACATGGCGAAGTTTGCGTCGGGAATCTGGCAGATCCATCCCTTCTGCGAGGGCAATACACGCGCGACTGCGGTCTTCATTGTGAAATATCTGAAGACCTTCGGCTTTGCTGTGAACAACGATGTGTTTGCCGCAAACTCCTGGTACTTCCGCAACGCGCTTGTCCGCGCCAACTACAACAATCTGCAAAAAGGTATTCACGCCACGAGCGAGTATCTCGAAATGTTTTTTGAAAACCTGCTCCTCGGCGCGCAGCATGAATTGAAAAATCGCTACCTCCATGTGGAATATAAGAGCGAAGTCCCGGTTCAAAGTGCCAACGCTGAAATTTCAAAGTGCAAAAATTGCACTTTGGATTGCACTTTGGAAGAACTGGCTGTGCTTCGCACGATCGCCGCAAATCCGTCGATTACACAAAAGGATCTTGCTGCAGCAATCGGTAAATCGGAACGCACGATCAAAACACGCACGGTCGCGCTACAGGAAAAGGGATATCTTCGCCGTGCCAACGGAAAGCGCAGCGGCCATTGGGAAGTGCTGGTCGATCTCTCGTGATCGAAAAGGGAGCTGGGCAAATGGACACGATTATTCACAATCGGATCCGTTGCATGAAATGCGGTGAGATCATCGAAAGCCATACCGTCCATGAATTCAAGTGGTGCTCCTGTGGCGCGGTGGCCGTGGACGGGGGAAAGGATTACTTACGCCGCTGCGGGAACCGAGAAAACTATGAGGACTTATCGGAAGTCCGTCTACAGAGCGAATAAAATAGAAATGAGTTTGATTTTCGATATTGGCTGCTCCCCAATGTGTTTTCCGTGGGGATTTGATGAGGAAGACGAGAGCTGCGCGGCGCTGAAGCTGATCCTGATAAATCAGATCACCAGGCTGAGAGGGGAGCGCTGCACGCGATACGCGGTCAGCATGGACTGCGGCGTGGGGCTGTACGCGGCGGAGATCCTTCACGGGCTGAAAGAATCAGACGATGCGCTCGAAACGATCTGCTATATCCCCTATGAGGAGCAGGCGACCAAGTGGACGCCGGAGCTGCGCGACCGCTATTTCAATGCCATGGCTGCCTGTACGGAGATCGTAAACGTGGCCTACGAGAAAACCGTAGACTGCGAGTGCAAAGCCCATCTCGCAGCCGTAAACGAAGCCGACACGGTGATTGCGGTCTACGATCCCGAAAATCCGCGCTGCGAGCGGGAGGCTGCGGCCGTAGCAGTCGCGGAAATGCTGAACAGGCAGGTCTTCACAATTAATCCCAAGGCCATCCACCTTTTCTAAATCGAAGTTATACCCCACACCCACAAAGGGACTCTGATTATGATACAAACAGAGTCCCTTTCTTCTTCCAATATCGTGCGTAGTCTGTTATAATTATCTCGACAAATCGGTATTTGTGGAGGTGTGTAAGATGTTGGAATTACTAAAAGCGAGATTTTCAGAACACAAGGAACGTCATCCGAATATGGAGTGGTCTGAAGTTGAGCACAGGCTGCGCGAGGATCCCGCCTCAATCGCGATTTTACAAAAGATGGAGGAAAGCGGCGGCGAGCCGGACACCATCGGCTATGACGAAAAAACGGGAAAGCTTATTTTCTGTGACTGCGCAAAAGAGTCTCCTTCCGGGCGCAGAAGCCTGTGCTATGACGAAAAGGCTTTGCAAGGGCGCACCAAAAACCCGCCGTCAGGCAGCGCAGAACGGAAAGCGAAAGAGATCGGCGTTTCGTTGATGACGGAGGAACTCTATCGCAGACTACAAAGTCTCGGCTCATTTGATCTGAAAACATCAAGCTGGATCGCTACGCCGGATGATATCCGCAGCAAAGGCGGGGCGCTGTTCTGCGAACGGCGCTATGATACCGTGTTCACTTTTCACAACGGCGCGGATTCCTACTATTCTGTGCGCGGGTTCAGAGGGTATATTCTTATATAAAATCCCGCTTACAGAGCAGAAAAAAGATCCCGACAAATCGGGACCGAGGAGGAATGAGTATGTGGACTTGCCCAAAATGCGGAAGGGAACTGGCGCGAAAAGATCAGCAGCATTACTGCCTCAAGCCGCAGTCGATCGACGAGTATATCAGCCAGCAGGACGAGGGAGTCCGGCCGCGGCTGGAGGCGATCCGAAAGACCATCCGCGCGGCCATCCCGGAGGCGCAGGAGAAGATCAGCTGGTCCATGCCCACCTACTGGAAGGGGCGGAACATCATCCATTTCGCGGCGTCTAAGAAACACATCGGCCTCTATCCCGGCGACGAAGCCGCCGCGGCCTTTGCGGACAGGCTCTCCGATTTTGACACCAGCAAGGGCACGATCCGCCTGCCGCATGACAGGGATCTGCCGCTGGAGCTGATCCGGGACATCGCCCAGTGGTGCTATGAAAAATACGCGAAGAGGTAAAAGGAGAGTAAACCCTTGAGACCGATCATCGAAAACTGGCGAGGATGCTGACCGACTGCATGGACGCCAAGATGGGCCTTGTCCGCATGGACGAGAGCCGTTGGGAATACAAAATGCTCGACGCGCTGCTCACCGACGAGCAGGCGGAGCTGATCCCGCGCAAGGTGCGCATGAAGGGCGAGGACAAGGATTACGAGCTGCCCGCGGCGATCGTCGGCTCCGGCTGGGCGCAGCTGAGCTGCGCGTATTTCCTCGCGCAGATGAGCTACCCCGCGACCGTGTTCGGCACGGCGGATTTGATTCGGCCCGAGCCGGGAAATCTGCGGTATGCGTATTACCGGGCTCTGGATGATCCGGAAGTAATTTAAGGGGAGAGACAATCCATGATCTTTTATTTCACCGGTACGGGCAATTCACTGTACGCAGCGCAAAAGCTGGCGGATGAGGGGGAGAAGATCGTCTCCATTGTGGATGCTCTGCGCAGCAAGGCTTATCACTACACACTGAATGTGGGCGAAAAGCTCGGCTTTGTGTTCCCGGTCTATTTCTACACGGTGAGCGACCCGGTGCTGGAGCTCGTCCGAAAGCTGACGGTGGAGAACGCGGTCTTTGTCTATGCCGTCATCCCCTGCGGGGCGAGCATCGGAGCGGCGGGCGGCCTTCTGAAAAGCGAACTGAAAAAGCGCGGCCTGGAGCTGCAGCGCCTCGACGCGCTGGTCGTACCCGACGGTGCACTGATCTTCTACGACATCGACTCCCCGGAGAAGATGGAAAAGCAGCTGGAAGCTGCGACAAAAGAGCTTGCTTCCATCAAACAGGCCATCGACAGGGGCGAAGGCAACCGCATCACGGGGAGCCCGCTGCTGGGAAGAGCAAGCCTGGCCGCCTATCACGCCTGCATGAGCACGAAAGCTTTTTACGCCGACGAGAAGTGTATCGGCTGCGGGAAGTGCGCTTCGATCTGCCCGGCAGGGGCGATCGAAATGGTCAGCGGCCGTCCGGCCTGGACGAAGAGCAAATGTCTCAAGTGCTGCGGCTGCATCAACCGCTGTCCTGTTTCCGCGATCCAGTACGGGAAAAAGACAGCCTCCCGCGGGCGCTACGTCAATCCGGTTTTGAAGTGAAACTGAAACACCCTGAGAGATCTGAACCCCTTGGGTTTGGACTTCTCAGGGTGTTTATTATTTTTCCCTTGTAACGATTCAGTCCCGTTCCGGGACTAAATCGTTAGGGCAACACCGCATAATTCGGCGAGAGCGAATTTCGAGAAAAACTGAGTTCTGATGATGGCACTTTTTTGCAGGAATACTTTGTGTATTGCAAGAAAA
>CAJOCV010000148.1 GCA_905233785.1 uncultured Oscillospiraceae bacterium
GCCGCCGCGCAGCTGCAGGCGGACTTGGCCGTTGTAGATCTCCTCCGGGGACAGGCTCTGCTCCCCCCGGGTCACCCCGGTGCAGACATAGACGCCCGCGTTGGGGTCATCTTCCCCGCAGGCGGCGAGCGCAAGGCACAGCAGGGCGGCAAGCAGCAAGGCCGCCGCCCTGCGCAATTTTGTTCTCAAGGGCTTCAAAGCACGTCGTTTGCGTCGAAGGGATCGCCGCACTCGGGGCAGAAGCGCGGCGGCTTGGTCGGGTCCTCCGGCTCCCAGCCGCACTTGTCGCACTTGTACTGGAGTGCGCCGGCGGGCTTCTTCGCGCCGCACTCGGCACAGAACTTGCCCTTGTTCACCGCGCCGCAGGCGGTGCATGTCCAGCCCCCCAGCACCTCGGCGGGCTTCTTCGTGCCGCACTCGGGGCAGAACTTGCCGCTGGCCTTGCTGCCGCAGGAGGGGCAGACCCAACTGTCCACCGCAGGCGCAGGCGCGGGGGCGGGCTGCTGGGCGGGCTGCTGCCCCATCTGATACAGGCTCTGGGCGTTGAAGCCGCCGGACTGCTGCGCCATGTTCATGCCCATGAAGGCCATGGCCGCGCCGCCCTGGTTTGCGGCGGCGGACTGCATCGCAGCGGCCTGCGCGCCGACGAGATGCGCGGCGGCCATATTGGGATTGCGAAAGGCCGCGTTGCGCTGCAGCTCCTTCATCATGGCCTCGTCCTCTTCGCTGGCCTTCACGCTGGAGACGCCGAAGGAGACGATCTCCATGCCTCTGAGATCGCGCCATTTGGCAGAGAGCACGTCATTGAGGGCGTCGGCCAGCTCAAGCGCGTGACCGGGCAGGGAGGAATAACGGATGCCCATGTCCGAGATGCGCGCAAAGGCGGGCTGCAAAGCGGTAAGCAGCTCGGCCTTCATCTGGCCTTCAAGCTGATCGACCGTGTAGCTTGCGCTTACGTTGCCGCAGACATTGGTGTAGAACAGCAGCGGGTTTGAAAGCCGAATGCTGTATTCGCCGAAGCAGCGGATCGCGATGTCAATATCGAGGCCGATGTTGCGGTCAACCACGCGGAAGGGCACCGGGGAGGGCGTACCATACTTGTTGCCGGGCAGCTCCCGGGTGTTGAAGTAGTAGACGCGCTGATCCTTGGGCGCCTGACCGCCAAAGGTAAAGCGCTTTCCGATGTTCTTAAAGACCTCCAGGATGGTGTCGCCCAGATTTCCGGCGAAAACGGAGGGCTCGGTGGAGCTGTCATAGACATATTCGCCCGGCTCTGCGCAGACATCCACGATCTTGCCCTGCTCCACGATCAGCATACACTGACCGTCCGCTACGGCAATGATGGAGCCGTTGGAAATGATGTTGTCGTCGCCCCGGTTGGAGGAACGGCCGGAGACCTTCTTTTTGCCCTTGACAGCCAGTGTATTGTTCGGCAGCGCCTCGCAGTAAAAATACTCCTTCCACTGATCGCCCAGGACACCGCTCGCGGCGCCGAGCGCGGCATGAATCAGACCCATGATACTTCTCCTTTCAGATTCAATGGTGATGGTACCTGTAATGCTGTACCGCTATCTTAAATATAGTAGAATATCGAAAAAAAATCAACTGGTAAATCAAAAAGCCGGGCATCCGGCGGAACGCAGTTTCCGTTGTTCCCCCATCAGCCCGGCACCGGCAGTACAAGCATATCGCAGAGCCGGCAAAAAACGCGGCGAAAAAAGTCCGAATTTAACTCTTGAATTTCTATTCCGACTGTGCTATACTTCATTCACACGCGGATGTAGTTCATCGGTAGAACTCCGGCTTCCCAAGCCGATAAGGTGGGTTCGACTCCCATCATCCGCTCCAAAAACGGAAAGCCCGCTATCTCAAGGGATAGCGGGCTTTTCTTGTATTTTCAAGGCTTTTTCGTTTTTATTGGCTCAAAGTGGTTATATGTGCGAGAAGGTAAAAATGCAGGAAATAAAACAAAAAATGCTAACAAGAATGCTAACTTAGCAAACCGCGCAGTTGGAGTAAGGCTCTCATAAAGTCTCAGACTGCTTTTGCACGCGCCTCTGATCGTATTATTCTTACGCACATGGCGGAAAATGATTCCATTTTCCACAAATCTCGACAAAATTGCGGTAAGATTCATCCGCAGAAGGAGCGTGCCAAAATGATACGGATTGTGCTTGCGTCCCGCCTCGGCGAAAGGCGCTGGACGCAAAAGAAGCTGGCTCAGGAAACCGGCATCCGGGCGGCGACCATCAATGAGCTGTACCACGAGATGACGGATAACATCTCGCTGGAGAAACTCGACAAAATCTGCAAGGCGCTGAAATGCTCCCCCGGCGACATTCTCGTCATGGAGACCGATGATCTCCTTGCAAGCGGTGTCCCCCAGCGTCAGAAGAAATAAGCCCGGAAAAAAGAGCGCAGGCAGTCATCATTGGCTGTCTGCGCTTTTTCCGTTTTATGGGTTTTCTGACGTAAACACGATCTGTTCCCCATCTGGGCGTATGATCGCGAGTTTACTGCCGGTCGCCTCGGCGATCTTAATCACATCATCCAGTGACCATCGCTCATTCACGAACTTGTTACTCAAGCTCTGCTTGCTGCCCATTTCCAGAACAGGCATGAGATCGGCCTGCTTCATACCACAGATATCGACCAGATAGCGAATCTTTGCAGAATTGGACATCCGACCACCTCCCACGCCTGATAATACACCATCCCAAGCAATTAGTCAATAAATATTTTTTACTATTTCACGAAAAATATTGATTTTAGTATTGACAAGTAAATAATTTTAATGTACAATAGGCGCAGAAAGGAGGTCAAGAGCGGTGAACGAAACCAGCAAGAAGGAAGTCGATCAGATGACCAATAAGCAGTTCAAAGCTTACCTGGTGATGCTCAAGATGATCGCAGAAAAGTCCGAAAGCAACACCGAGATCGTTAAGGCGATCGAAGAAATCATCCAAGCGATAGACGAATAAAAAAGCCCCAGCAAACCTTCTGACAGTAAACTGGGGGCCGGGAGGGAAACACCGCCCCCTCCCGGGCACCCTCATTATAAAGGGTGGCGGTGATAAAAGTCAAGGAGGGAAAACAAATGATGCTGCAAGAATTTACCTCGCTTACCGGATTTCACCCGACGAATGATCTCTACGGAGCGATTGAGCATGCCTACTACGGCTTTCCCGGCGACAAGGCGGCCTTCTGTGAAGCATACAAAGAGAACCGCGACGGCATGGCCGAAGCGATTGCCTATAAAGCCAACACCGCCCGCCGCGTAGCCGACGAGCTGAGCGAGCGCAAACTGAGAGGTCTCACCGCGGATATCCGCGATCTTGAAAGACGGCTTGACCTTGAGCTTGAATGGAAGCCCTATGAGGACAGGCACAACACCAGTCAGGCCGACTACAACAGACTGGCCGAGGACGGCACGACAAAAAAGCTCTCCGATGATGAAGCCGCGGATATGATCGCCAGTGAGTTTGGCTTCGACCGCTCCAAGATCACGATTGTCCACGAAGTCGTCACCTATGAGATCAACCGTCACAACCAGCTCCGCAAAACCGGCACAACACCGCGCAAGGCTCTCTTCAATGCCTGGGATTGGAACTACATCGTGTTCAACATCAAAGGGAATGTCACAATGGGCTGGGAGATGCACAACGGGCACCTCAATCCGTATTACGCATAAGCGAAGGGGCGAGACTTCGCCCCTCAACACAGAACAGGAGGACACGAAGATGGCGAAATTAATGATTGCAGCTGAACGTGAAGGCTACAGTCCCGCACAAATCCGGCGAACGATGACGGTCGGTGAACTCATCAGCTACCTTGAACAGTTTGACGAGGACGAGCCGGTATATCTGAGCCATGACAGGGGCTACACCTACGGAGGGATTACCGAAGATCGGTTTGATGAAGTCGAGGACGAGGAGGAAGATGAAGAATGAGATACACGCACTTCACCCTCACCCAGAACGGTGAGCAGCTCGGGACGGTGGCCGTCATGGAACAGGCCATCAACGCCGCCAAGGGCTACTCCGAGAAGAACGGTGCCCCGGTCTCCGTGATCGGGCACCGGGACGACGGCAAGGAAAAGGAAGTCATCTATCACCCGGACGGCAGGATCGAGAAGATCTGGGAGTTCGCGGCGAGTTCCCCCTTCTTCCCCGAAGTCGGGACAACCTACCGGAACGCGGGCGGCGGAGAATATCGCTGTGAATGGGCTTCCGGCACCGAGGCTCGCATGGTAAATACCAAGAGCGGATGGAGCCTCCGCGCTCACGGTTGCCGGATATACTTTGACGGCTCCATTGAGTGGGACTACTCAACGGACGGCTGCTTCACC
>CAJOCV010000149.1:0-1485 GCA_905233785.1 uncultured Oscillospiraceae bacterium
ATGCGCCGCGTCAAAATCCACGCGGTAAAGCTCCAGCAGCCCCAGCGCGGTGAACACATAATCGTCAAGCTGTGCCGGAAGCGCGGCGCGCTCGTTTTCGTAGCAGACGGCGGCAAAGCTTCCCGGCTCCCGCGCCCCGGCGGTGTGCAGCAGAAAACGCGCAAGCGTCCTTGCCGCGTCCGCGTAGCGCGCATCGTCAAAGACCCAGGCCGCGCGGGAGAGCGCAAGCAGCATCAGCCCGTTGCAGCCCGAGAGCAGCTTTGTGTCGCTTCGCAGCGCGCAGCGCTCCGAACGCCAGAGCCGCAGGGTTTCCCGGAAATCGTCATAACCCTCGGGGATCAGGTTCCAGCGCTGGTTGATGAGCAGGTTCGGAATGCTCTTGCCGTGGAAATTCCCCTCGGCGGTGATGTCGTAGCACTCGCAAAAGCGCTTGCCGTGCTCCGCGCCCAGCGCCGCCGCCACCTCCTCCTGTGTGAAGAGGTAGTATTTGCCCTCTTCGCCCTCGCTGTCCGCGTCCTGGCCGCTGAAAAAGCCGCCGTTTTCGGCACGAAGCTCCCGCAGGCAGTAGTCGAGCGTGCTCTCCGCGACCGTGCGCCAGAGGGCGTAATGCCCCTCCTGCCAGGCCTCGGTATAGCAGAGCGCAAGCAGGGCGTTGTCGTAGAGCGTCTTTTCAAAGTGCGGCGCGAGCCACTCCCGATCCGTGCTGTAGCGGCAGAACGAAAATGCCGCCGCGGTACATCTGCTGCATCGTAAACTCCGCCATCTGCCGCAGGGACTTGTCGCCCCTGAGCTTGGAGAGCCGCAGCAGAAACAGTAGGTTTTGCGGCGCAGGGAATTTGGGCGACACGCCGAAGCCGCCGTACTCCTTGTCAAAGGAAGCTGCAAGCTGCTCTGCCGCCTTGTGCAGCATCGCCTCCTCGGCCTTGCTCTCCGCCGAAGCCGCCTCGCGCCTGAGGTAGTCCGTGATCTCCGCCCCGGTTTTCATGAGCGAAGCCCGGTCATGCCGCCAGCGGTCGGCGAGGGCGCCGAGCAGCGGCAGCAGCCCCACCCGTCCGCCGCGATTCACGGGCGGGAGATAGGTTCCCGCGAAGAAGGGCCGCCCTTCCGGGGTCATGACGACCGTGAGCGGCCAGCCGCCGCTGCCGTTTAAGGCGGTGCAGACCTCCATATACACGCTGTCCACGTCGGGGCGCTCCTCGCGGTCTACCTTCACGGGCACATAGTCCCGGTTCAGCACCGCGGCGATCTGCGGATTTTCAAAGCTCTCCCGTGCCATCACATGGCACCAGTGGCAGGTAGCGTAGCCAATGGAGAGAAACACGGGCTTGTCCTCGCGCCGCGCCTTCTCAAAGGCCGCCTCCCCCCACGGATACCAGTCCACGGGGTTGTCTTTATGCTGCAGGAGATAGGGCGAGCGTTCAAGCGCAAGACGATTTGACATGAGAAGCCTCCGAAGGAAAAAGATTTACAGAAAGCCGGATTTGG
>CAJOCV010000149.1:1523-6438 GCA_905233785.1 uncultured Oscillospiraceae bacterium
ACCGTGTCCGCGGACGAGCAATGCTCGTCCCTACGGTCACTATTATACACATATTGATCCCAATCTTGCAAGTGAGGTCATCGCTATGGATCACATCGACCCGATCTGCCCCTTTGACACCAGCCAATACACCGGCACGCCGGACGCGGAGCCCTGCGAGCGCACGATCCCGGTGCGCGAACGCATTGCGCGCCTCGACGCGCTCTACAACGCCGGGCGCGAGGCGGAGGCCGGGCAGCTTCTGGAGCGCAGCCGCGCCGAGGCGCATGCGCTGGGGGACTGGCGCGGGGAACTGAGCATGCTCAGCGAGCTGATGGGGCACTACCGCCGCAGTATGGAGCAGGAGAAGGGCTTGCAGGCCGTGGCGGACGGGCTCGCCATCATCCGGGAGCATCATCTGGGCTCCACCGTCTCGGGCGCGACCGTGATGCTCAACGCCGCCACCACGATGAAGTGCTTTGGGCGGGCGGCGGATTCCCTGCCCGTGTTCCGGCACGTCGCGCGCGTGTTTGCGGACAATCTCGCGCCGGAGGACTACCGCTTCGCGGGGCTTTACAACAACATGGCCTTGAGCTACGCCGACGTGGGGGATTTTGCCAACGCCGAGCGGCATTTTCGCCTTGCGATGCAGAGCATCGCGCGCTGCCCCGACCCGGAAAACGAGCTTGCGGTGACGCTCTGCAACCTTGCGGAGCTGTACGACAGGCAAGACCCCGAGGACGCGCGCATTTTCGACTGCATGGAGCAGGCATGGGAGAAGCTGAACGCGCCTACCCTGCCGCGAAACGGCTATCACGCCTTTACGGTGTCGAAGTGCCTGCCCACCTTTGACTATTTCGGTTATTTCCTGTACGCGCAGGAGCTGCGGGAGCGGGTAAGGAGCATCTATGAAGGGACTTGACGAGGCGCGGCAGCTCTACGAGGATTTCGGACGCGACATGCTGCGCCGGCGCTTTCCGGAATTTGAAGGCCGCATCGCCGTGGGGCTGGTGGGCAGGGGCTCGGAGTGCTACGGCTTTGACGACGCGCTGTCAACGGATCACGACTTTGAGCCGGGCTTCTGCCTCTATCTCACGGACGCGGACGATCTGCTGATCGGCGGGGAGCTGGCGCAGGCCTATCGGGAGCTGCCGATCCGCCGCAGCGCCCGGCGCAGCCGCCTCGGAGAAGGTAACCGCGGTGTAAAGCGCATCGGCTTTTTCTACCGCCGCTATCTGGGAAGCGAATCGGCGCCCCGGGAGCTGCGCCACTGGCTGAGCATTCCCTCCTGGGCGCTGGCGGAGGCGACGAACGGCGAGGTCTTCCGGGATGAGCTCGGCGCCTTCTCCGCCATCCGGGAGACGCTGCTGCACGGGATGCCGGAGGACGTGCGCCTCAAAAAACTCGCCTCCCAACTCCTGACCATGGCGCAGTCCGGGCAGTATAACTACGCCCGCTGCCTCCGCCACGGGGAGGAGGGCGCGGCGATGCTGGCGCTCGCGGAATTTGTCAAGGCCGGGACGGAATCTATTTATCTTCTGAACCGCGCCCACGCGCCCTATTACAAGTGGGCGCTGCGGGGCATGGAGCGGCTCCCGCTGCTGGGAGAAATGCGCGAAGCCCTGAGCTTCCTGCTCACAGCGGAAAACGACGCCGAGGGGCAGGCACTCAAGCAGGCCGTGGTGGAGGACATCTGCGCAAACGTCATCACCGCGCTCAGGGCGCAGGGACTCAGCGACAGCGGCGCGGATTATTTGGAAGAGCACGCCTTCGCCGTGCAGGAGCGGATCGAGGACGCGGAGCTGAGAAGGATGCACATTCTGAGTGAACAGTGAACAGTTAAGGAGTCCCCTTCGGGGACAAATTATAATTCGTCGCGAAGCGACACCATAACTATTCACTTTTCACTATTCTCTATTCACTCCGATTATGCAAATCCAATGGCTCGGGCACGCCTGCTTTGCCATCACCCACAAGGGCTACACCGTGCTCATCGACCCCTACAACGCCGATTACACCAACGGCTACCCGAAGCTGCGCGTCCGGGCGGACAAGCTGCTGGTCAGCCATGAGCATTTTGGGCATAATTATCGGGAGGGCGTGCAGCTGAGCGGGCGTCCCGAGTCCGACTGCCCCTTTACGATCACGGCGCTGCAGGCGCCGCATGAGTTCAAGCTCGGCAACTGGCGCGGCTTCTGCAGCATCCACATTCTGGAGGCGGACGGCTTCAAGCTCGTACACATGGCAGACCTCGGCACCCAGCTTGACGGCGGGCAGATCTCCCGGCTCTACGGGGCGGACGTGTGCATGATCTGCGCGGGCTCCGCCACGGCGCTGCCCAGCCAGGAGGCCAAGCGCGTCACCGACGAGATCATGGCGAAGGTCATCATCCCCATGCACTACCGCGACGGCAACCGCGGCGGGCACCGGCTGGAGATGGTGAAGGATTTCGCCTGGCACTTCGAGTCCCCGGAATTCATCCACTACTACGACACGGACACCCTCACCCTCAGCCCCGATATGGAGCCGCAGGTCGCCGTGCTCAAGTATCTGGGGCCGGAGGCGTGGAAAAGCCTCGCCTGGCAGCAGGAGAAGAAGGAAAAAACGTCGCTTCTCTCCCGCATCTTGCGCAAAAAATAATTTACAGTTGGCAAAAAATGTGATATAAAGAAAAGTACAGCAATTTAACGAATTAGAACAGGAGGGTTTAACATGGTTAATTTTTCCGACAGAATGGACGGCATCCGGGCTTCCGATATTCGCCAGCTTCTGAAGCTGACGCAGCAGCCTGACATTATCTCCTTTGCCGGCGGCCTGCCCGCGCCGGAGCTTTTCCCCGTGGAGGAAGTGAACGCCGCCTTCAACGCCGTCATGGCGGAGAACGGCCGCGTCGCCCTGCAGTACGGCCAGACCGAGGGCTACGCCCCCCTGCGCAAGCACATCGCAAACCGCCTCGCCGCGAGAAACGGCATCCACACCGATCCTGACCATGTGATCCTCACCGCCGGCAGCCAGCAGGGTCTGGACTTCATCGGCAAGCTGTTTTTGAATCCCGGCGACGTGGTGGTGCTGGAAAGCCCCAGCTACCTCGGCGCGATCAACGCCTTCAAGCAGTATCAGCCCAAGTTCGTCACCGTGCCCACCGATGAAAACGGCATGATCATGGAAGAGCTTGACCGCGTGCTGGCTACGACTGAGAACGTCAAGCTCATCTACATCATCCCCGACTTCCAGAACCCCTCGGGCCGCACCTGGCCGCTCGAGCGCCGCAAGCAGTTTCTGGACATCATCGGCAAGTACGGCGTCCCCGCCATCGAGGACAACCCCTACGGCGACCTGCGCTTCAAGGGCGAGTTCCAGCCCGCGCTCAAGAGCCTGGACAAGGACGAGCTGGTCATCTACTTCGGCACCTTCTCCAAGATCCTCGCCCCCGGCTTCCGCATCGGCTGGATCTGCGCGAGCGAGCATATCATCGAAAAGGTGAACCTCATCGCCCAGGCGGCAGTCCTGCAGACCGCCACCATCAACGCCATGGTCATCTCCAAGTATCTGGACATGTACGACATTGACGAGCATGTCGCCAAGATCCTGCCGGTGTACAAGCACCGCTGCAAGCTGATGATCGACACCATGCGCGAGACCTTCCCCGAGGAGGCGAAGTTTACCGACCCGGACGGCGGCCTCTTCACCTGGGTCGAGCTGCCCGACTATATCAACACCCGCGAGCTCGCCGCCGTCGCGCTGGAGCACAAGGTGGCCTTTGTCCCCGGCTCCGGCTTCTACCCCAACGGCGATGTGAACAACGGGATGCGTCTCAATTACTCCTGCTCCACTGACGATCGCATCGTAAAGGGCGTCCAGCTCCTCTCCGACGTCATCAAGGGCGCGCTGCGGTGACGCCGTAGGGGCGCCCTTCGCCCTTGCGGTCGCCCGGCGGCACGGCAAACAAAGACCATGGGCGGATTCGCCCATGGTCTTTGCTCACTTTTCACCGGCCACTGACCACTTGTCAAAAACCTTCCGCCGTGGTATAATATCCCAATCTATGGAGCTTCAGCAGGACGAACACTTATGGAACTTTCGGAACTCAAGCTAATTACAGCCAGCAACATCATCAAGCTGCGCACCGGCGCGGGGATGACCCAGGCGGAGCTGGGCGCGGCGCTCAATTATTCGGATAAGACCATCTCCAAGTGGGAGCGGGGCGAGGCTATCCCAGACGCGTATGTGCTCACCCAAATGGGGGAACTGTTTGGCGTGACGGTGGACGAGCTGCTCTCCTCCCACACCAAGTGGGAGCCCGCGCCCGAAGTGGAGGGGGAGACCGAGCACAGCTACAGCGTGGGCATGATCATCGCGGTGACAGTGCTCGGTGTGTGGACGCTCGCGCTCACGGCCTTTGTGGCGCTGTGGCTCGTGGGGATCATCCGCTGGCAGATTTTCGCGGTGGCGCTGCCGATCTCGGTGCTGACTTATCTGGTGCTGATCTGCGTGTTCGGGCGCAAGCGGCATCTGCAATACGTGATCGCCTTCTTCGTCTTCAGCCTGTTTATCTCGGTTTACCTGCTGTTCGTCCAGGAAAACCCCTGGCAGATCTTCCTGATCTGCGCACTGGCGGAGGTTTTGGTGTTTTTAAGCTGCAACATAAAAAGACGGCCTAAATTCCTGAAAAAGCGCAAAAACGCAAAGGATTTATAAGGATTCTACAAATCGTAGAGGGCTTGCTTCCCGGGGTAGAGAGGTATCTACTCCGGGTTTTTTGCTCTGTGGGATCGGTAGAGTCCGGATCGGGCACAGTAGCTTGCGCTTTCGCTTTCGCTGCTTTATCCTGAAATCATCGTAACTGTTCAGTCCCCATGCGAGGGGACTGAACAGTTAGGGGGATACTCGCGCTTATCGCCCTTCGGTTGGTCGGCGCGAGGCCTCGCAGAGCTCG
>CAJOCV010000149.1:6454-10750 GCA_905233785.1 uncultured Oscillospiraceae bacterium
AAAACGGATTCCCATTTGTTTTTCGCCTTGCGAGGCGAAAAATCAGAGGCGTTCCCCCTCTGAACTCCCCCCGTACTCCGGGTAGACTGAATAGATACAAATCATCTATAATAACAGGAAAGGAACGATCGCCATGAGCTATGTACTGAGCTGCTGCTCCCCCGCCGACCTGAGCAAGGAGCAGTTTGACGCACGCGACATTCACTATATCTGCTTCCACTATTTTCTGGACGGCAAGGCCTATCTGGACGATCTTGGGCAGTCCCTGACGCATGAGGAGTTCTACGCGCGCATGGCTGCCGGCGCCGATACCAGCACCTCGCAGATCAGCATCAGCGAATATGTGGACTATTTCTCGGAATTCTGCGAAAAGGGGCAGGACATTCTGCATGTCACGCTCTCCTCCGGCATCTCCGGCACCATCAACTCCGCCCAGAACGCGGCGCTGATCGTGCGCGAGCGCTACCCCCAGCGCAAGATCTATATCATCGACTCTCTGGCGGCCTCCGGCGGCTACGGCCTGCTGATGGACGGCGCGGCGGATCGGCGCGACGAGGGCATGAGCATCGAGGAGTGCGCCAAGTGGATCGAGGAAAACCGCCTCAAGCTTCACCACTGGTTTTTCTCCACGGATCTCAGCTTCTTCGTCAAGGGCGGGCGCATCTCCAAGACCGCGGCGGTCTTCGGCGGCCTGCTCCAAATCTGCCCGCTGATGAACGTAGACTACCAGGGGCGTCTCGTTCCTCGCTTCAAGGTGCGCACCAAGAAAAAGGTGATCCGCGAGTGTGTCAGGCAGATGGAGCTGCACGCGCGCGACGGCCTCCGCTATGACGGCAAGTGCTTGATTACCATGTCCGCCTGTATGCCGGACGCCCGCGCCGTGGCGGACCTGATTGAGGCGGAGTTTCCGCGTCTCAACGGCAAGGTCGTCATCAACAGCATCGGCAACCTCATCGGCTCTCACACCGGTCCCGGCACCGTAGCGCTCTTCTTCTGGGGCGATGAGCGCGTGGATTGAGCGCTCCTCCGCCGCTTCTGCGCAAACGCTCACCCCGCCCGCGCGAAAATATAACGATTCGGTCGAGCCTCCACAGGGGGCAGACCGAATCGTCGGGTCGATTTTTTATGCGACGTCAGGAGGCTTGCGCCATGGGCAGAAATCTTGAGGAATTCATCAAAAAGAATTATCAGAAGGCCATCAACTACCACGAGATCCAGGCTTACTATCAGCCGGTGATCCGTACCGCCTCGCGGCAGCTTTGCAGCTTCGAGGCGCTGGCGCGGTGGATTGATCCCGAGATCGGTATGATTTACCCGGACGAATTCATCCCCGTGTTCGAAAAGGCCGGGCTTATTCATCTGCTGGACACGGCGATCCTGCGTCAGGTCTGCGCGCGCCTTCGCAGCAGCTTTACCAACGGTGAGACGCCGATTCCCGTCTCGGTGAATCTCTCCCGTCTGGACTTCACGCTCTGCGACATTTTCGCCGTCATTGACCACATCGTCAGCGATTATCAGCTCCCCCATGATTTTCTGTATTTTGAAATCACCGAAAGCGTGATGGCCGAGCAGAAGGAGCTTTTAAAGGGGATTGTGGATCGCTTCCGCGCGGCGGGCTACCAGATCTGGATGGACGATTTCGGCAGCGCCTACTCCTCTCTCAACGCGCTCAAGGAGTTTGAGTTTGACGAGCTGAAGCTGGACATGGGCTTTCTGCGTCCCTTCACCCAGCGCTCCAAGCGCATCGCCACCGCTGTGGTGGAGATGGCGAAGGCCATCAACATTCACACGCTTGCCGAGGGCGTGGAGACGGAGGAGCAGTTTTCCTATCTGCGCAACATCGGCTGCGAGAAGGTGCAGGGCTATTACTTCGGTCGCCCCCAGCCCTACGAGCAGGCGCTGGCCGGACTGCATGCGCAGGGCATCCGCGTCGAGCCGCCGCAGGAACGGCAGTACTATGACGACATCGGGCGCATCGACTACCTGAGCGCCGTCCCGTTTATGACACGCGAGGAGCACGAGGCCATCTCAACAGCCCGGGACCTCAACAGCATTCCGCTGGCTCTGGTGGAATTTGCCGGGGACTGCTTCAGCGTGCTTTTTTATAACACCGCCTTCGAGGAGACCGCCTATCATACGGGTATGTTCCTCAACCTCTTCGCCCAGGAGACGCTGGCGCGGCCTCAGCCCAACAGGCTGCTGTCCGAGAGGCTGTTAAACCTGATGGATTCCGTTCGCTCCGGCGGGAACGGGCGCATGCTCTTCACCTTCAGCGAGCAGTATTATGAGATTCAGGCTCGCCGCATGGCACAGACGCGGGAAAAATACTGCGTGCTGATCCGCATCACAAACCTCACCAAGGACAACCAATCGGAAAGCACCGGCTACCTTGACGAGTTCCTGCGCCGCATCTACGCAATGTTTGAGCGCATCACGCTGGTTGACGCGGAAGAGGACGCCATCCGCCCGCTCTACACCGCCACGCGGGAGGATTTGCTCTCCGGCAGACGCGGCATCCGGGCGCTGGCCGAGGAATACGCGCAGAAATACATCTACCCCGGCGACCGGGAGCGCTATGTTCGCCTCCTGGAGCCGGATACCGTAGCCGCGCGCTTTCAGCAATCGGCCGCGGCCAGCTTTTCCGAGGTCTTCCGCGCCAGCATCCGGCACGGGCAGTACGCCTGGAAGGAGTTTACCCTGCTCAAGCTCGCCAAGGACAAATACCTCCTGCTGGTGCGGGACGTTCACAAGTCCGTTGCCGCCTTTTCCGAGCTTCTCGGCATAGATGCCGGGACAGACCCCCTGTATTCCCCCGAAAACCTATGGAACGCGCTGGTGCATTCCGATCTGCTGCGCATCTTCTGGAAGGACAAAGAACGCCGCTTTGTCGGCGCGAGCAAGGCCTTTTTAGACTATTACGGTTTTCACTCCGCGGACGAGATCGTCGGCAAAAACGACGAGGATTTGGGATGGCACGTCCATCCCGAGCACTATAAAAACGACGAGCAGCTGGTTCTGAGCGAAGGCGTCACGCTGCACAACATTCCGGGGCGCTGCATGAACGACGGTGAGAACAAGCAGATTTTGGCAAGCAAAACGCCGCTGTACGGAAGCGGCGGGGAGATTCGCGGGCTGATGGGTTACTTCATCGACAAGCAGCTGCTCACCGTCAACGACAAGCGCGGCACCGACACCACCCGGCGTGACATTCTCACCGGGCTCTTGAATTCCCGCGGCATCTCGGAGGAGGCCGCTGTCTTTCACGATGAGTACCAGTTGCGCGGCGTGGATTTTGTGCGCATCCACCTGGCTGTCAACGACTTTAATTCGATCAACGAGCAGTACGGTTTCGACTTTGGGGACAAGGTGCTCAACGCCCTCGGCCAGGCGCTCAAGCACAGCTTTGGGCATACAAGCGCCGTGGGGCGCTATTCGGGGCACAAATTCGTGGTGCTCCACCAGGTTCAGACCCGGGAGGAGGCACGTGATCTGCGCGCGAGGATCAAAGCCGTCGGTGAATCCATCCGGAGGATTGACGGAGTGCCCATCACGCTCTATCTCTCGGTGGGCTTCAGCCTGTTTTCGGAGTATCATGATCTCACGGAGCAGGCCAGGATGAGCGAGGTGCGTCTGCACGCCGACTATGACAACAAGATTTCCTCTGAAAGCCGCCTTGACCACGCGGCGGAGATTTTCCACCTCTTCGACGATCTGCCCCTGTCCTACAGCGTCTACCATGTGACCTACGCCGAGCACAGCGGCTGGTACGACGCGGTGATCTTCTACGCAAACCACAAATATGAGGACTACGGCGGTCTGCCTGCCAAGGCCGTTCTCGGCCACAGCGTCCGTGAGCTCTATCCCTTCCTCGGGGAAGATTGGTTTGAGAGCGTCAGGCGAGCCGCCATGGACGGCGAGAGCGTGGAGGGCGAGATCGTATACGCGCCAAACGGCAAGCGCTTCCGCTTTACCGCGCGGCAGATCATCTACCCCGGCTACTGCGCGATCACCTATCAGGAGTGTACAGAGTAGGCGCGTTCAGCGAAAAAAATACACGGAAGCCAAGCCTGGGCAAACGCTGATGAAATCGCCTGCGCAGCTTCCCCGTTGTAATCCACTTGGCGACAAATTCATGAACGCATGCGTTTTCCCCGAAGCAAACAAAGGGGGCTGTTGTAAGATACGCGCATAGCCCAGTCACCACCGCAGGGGAGGGGCTCGCCCCCTCCCGGCAGCACGGAGTATTGTCTTGAGAAAATGTTCGGCGAATTCGCAGATTGTACGAATTCGCCGAAC
>CAJOCV010000149.1:10800-11267 GCA_905233785.1 uncultured Oscillospiraceae bacterium
CGCATTTTGCAACGCGCGCTTGCCGGGGCGCAAGCCTTTTCATAAAAAGGCTTGCACCGGCGGGAGTTTAGTAGTATAGTATATTACAGTAAAGATTTTCTGGGAAAGGGGCTTGACAGCGATGGCGGCGCGGCGTAGCATCAGTCAGTCAGTCAGTCAGTCAGTCAGTCAGTCAGTCAGATAATACTGGCTTCCTTTCCCATACCTATAAAAGAACGATAAAAGGCGTGGTGCGCCCGTATTAACGGGTGCGCTGCGCCTTTTCGCGCGTGTTTGAGTTCTTTCGGGAAACGGGCGGGACGCGATCGTTCCCGGCCTGCGCCTGTAGAGGAACCAAAATCGTAAACCCCGCCGCCCGCGCGGGCGGCGTAATACTAAAACCTAATAAGAAGAAGACAAAGATTTGCGAGATGGATTTGTGCCAGACAAGGCGCCTTCCGCAGAGCATAATGGAGATATATGGTCAA
>CAJOCV010000150.1 GCA_905233785.1 uncultured Oscillospiraceae bacterium
AAATCTGCCTCGGAATCTTTCTAAACCATCTTATTGAGACTTAGTATCAGAGGGGCACTCCCCTCTGATTTGCCGCCTCGGAAGGCGGCAAACAAAATTCAGTATTCGTTGACCACCGCGGACGAGCAATGCTCGTCCCTACAAGCACTGGACGAGCAATGCTCGTCCCTACGCCGCTGACCACTTTTCAGAGGTTCTTTTTTACAGTTCCTGCCATATATATAATAAGAAGCAAGCCGGCGGCGAGATACTGTCCCGTCGGGATGATGCGCTCAGACCACAGGGCAAGGGCGTTGTCGGTCGGGGCGAGAAACAGCCCCAATACGATCGCGAGCGTTCCACAGAGCCAGATCACCCAGCGACCGTTCCGAAGCGTGAGCAGCCCCTCGCCCTGATAGGCGGGCGTATGGCCCGCGAGCAGCCGCAGGCAGTGCTGGGAGGCGAGCAGCGCAAGAGACGCCAGCAAAAAGTCCGGGAAGAACCAAAGCGCCACCACCAGCGCCTCCATGCGCTCAAGCGTACGGAAGAAGACGAGGTTACGCACGAGCGTGAAGAAAGGAAGCGTCAGCTTTGCGGTGATTTCCGCGCCAAAGCAGCCGATCACCGCGGCCGAGAGCGCCGAGAGCAGCAGGCACAGCCCCGTCAGCCAGAGGGCAAGAGCGCCAAAGCCGCCGGCACGCTTCTTCGCGCCGCCCAGTAGAAAAGCGGGCGCGTAAAGCCCCAACAGCAGCACCTCCCCCACGGGCAGCGCCCCGCGCAGTACCGGCAGCGCATCCTCCGCCGTGAGGGGCAGCAGGTTTTCCGCGTCGATCTGCCGGATCGAAAAGAGCAGCAGCAGGAGGATGACGCCCAGCAGCACCGGGAAAAGCATCCGCGCCATGCGCGCAAGCGCCCGGGGGGAGCAAAGCGCCGCGAGGGCTGCGGAAAGACCCAGCGTCACGACAAAAAAGGCGGGGCGGCTGCGCGGAAAGAGCGCCACCGTGAAGCGCTCCGCCGCCGCGCGCAGGACAAAGCTCGCGTACAGCAGCAGCCACAGCCCGAAAAGCCCCAGCACAGCTCTGCCGAATTTGTCTCCGAGCGCCCGCAGGGTCAGCTCTCCCAGCCCCTCCCCTTCCCGCCGCTTGTCCGCAAAGCGGCAGAGAAGAAAGGCATAGAGAAACAGAACCGGCAGACACGCGAGGGCGGACAGCCAACTCGCGCGCCCCGCAACGGCGGCGGAGGCCGCCGGATAAAGGCGCAGCGCCGGTGAGAGGACTGCAGCCGCCCCCAGGCTCATCAACTGCCGCCGGGAATATTGCTCACTTGTCATGGTCGATAACCTCTGAAAACTGAAAACTGAAAACTATTTACGCTTCCTTTGCGTCAAAGCTGTGGGTCAGCTCGCCCTGAACGGTCAGGCTGATTTCCAGACCGGGCAGCAGAGCACCCAAATCCTCCTCCAGCGTCCGGAAGCGCTGAGGGTCATTGCGCTCCAGGCGGACGCTGAGATTGGCCAGATCAAGGCTCTCCTGCCGCGCAAGCTGCAGAATGCGCCCCAGCTTCTCCGACACAGCCGCTTCGAGCTGTCCGGTCAGATAGTCGTCGTAGCGCGCAAGGCCGTCAGCACTGTCGGCGGCGGTTTCCAGCACGGCGGCCTGCACCCTCGCCGTCACATCCAGCCCGCGCAGACTGCCGTCACTGCTCCACACCGGCCTCACCTCGCTCTCTCCCCGCTGCAGCTCCAGGCTCACCGGAAGTCCGCCCAAATCCAGCAGGCTCAGCTCCCGGCAGCCGGTTTGTCCGCAGAGAAGCTCCGCTCCCAGCGCGTCCTCCGGCTCGACCCAGGCGCAGAGCGCCCCGTTTTTCAGCACGCCAAAGCCCGCGGGCACGGCGGTCTTGTCCCCTAACTCGGCCGCTTCTCCAAAGCGCAGAGCAGTCACGAGCGCACCGCCGCTGCGAATCAGTGCGCGCTGCACCGCGTCTGCAGTGCTGCCCTTCTCGCTGCGCTGCCGCTCCGAACGAAGCTGGGCGCTCTGCAGAATTTCGGTGATGCCGCGCGTGTCGGAGCTTGCGCCCTGCATCAGCTCCGCCGCTGTCCCGCCGCGCACCAGGTAGAGCGGGATGTCCAGCCTGAGGTCGCTCGAGCGGCAAATCACGGAGAGCAGATCGTCTACACCGTGTTCGGCGGCCTCCTGCCCGATGAGAATGGCGCGTATATGCCCCATAAAGAGCTCCTCCTCCACGGAGCTTTCGCGAATTTGCTCAAGCGCTGCCGAGAGGGTGTGACCTGTGCCGCTGAGCCGCGCGCCGCAGCCCTTTTCCTCAGAACCGGCCGCCGCAGCCAAGGTCAGGCAGACAGAGCCCTTCTCATAGTCCACACCCATGGTCTGGATGATGCGAAGCTGTTCCACCTCCCGCCGCTGGGCGGACACCCCGCAGCCGCACAGAAGTACAAGGAGAAAAATAGAAGAAATAAGAAAAAACTTTTTCATAAGCTGTTCTCAGACCACCGGACGAGCAATGCTCGTCCCTACGACCCTAAACTTGTCGTCTCCGATCCGGCGTTTTCAGATGGGGATCACGAAACTTGTCCGCCGGCTTCGGCACCTGCAGCAGCAGCCGGCGCAGATTCCCCCGCAGACCGTCGCTGAGCGGCGCGGTGTAGTTTACGCCGAAGCTGTCAAGGCTCGCCAGATGCAGCAATAGCAGCGCTGTCACCAGCGCCGTGCCGTAAAGCCCCGCGAAGATCGCCCCCAGCAGCAGCGCCAGCCGCGCAAGCCGTACCGCCGCCGCCAGATCCTGGCTCGGCAGCGCGTAGCAGGCGATGGCGGAAAAGGCCACTACAATGATCGCGATGGGCGAGACGATCTTCGCCTCCACCGCGGCTTGCCCCACAATCAGCGCGCCGATGATGGAGACGGTGTCTCCAATGGGGGTTGGCAGGCGCAGTCCGGCCTCCTGCACAAGACAGAAAGCGCCCAGCATCCCCAATACCTCGAGCGCCGTCGAGAAGGGGACGTCCTGCTCCGCTTCGATAATTGACAGCAGCAGCCGCGTTGGGATCATTTCCTGGTGATACATCGCGACCGCCACATACAGCGCCGGCAGCAGCGCCGCGAGCAGCAGCGCTCCCCAGCGGACGAGGGAGAGCACGCTCGAAACGAGAAAATGGCTTCCCGCGTCGTCTGTGACCTTCATGAATTCCGCAAGCGTCACCGGCAAAACCAGCCCGACCGGCAGCCCGTCCACGAGCAGTCCGATCCGTCCCTGCATCAGATACATGGCGAAACGGTCAGGCCGCTCGGTGTGCAAAAGCTGCGGAAAGGGCGAGAGCGGCGCGTCCACGATAGATTCCTCCAGCGTACCGAGTGATAAAAGCGCGTCCACGTCCAGCCGGTCAAGACGCGCCGCGAGCTTTTTGAGCGTTTCAGGCGATACAAGGCCTTCCAGAAACAATACCGCAACGCGGGTGTTGCTGCGCCGTCCCAGCGTGCCTTCCGAGAGCTTGAGTTTCGGTGTGGCGACGCGGCGGCGAACAAGCGCCGTGTTGACGCGCAGGGTTTCGGTAAAGGCGTCCTTGCCGCCTTTGAGCGATTTTTCCAGCGTGGGCTCTCCCACCGGGCGCACTTCGCTTGCGCGCACCTCAAAGCTCAAGGCAATCGAAATGCCGTCAAAGACAAGCGCAATGTGTCCATGGCAGAGATCGCTGACAAGCATATCCATGTCCGAGCGGCGATGCACAGATCCTCGATAAACGCCGCCGGAGAGGATACGATCGATCACCGCATGCTCCGATACGACTTCCCCGGCGCGCAGCCGGTCTGTCAGCGGTCGCAGGATTTCATCGGAAACCTGAGTGCCGGATACCAGCCCGTCCAGCCAGCAGGCTTTTATGGTAACTGCGCCCGCAAGCCCAAAATCAAGGGTTCGAGATTCAAAATCACCGCAGGAGCTGAAAATCGTTTTCAGCGCCGCAAGAGAGATCGGTCCGGTATACTCCGCTTCTCTCGCAGGATGCGGTTTCGGATAAAAAGGATGTTCTGTATACATGTAGTGTAGTATAACCGGAATGAACCCACAATATTTAGTAGCTGTAAAAAAGTTTAAAAAAAGCGAAAAAAAGGTGTTGACAAAGTGAGATTGAGGTGGTATATTAGCCAAGCGCTCGAGAGAGCGGCACAGAGAACGGAAGCGCGAGAGAAAAAAGTTTGAAAAAAACGAAAAAAACTCTTGACAAACGATTCAAAGTGTGGTAAAGTAAACAAGCTGTCACCGAGAGGGAAACAGCGAAGCGTGTAC
>CAJOCV010000151.1 GCA_905233785.1 uncultured Oscillospiraceae bacterium
CTTTGAAAAGGGCTTGCTCGCCTTCGTGCACGAGCGCCTTCCCCGTATGGACGACATCATCCGCAGCGGGAAAAAGCTCGACGAGGGTCAGCTTCTGTGCCTGCGCCAGGCGGTCGAGGAGTTCGCGGGCGATTTTGAGTGAGGGTTCGGCGGAACGCGTAGGGGAGGGGCTTGCCCCTCCCGCGGTCCTGCTCGATGTCCACGGGAGGGGCAAGCCCCTCCCCTACGGGCGGAAGCCCGATAGGTAGGTGATTGTATGGCGAATCTGCGCGCCATCCGCACACGCATCCGCAGTGTGGAAAATACCCGGCAGATCACAAAATCTATGAAGATGGTTGCGGCGGCGAAGCTTCGCCGTACACAGACCGCCTATTCCTCTCTGAAGGACTTCGCCGCGCAGGCGCAGCGTATGCTGCAAAAGGTTGCCGGCGGTGAGACCAAGCTTCCCCTGCTGCAGGCGCACGGGCAGAACGAGAAGGTCTGCTATGTGCTGATCGTCGGCAATCGCGGCCTCTGCGGCACCTACAACAGCGCGCTTCTGCGCTACCTTGAGGAGCTTGCGGCATCCCTGATCGTCTGCGGCCGCTGGGGCAAGGACATGATCCCCGGCGCGGGCATCCCCATTCGCGCGAGCTTTGAGCTCAGCGACGCGCCGGAGAGCAGCGAAGCCCAGGTGATCGCTGATGCCCTGCGAGAGCTGTACACGAGCGGCGAGGCGGACGAGATCGTGCTGGTGTACCAGCAGTTCAAGTCTGTCCTGCAGCAAAACCCCGGCAGCCGCAGCCTGCTCCCTCTCCTGCTCCCCGAAGCGGAAGCGGAGACGGACGCGCGCGGCATGATCTTCGAGCCGGATCGGGACAGTCTTCTGCGAACACTCGTTGACCTGACGCTCTTAAACAGCGTTCACGCGGCGCTGCTGGAGGCGCGCACCGGCGAACATGCCGCCCGCATGACCGCCATGACCGCCGCGGCGGACAACACCGAGGAACTGATCGGAAAGCTCACGCTGCAGCTCAACCACGCCCGCCAGGCCGCCATCACCACGGAGATCTCCGAGATCGCCGGCGGCGCGGAAGCGCTGAAGAACAAGGCGTGATCCTGCTTCCCCCTCCGGGGGAAGTGGCCGCAGGCCGATAGGGGCAGTGCCGCGAAGAAAGCCCCTTCAGTCACCGCCGTGAGCGGCGGCGACAGCTCCCCCGGAGGGGGAGCCAAAAGGCAGCGCAAGAACGAACAGACCCCTCACCCGCTTCGCGGGAGCTCCCCTTGCAGGGGAGCCGATAAGGAGGTTTTTGGAATGGAAAAAGCAATCGTAAAACGTGTGGTCGGCCCGGTGGTGGACGTTCACTTCCCCTCGGGGCAGCTCCCGGAGCTGTACCACGCCGTGGAGGTGCCGCTTGCCGATCGCAAGGTCGTGATGGAGGTCGTGCAGCAGATCGGCGGCGGCGACGCAAGATGCATCGCCCTGTCCTCCACCGACGGCATCTCCCGCGGCTGCGAGGCCGTCAATACCGGTGGCCCCATCACCATGCCCGTGGGCGAGGCGACGCTTGGGCGCATGTTCAACGTCGTGGGCGAGCCCATCGACGGCAAGGGTCCCGTAAACGCCGCCAAGCGCCTGCCCATCCACCGCAAGCCTCCGGTTTTTACTGAGATTCGCCCCGCCACCGAGCTGCTGGAGACCGGCATCAAGGTCATCGACCTGCTCGCGCCCTACGCGCGCGGCGGCAAGATCGGTCTCTTCGGCGGCGCGGGCGTGGGCAAGACTGTACTCATTCAGGAGCTGATCCGCAACGTGGCCTACGAGCACGGCGGCTACTCCGTTTTTGCCGGGGTCGGCGAGCGCTCCCGCGAGGGCAACGACCTCTGGAACGAAATGACCGAGTCCGGCGTCATCAACAAGACCGCTCTGGTCTTCGGTCAGATGAACGAGCCGCCCGGCGCGCGCCTGCGTGTTCCCCTCTCCGGTCTCACCATCGCGGAAAACTTTCGCGACGAGAGCGGCCAGGACGTGCTGCTTTTTATCGACAACATCTTCCGCTTCACGCAGGCCGGCTCCGAGGTCTCGGCGCTATTAGGGCGCATGCCCTCCGCCGTCGGCTACCAGCCCACCCTTGCCACCGAGATGGGTGATCTGCAGGAGCGCATCACCTCCACGAAAAACGGCTCTGTCACCTCGGTGCAGGCGATCTACGTCCCCGCGGACGACCTGACCGACCCCGCGCCCGCGACCGCCTTCGCCCACCTCGACGCCACTACGGTACTCTCCCGCTCGATTGCGGAGCTCGGCATCTATCCCGCAGTCGATCCGCTGGAATCCAGCTCCCGTATGCTTGACCCCGGTATCTTGGGCAAAGAGCATTATGAGACCGCCCGCGCCGTGCAGCAGGTGCTGGAAAAGTACCGCCAGCTCCAAGACATCATCGCGGTGCTGGGCATGGACGAGCTGGGCGCGGAGGATCGCGCTACTGTGAGCCGCGCGCGGCGCATCCAGCGCTTCCTGTCCCAGCCCTTCCATGTGGCGGAGGCTTTCACCGGCATGGAGGGCAAGTATGTGAAGCTCGCGGACACCATCAAGGGCTTCCAGGCCATTTTGGGCGGCGAGGTGGACGATCTGCCGGAGCAGGCCTTCCTGATGTGCGGCAGCATCGACGAAGTCATCGCCAAGCGCGGGCAGTATTGAGGAGGCCGCATGGAAAAGCTGTTTCGTTTCGCCGTCGTCACCGCTGACGCCACCGTGCTTGACACGCGGGTGAAATCCGCGAAGCTCCCGACCGGCTTCGGTTCGGTCGGTATTCTCGCAAATCACGCGCCGATGCTCTGCGCGGTGAGCCGTGGGATCGTTCTCTGTACGCTGGAGGACGGCAGCCCTCTCCGCGTCCGCGTGAGCGACGGCGTCGCAACCGTCGGTGACAATGAGCTGACCCTGCTCTGCTCCGACGCGGCAATCATAGAATGACGAATGGGGATGTGAAACCACATCCCCATCCATCATGAGCATCGTTTGAAATCGGGTAGACTGATAGGAGGGGCATATGAGCGGCAATTCTCAGGATAAGCGCGGGCTGCGGCTGCTGAAAAAGGGGCGGCGCGGGCTTTTGCGCGCAGTGTTCAGCCGGGCGGGCTTGATCACGATCCTGATGCTGATGCAGGTGCTTCTGGTGATCTACCTGTTCGGCAGCCTGCGGGACTACCTGCCCCATTATGTGACCCTATCCGGCGCTTTCTCCGCCGTTATGGCGCTCTATCTGTTGAGCAGCCGCCATGATCCCAGCGCCAAGCTCACCTGGATCATCGTCATCATGCTGTTTCCGGCAGTGGGGGCGCTTCTCTACCTCTACACACAGAGCGACGTCGGGCACCGCATGCTGCGAAAGCGCTATGCCGATCTGATTGAGCAGACCCGCGACAGCATCCCGGCTGACCCGGACACCGCCGCCGCTTTCGCATCCGATGCGCCGGACGCGGCGGGACTTGTGCGCTACGTCAACCGTACCGGCTGCTACCCGGTCTACCGGCACAGCGAGTGCCGCTATTTCCCGCTGGGGGACGATCTGTTCCCCGTGCTGCTGGAGGAGCTGGAGAAGGCGGAGAAATTTATTTTTCTTGAGTTCTTCATCGTGGACGAGGGGCTCATGTGGGGGCGCATTTTGGAGATTTTGGCGCGCAAGGCCTCCGAGGGCGTCACGGTGCGGCTGATGTACGACGGCACCTGCGAATTTTTCACGCTGCCGCGCGACTATCCGAAGCGGCTCAAGCTGCTCGGGATCGAGTGCCGCCCCTTCGCGCCGATCGCGCCCTTTGTCTCCACGCACTACAACTACCGTGACCATCGGAAGATTTTAGTCATCGACGGCAAGGTGGCCTTTACCGGCGGCGTAAACCTCGCCGACGAATATATCAACGAAATCAAGCGCTTCGGCCACTGGAAGGACACCGCGCTCTTGCTGCGGGGCGAGGCCGCCCGAAGCTTCACGCTGATGTTTTTGCAGATGTGGAACCTCACGGAGAAGGAGCCGGATTTCTCCGGCTTCCTCGACGCCCCGACAGAAAGCTTCCCGGAACGGGCAGGCTATGTCATGCCCTATGCCGACTGTCCGGTGGATGATGAGCGCGTGGGCGAATGGCTGTATATGGACATTCTCAACCGCGCGCAGCGCTATGTCTACATCATGACGCCCTATCTGATCCTCGACGGCGAGATGGAGACGGCGCTGAAGTTTGCCGCGGAGCGCGGCGTGGACGTGCGCCTGATCCTGCCGGGCATCCCGGACAAGAAGCTGCCCTATGCCCTTGCGAAAACACATTACACCTCGCTGCTGCAGTCGGGTGTAAAGCTTTACGAATACAGCCCCGGCTTTGTTCACGCCAAGGTTTTTTTGCGCGACGACCGCGAGGCCGTCGTGGGCACAATCAACCTCGATTACCGCAGTCTCTACCACCACTTTGAGTGTGCCGCCTGGATGTGGGACACCGACTGTATTCCGGAGATCAAGGACGATTTTCTGAACACGCAGCGCTTCTGCCGGGAGGTCAGCCTCGAGAGCGTAAAATGGGAAAAATGGTACGTCAAGCTCGCGGGCTTTCTCGCAAAGGTCATTGCCCCGCTGCTGTAAAAGGAAGGGCGCGTTGCAAAATGCGAAACAAATGCGAAAACCCTGGTTGCATCGTAGACCAACTATGAAAAGTCAAGCAGCAAAAGAGTCAACAAAAGAGACA
>CAJOCV010000152.1:0-2787 GCA_905233785.1 uncultured Oscillospiraceae bacterium
TGTCCCTCCCGCAGATGGCCGAGATGATGTAGCGCGGGCGACCCTTGATCTCCTCATAGATGCGGGCGATGTAATAGCCGATGATGCCGAGGGAGATCATGATGAGGGAGCTTGCAAAGAGCAGCAGCAAAATCACCGTCGTAAAGCCGCCGAGGGCGAGACCCATGATCTTCTGCACCAGCGCCACCACGCCGAAGACGATCGCGGTCAGGAGCATCACCACGCCGAGGAGCGTGATGAGGTGCAGCGGCGCGGAGGAAAAGGAGCCGATGTTGTTGATGGCGTATTTGATGAGCGAGCGGGTGGACCACTTGCTCTCGCCCGCGGTGCGCTCCCGCACGCGGTAGCTGACCTCCGCGCGCCGAAAGCCGACCCAGAAGGAGAGCGCCCGGAAAAAGACGTTGCGCTCCGGCATCTGATTGAGCGTGTCCACCACCTTGCGGTCTAAGAGCTTGAAGTCCGAGGAGGCGGACATGTCAAGCCCGGTGGCCTTGCTGATGAGCTGATAGAAGCGCAGCGACGCGAAGCGGTGCAGGCCGCTCTCCTTGCCCCTGTCCTCCTTGATGCCCTCGACCACCTCATAGCCCTGCTCCCAGAGCCGGTACATCTCAACGATCTTCTCGGGCGGGTGCTGCAGGTCGCAGTCCATCACCACGCAGCAGTCGCCCCTGGCCTGCTCGAGCCCCGCGAACATCGCGGACTCCTTGCCAAAATTGCGGCTGAAATGGATGCCCACGACGTGCGGGTTTACGCGGCTGGCCTTTTGGATCTCGTCCCAGGTCTTGTCCCGGGAGCCGTCGTCCACGAACAGCAGCTCGTGCGCGATCCCGGCATTGTCCAGAATACCGGTGACGGTTTTGGCCGCGACGGCGATCATTTGTTCCTCGTTATACGAGGGGAGAATCACAGATAACATGGCAGGTTCCTCTATTATTATGTCAGCTATTCTGTCAGTAGAAACGCGGCGGAGAGCTCGTTTTCATACAGCGGCTCCCAGCTTGTGTAGTCGGTGCTGGCCAGAAGCCGCGGCAGCATCTCCTGCGGATCATAGCCGCTGCTCCAGAATTCGCTGCGGTCGATATAGACCACGCAGGATACGCCATCGCGGGCGCTCAGATAAGCATCCAGCGCCTCGGAATCCGGCTCGCCGGTGACAAAGAAGTCTTCAAAGCGCATCAGCTGCAGCAGATCCTGCGTCAGCGGGGCGAAGTAGCCGTCCGTCAGGTACACGCAGGGGCTCTCGGCGTAAGGGGCGAGGGCGGCGTCATAGTCCCGGTATTCGGGGTAGAGATAGTCGGGCGGCACGGTGCGCGCCTCCCACAGCGAGAGGGCGAGGATCACGAGCGCCATGGCGTTTGCGAGAAGCTCCCTGCGGGGAAGCTCGTGCAGCGCCTCTTCAAGAAGGTGCAGCAAAAAGCTCACAATCAGCAGGAGAAGCGGGATCAGATTGTAAAAATATCGGTTCTGCGCTACCGGCGCCATCACCACCACCAAGGGCAGCGCGATCAGCGCGGGCAGCAGGATCATGGCAGTCGGCAGAAGCTGAAGACGCTTCGCCCTGCCTGCGCGCGCGATCCCCCGGCAGCACACGAGCGCGAGCGGCAGCAGCACAAGCGCCGCCCAGCGACCGGCTTTTAAGTATTTGAAGCGAAGCGGGCGAATCAGCAGCTCAAAGCGCGGGCCATAGCCCGCGGTGTTTCGCAGGTTTTCCAGGGCGTTTCCGCCGGATACGAGCTTTTCCGCAAAAAGCTGATCGAGGCAGGCCGGAAAGCACAGCAGCAGCAGTCCCACCCCCGCAAAGGCACACAGGGCGAAAAAACCCAGAGCTTTGAAATCCCGTTTGACCAGGGCGTAAAGTACATAGCCCGCGCAGAGGAAAAAGGCGTAAAAGACAAAGTAGTACTGGGTCATCAGCCCGAGAAAGATCACAAGTCCGATTACTGGGAAGCGCCGGGGCTGCGGCTGCTTCACAAGCCGTACCAGCGCCAGCGCCAGCAGCAGCGTGAGCGCCGTCATCAGCACATACATTCGGATCATCAGCATCGTGGACAGACCGATCGTGCTCAAACCGTAAAGAGCCGTCGTCGCCGCGGCGTTTGCGCGGCTTCCATAGAGTGTCAGCACCAGCCGCCAGAGAAGACAGCAGGCCAAAAGGTAGAGCGCTCCATCCAGCGCAAGCCCTGTCCATTTGGTAAACGTATGGGGCGTGAGTTGAGAGACGAGATGAAACAGCCAATAGTAGAGCGGGGGATGCACGTCCCTGGCCTGATTATAGGAGACGGAAGCGAAATCCAGTCCGTCGTCCCCGACGGTAACATAGTCGAGAAGCTGTCGGCGCGTGAGCAGCTGATCGTGCAGATCGCCGCCGACAACATCGCTTAAATACGGGGCGTAATGGCTGTTGGAGAGACCGTAGGTATAGATTTCGTCGATGAACATCCCGCTCTTGCGCACGGAGAACAGCGCACACACCCCGGCGATAACCAGCAGCACCAGCGAAAGCAGCCCGTATTTTCGCAGAAATTGCTTCATGGCATCCTCCCGAAACCAACAAAATCGAGAACATTATAACGCCATCTGACCCTTTTCGCAACTGTTTTGACGATAAGAATCAAGGAAGTGGCCGGTGGCCAGCGCCTACCCATAGAGGGCACAATGCACGAATCGCCCGCGCGTTCTTTGCCCAACGGTATCTATTCAGTCTACCCGGAGTACGGGGGGAGTTCAGAGGGGGAACGCCTCTGATTTTTCGCCTCGCAAGGCGAAAAACAAATGGGAATCCGTTTT
>CAJOCV010000152.1:2805-9330 GCA_905233785.1 uncultured Oscillospiraceae bacterium
CCGAGCTCTGCGAGGCCTCGCGCCGACCAACCGAAGGGCGATAAGCGCGAGTATCCCCCTAACTGTTCAGTCCCCTCGCATGGGGACTGAACAGTTACGCCCAACGTATCGTATGGGGCGACGCCCCCGGCGGCCCGGCGCTGTCGCCCCATAAAAAAGCATGGATCCCCGGCGAATCCGTACGATTTGTACGTTGCCGCCGGGGATTTTTGCATGGTTTCAACCTGTTCTGCACGGGTCGCCGGGGGCGTCGCCCCCTGCGAGAAAAAGGTTCCCATCCGTCCCCGAAGGGGACGGCGCTGTTACTCCCTCTTCCCTTCGTCCTCGGTGGCGTCCACGATCTGCTCGAAGTCCGCGATCTCCACGTCCTCGGCGGGAGCGGCCTTTGCGGCGCCGAGCCCGTCCTTGAGCGCCTGCACCGCGGCTTCCTTCTCCTCGATGCCGCCGCGCAGCGCCTGCGCCTGGGCAAAGAGCGGGGCAAAGTAACCCTCGGGCGCGTCCTTGAGCTGCTCATAGTAGAGCTTGCCGATCTCGGCGTAGACGCGGTTTAGCTCCTCGTGCGCGCCGTTTACTTCCAGCGTGAGCTTTGCGATCTTCGCGTAAGCCTTCGTGCGGTTGGCGCCGTCCTCATAGACCTTGGCGACGCCGCTCTCCTCCGCGGCGCTCTTGACCTTGTCCACAAGCCCGGTGACGGTGTCGCTCGCGGCAAACTCCTTTGCCTTGCCGACGAGGCCGCTGAGAATTTCCTTGTAATCAGCCATTGTTATGTTCCTCCTCGATGTTAGTTGGTGTGTTTTGATTGACGTAGAGTTTTTCCGGATCGTGCGTTCTCCGGCTCTGCACGAGCAGGATCGCGCCCGTCACGAGCACCAGCACGAGGCTCACAAGCTGCGAGACGCGGATGCCGGTGCCCGGGATATAAAGGCTGTCGGTGCGAAGCCCCTCGATCCAGGCTCTGCCCAGACCGTACCAGAAGAAATACAGGAGCGCGCACTGCCCGTCGTATTTCCGCCTGCCGGATTTCACAAACCAGAGCAGAAACAGAAAGCCGCAGAGGTTCCACAGGCTTTCATAGAGAAAGGTCGGGTGCACATAGATCGTCGTGCCGTCCGGCGCGGTCAGCCCCATGCGGCAGAAGATCGTCGTCTCCGCGCCGAAGGCCTCCCGGTTCATGAAGTTGCCCCAGCGGCCGATGATCTGCCCGATCAAAAGCCCGTGCACCGTGAGATCCATCATGGCGGGGATCGGGATCTTCTTGTGCCGGCAGACGAAAACAACGCACAGCACCCCCGCGATCACGCCGCCGTAGATGGCGAGGCCGCCCTCGTGGATATAAAGTATGGAGATGGGGTTTGCCAGATAATCCTCCAGCCGGAAGAGCACGAAATAGAGCCGCGCCCCCACGATCGAAAGCGGGATCAGCCAGAGCATCAGATCGTAAAAATCATCCGCCTGGATGCCGAACTCCCGGCTGCGCCTGCCGCAGTAGAGGATCGCCAGCAGAAAGCCCAGCGCGATCAGCACGCCGTAGAAATAGATGTTTCTTCCGAATACGGTGAAGTAAGACGGCGGATTGATCGAAAAGTTCCCCAGCATGGGGAAGCTGATGGCGGAGTCGCGCTGTATGGTCTGGATCGCTGTTAAAATCGGAAACATGGTTCAGTCCTTCTTCGGTTCGAGAATGGAGATGACGAGCTTTTCGGGCGCAAGCGCCTCACGCACAAAGTCCTCACACTCGGCCTTTGTGACGCTGCCGAGCTGTGCGATGGCGTCAAAGCTGCAATAGCCCTCAAATACGCCGGAAATGAGCGACATACAGACGCTCCCAAAATCCTCCAGGCCGCGCAGCCTTGCGCCCAGGGAGGCGCGCTTTGCCCGCTCAAAGCTCTCTTCGGAAAAGCCCTCGCGGCTCACGCGCGCGGCCTCCTGCTTCAAGGCCTCGAAAACGGCCTCGGGGTCTTCGCTCTCACCCTCAATGATGAGCGTGCCGGTGCCGGAGCTGAAATAGGCCTCATAGTCAAAATCCCGGTTCAGAAGCCCCTCGCCGTAGAGCCGCGTGTAGAAGGGGGAGGATGAGCCCACCAGCAGCCGCAGCGCAAGCTGGCTCACGAGCCGCTGCCGGAGCGCGGCTTCGCCCTTGGGCGCAACCGGAAGCTTGGAGCCGATCATAAACTGCGGCGCGGAGACGGACGCTTCCTCCTTATGGAAAGCCTCCACGGGAAGCGGGCTCTCCGCCTCGCCGTAATCGGGCGTGGGCACGGGGCGGTTTTCTTCCCCCAGCGCCTCCAAAGCGATCTGCCGCACGCGCGCGGGCTCCACGTCCCCCTCCACACACAGGCACATGTTCCCCGGCGCGTAGAAGGCGCGGTAGCAGGTATAGAGCATCTCCGGCGTGATGGCCTGGATGCTCTCCACCGTGCCGGCGACACGGTCGCGGATCGGGTGATGGTCATAGAGCTGGCGCAGAAAGTTGTAGAAGAGCGTCAGCCCGGGGTCGTCCTCGCCCATCCGGATTTCCTGGGCAATGATGCCGCGCTCCTTCTGCACGGTCTCCTCGGTGAAGTAGGGGGTGGAGACAAAGTGCAGCAGCAGCCGCAGGTTTTCTTCAAAGCGCTCGGTGCACTGGAAGTAGTAGCAGGTCGTGTCGTCCCCGGTGGAGGCGTTGGGGTCGGCGCCGTTGGCGTTCAAGAGGCTCAGCGCGTTGTCGCCGTCCGGCAGGTCGAACATCTTGTGTTCCAGATAATGTGCCACGCCCGCCGGGGTCTCGTGCCGCTCGCCGTCGAGCGTGAAGACGCGCCCCGCGCCGCCGTAGTCCGCCGCGAAGGCGGCAAAATAGCCCTGAAAGCCCTTTTTCGGCACCACGCAGAGGCGCAGCCCGTTGGGGAGCGTATCGGTGTAGAGGGTCTCCCCGATGTTGCTGTATTCAGTCTTCCGCATCGTCTTCCTCCTCCTGCGCGCTGCCGTCGGATTTCAGGAAATAGATCATGTCGCACTCGGTGTTTTGGGCGATGCGTGCGATCTGCTCGCGCGTGACATCGCCCACGAGCTCTGCAAGCTCCATCGGGCCGTATTCCAGCCCGTCGAGCGCCTGGGTCAGATAAAAGCCCTCCAGCTCGCCCTGGCTGTCGGTCATGGCGCGAAGCTCCGAGGCAACGCCCATTTTGGCGCTTTCCAGCTCCTCATCCGTCACCTCGCCGCGGGAGATCGCCGCAAGCTGGGCGAGGATCTCATCCCGCGCCGCCTCGAACCTGTCAAAGTCAATGCCCGAGGACACCAGCAGAAGCCCCTTGTGCGTGTCCACCAGCGAGCCCGCGTAATAGCAGAGCTGCAGCCGCTCCCGCACGTTTTCAAAGAGCTTGGAGGTGGAGCCGCCGCCAAAGACCGCGTTGAAGACATAGAGCGCCGCAATGTCCGGCTCCTCCATGCTCTCGCCGAGCCGCCAGCCCATCACGAGCTTGCCCTGTGTCACGTCCAGCGCCTCCGTCACGGTTCGAGGCTGCTCCTCCAGCGCGTTCATGCGCACATCGGTTCCGATGTCATAGTCCAGCTCGCCGCGCGGCAGCGTCATCAGCGCGTCGCGCAGAGCGCTCACGACCTGCTTTTGCCCGGCTCTCCCGCAGTAGAAAATCTCGATCGGCGCGCTCTGCAGCAGACTCTTGTAATGCCGGGAGAGCTTTGTATAGCGGATGGCCTCACACTCGCTCTCACCGCCGAGACGGCTCACCGCGAAGTCCTCGTAGCAGCACATCTCCTCCAGACAGCGAAAGAGCGCGTAGCCGCGCTTGTCGTTGATGCGGCTGCGGATGGTCTCGAGCATCTTTTCTTTTTCGCTGTCCACATACGTTTGCAGCAGCAGACCGCCCCGGGTGACGGGGGAGAGCAGCAGCTCGCCGAGAAGCTGGGTGGCCTCGTACAAGACCCCCTTGCCGCCGGGTAGATAGTCCTCCTCCGGAATGCTCGCGTAAAAGCCGAGACACTGGATCTCCCCGATCCGGCGAACCACGGGCTCGATGGCGGAGCCGTAGAGCGTGTCGAGCCTTGCCGAGAGCGCCTCCATATCCGGCGACCGGGTGGTGCCCCGCCGCAGAACATAGGGGATCAGGGCGTTCATGGCCGCCGTGTCCCGCTTGAGCTGGGTCAGCAGCGTGAGGGACAGGCAGGCGGTTTTGAATTTATCCGTGCGCAGATGGCTCAGCCATACGCCGGGCAGGATCTCTGTTCTCGTCAGCTCCATACGGCACCTCCGGTTTTTTCTTGTTTTGACATATTATAGCACAAAGAAAGTGAATAGTGAAGAGAGAATCGTGACAATGAACGCATGCGCTTGCCTTCGGTGCTTCGTGCCTCCGGCGGCCCTATTTCTTTGGACGCCCAAAGAAATAGGGGAAAGAAATGCGCAAGGGGAGGAATCCCCTTGACCCCTCGTGCAAAAGGGGAACCTAAGGTCTGAGCGCAGGTCGCCGCCGTCCTAATGTTGGAAAGGCTGGTGCGCCCCGGTGTTCGCTGCCGCTATGTTATGCAAATCGCAGCGCTCAGAAGCACGTCACGGCGGCTCTGCTCTGTTGTCCAAGCTTCGGGACGCCGAGGGCGTCTTCCCCTACCGTATAGCGCCCGGCGAGCCGCGGCTTCATGCGTGGTACAATTAGCGTCAGAGGTGCCATTCAGCGGCAGCGGTATGCGGGGTCAGCAGCAACGCGATCTTGCAATAGCGGCGACCCTGGTTTTGCCCTTAGACTCCCCGCTTCCGACAAGCGCCTTTTTCTTTCTTACACCGGGCGCGGCGCATTCTTTCTTTTTGGGCAAGCGCCAAAAAGAAAGAATGGGGGGGCGCATCTGAGCAGCTCATGGCTTCTGAGCGGCAGGGTATAAACGCATGAATGGATCATTTGTCATAAGCAAGCTCTCAGCGCTTGGCTCCCCCTCTGGGCGAGGGGGAGGCAAGACTGTCGCGCAGCGACACCTTTATTTTTCAGTGGTCAGTTTTCAGTCTTCACTGACCACTGACCACTGGCCACTGATTACTGGCCGCTGTCCCCCAGCGCAAGCGCCGCGCGCAGATACCACCCTGCCGAGCCCGTGTACCAGCTCCAGCCGGCGCGCTCCTCCATGCCGGGGGCGCTGTACACGTCCGCTGCCAGCACAAAGGGCTCGGCCTCATAGCGCAGGGGATCGTGGCTCTCGGGCAGGAGCATTTCGAGGATGCGTTTTCCCTCCTCCCGCCGCCCCCGGCGAATCAGCGCCAGCGCCAGCCAGATCGCCCCGTGGGTATACTGCCCGCCGTTTTCCCGGATACCGGGGCCGTAGCTTGTCAGATAGCCGGGGCTGCGCTCGCTGTCCGTGAAGGGCGGGGTAAAGAGCTTGACCAAATGATGCTCCTTGTCCACAAGCCGCTCAATCGCGGTATTCAGCGCCTCGTCCGCGTGCGCCGCCCCGCAGAAGGCCGCCCAGACCTGGGGAAGCAGGTCGATGCGCTCCTCCCCGCCGAGGGCTGTGCCGTCGGCCCAGAAGCCCCGGCGGTAAAAGCGCCCGGAAGCTTCCCTCCGCCGCGCGGAGCATTTCGGCGGAGAGTGATTCATAACGTTTTGCGTCCGGATCCTTGAGCCGCCGGAGAAGCCCGGCAAAGCGCCCCGCCACATGGCTCAGAAAGAAGCCCAGCCACACGCTCTCCCCGTCGCAGGCGTCCAGCCCGTCGTTCCAGTCGCCGCTTCCGATCAGCGGCAGCCCGTGCGCGCCGAAGCCGCGCGCGGCGCAGCGATCAATGGCCGCCTTCCCGTGCCGCAAAAGGCTTTGCCCCTTTCCGGAGGGGGAGACGGTCTCGTAGCGATCCCGCTCGTTCTCGTTAAGCGCGGGGGAGTGAAGCCAGGGCTCCTTTTTGAGCGCAAAGCCGCAGTCCCCGGTGTACTCCGTATATTCGCACAGCGCCCACGGCAGCCACAGCAGATCGTCGCTGCAGCGGCTGCGAAGCCCGCGGTCGCCGTCCGGGTGCCGGTGCCACCAGTGCATCACGTCCCCCTCCGCGTACTGATGGCGGCAGCAGTCGAGGATGCGCGCGCGGGCGTAGTCCGCGCTGACCGGCAGGAGGTTGACCGCGTCCTGCAGCTGATCCCGGAAGCCGTAAGCGCCGCCGCTCTGGTAGAGGCTGGAGCGGGCGAGCAGGCGGCAGCACAGCGCCTGGTATACGCACCATTGGTTTACATAACGGTCAATCGCGGGCGCGCCGGTTTGCACATGAGCTTTTCCGCAGAGTGCGTCCCAGGGGAGAGGCGCGGAAAAGGCGCCAGGCTCGGCGCAGCCGCAGCGGAAAATAGTCTCCGCCTCTCCCGTGCAGCGCAAGAGCAGCGCGGGTGGCGCGAAGTCTGTTTCCAATTCGCAGGGAACACTTGCCGAAGCGCGAAGGACGATCCCCTGCAGATAGCTCTCCGGGTTCGTCGCGGTGAAAACGCCGCCTTCAAGGGACACACGCAGGGAGGAAGCGTCCTCCGCCAGCGTGGGTCGGATCGCCCAGCAGAGCCTCCAGTCCTCCGC